>CAMDHE010000209.1 GCA_945898095.1 Roseateles toxinivorans | reverse complement strand
GGCGTGAAGCTCGACGTCGCGGGGGCTGGCAACTGGTCAATGGTCGCGCGCAGCACTCGCCCCGCGGTCGCTGTTGGTGACCGGCTGCCCGACTACCTTGTGCACACACCTGACGGACGCCAGCAGCGCATTCATGATCTATGTGCTGGTAAGTTCATCGCGCTGTATTTTGCCGACGTGCGACGCCGCCCCGTCGTGCCGGCCAACGTATCGCCCGCGCTCGACCACTGGGTGGTGTCACGCTTCGATGCGCCCTTTGACTCGGGCTTGCGCGACCGCAGCCTGCTAGACCCTGGCAACGCCCTGTTCCGGCGCTTGGGCATCTCACCTGGCACCTTGTTGCTGGTGCGTCCCGACGAATACATCGCAGCCATCGAGCCGATGGGGGACTCCGCCTCCGCTCAAGCCCTCTACGAGGCCATCACCGGACTGCCCCCACCATTGCGAGCCGCCACGCCATGAAAGCCCACTACGATTTCTCCGGCCATACATTGGTCGTCGCCGGCGCGGCATCGGGCATCGGTCACGCGACGGCCCTCGCCTTCCTGGAAGCAGGCGCGACGGTGATCGCGGTAGACATCGATGCGGACGGTTTGGCGCGTGTCGTGCATGCACGTTGGCTGCCTCGCCGTATCGACATCGCAGACTCTGCGGCCGTTCAGGCGCTGGTCGACGAGGTTCTCATGCTTCAGGGGCGCATCGACGGAGCCGTGCTTTCGAGCGCCATCCAACACCGCAGCCTCATTGATGAAACGAGCGATGAGGCTTGGCAGCGACATCTAGATGTGAATCTGTCGGGTATCTTTTATTTTCTGCGCGCGCTGTTCCCGGTAATGAAGGCGCAAAAGTCCGGATCGATCGTCGCCTTTACCTCCGGCCTAGCGACCAACGGCTGGCCCGGCGCAGCGGCTTACGCCGCGACCAAGGCGGGTATCACCGGACTCGTCAAGTGCGCGGCGCTGGAGTTGCGTACATTCGGGGTGCGTATCAACGCCTTGTCGCCCGGGCTCGTGGCCACGCCGGTGTTCCTGCAATCGGCCACCAAGGAGGAGTTGGCGATGTACGAGCTATCGCTTGGCGTTTCACAGCCCGTAGAAGTAGTTCCCACCCTCATGTACCTGATGTCAGATGCCTCCGTGACCATTTCGGGCAATGTGGTCGAGCGTCGCCTGATTCCACGCGCCTGACCATCAGTAGATCTGGAGATCGCCGATCTGCTGCTCACCACTGGCCGTAGAACACGCCCCCGGCCTTGTGTCGGTTGGTGCTACGCTCCACCGCCTCGTCGCTCAAGGTCGTGCGGTGCTTGCGGCGAGCCATGAAGTCCAGCAAGGTCTCACGCATAGCTTGACGTTGGGCCTGCGATGTGACGTCGGTGCCCAGATCCTCAAACTGGTCGGGGTCGGTGCGCAGATCCCACAGTTGCTCTGGCAGGTCCAACCAATTCACATAGCGGTGCGTGACCGAGCGCAACGAGAATGCGCGTGACTGCTGGGGTGTACGGCCCAGAGCAAGCCGAGCCGCCTTGAAGCCGTAGTCCAATTCACTGTAGACAAAGTCACGCCAAGCTGGAGTCTCACCACGAAGCAAGGGAAGCAGGCTGCGCCCCTCTACTCGGTGGCTGGGCACCGGGATACCCAGTGTTTCGAGGATGGTGGGCACCACGTCCACGCACTCGACGAACCGTTCATCCACCCGCCCGCGCGAGGCGTTGGCGGTCGCGCGCGGGTCGGCCACAATGAACGGCACACGCTGCACGGTGTCGTAGAACAGCTCCTTTTCGCCCAGCCAGTGGTCGCCCAGGAAGTCCCCGTGGTCGGCACAGAAGATCACGAGGGTGTCGTCCAGGCGGCCCATGCCATCCATCTCATTGAACAGTCGACCCAGGTGGTCGTCCAGCTGCTTTATGAGCCCCTGGTAGGCCGGACGCACGTGGCGTACCACGTCGTCGCGGGAGAAGGTCTGGCTTTCCTCGTGTTCGCGGTAGGCGGCAACCACCGGGTGCGCACCCAAAAGCTCCGAGGCTCGCTTGACGGTAGGCAGGCAGTGCTCGGCCCGGTAAAGCGCGTGGTACGGGGCGGGCGCCATGTAGGGCCAGTGCGGCTTCACGTAGCTGAGGTGCAAAACCCAGGGACGACTGCCCTGCTGGCGCATGAAGTCGATGGCTTGATCGGTCATATAGGCCGTCTCGGAATGGGGCTCCTTCACCCTGGCAGGCAAGTGCACGTTGCGCATGTTCCAGCCGCTAACCACTTGCCCGGTCTCGTCGATGGCCGAAATGACATAGTCGCCCCAGGGGTTGGCGCTGCTGTAGCCCTTCTTTCGCAGCCATGCGCCGTAACCCTGCGCGTCACCGGTCTCATGGTGGCCGTCGTGGCGGTCGATTTCGCGAAATCCACCGCGCTGCAGCAGGTGGCCTAGTTCACACGTACCCTCGATTCCCAGCCGCTTTAACCCGTCCCAATCTTGCATCACGTGGGTCTTGCCGGCCAGCCACAGATCGGGGCCCGATGCAGCATCGCCTTGTAAGGCTCCGTTGGCGCGGATCATCTCGCCCAGCGTCACCTCGCCGATGGACAGCGGTACCCGGTTCCAGGTCGCCCCATGGCTGATGGGGTAGCGGCCGGTGTAGTAGCTCATGCGGCTGGGGCCGCACACGCCACTAGTGACGTAGGCCTGCGAGAACCGCACCCCGCGCGCGGCCAGCGCATCGAGGTTCGGCGTTTGCAGGTAAGGGTGGCCGGCGCACGACAGATGGTCCCAGCGTAGCTGGTCAGCCATGATGAAGAGTACGTTCACAACACGGCTCCTGACGGGCGTTGCTGTTTCAATTCAGCCATGCGAACATCCCGAAACTCTTGGGGGCGCTGTGGGCAATGCGGTCTGATGGCCATTTCATGGGCGGAGACTCCTATCTGTGAATCTTCTGTGGCGACGATGGTTCATGCTGTGAACTCCGTGAAGTTAACAAAGATGATGGATTCTTGTGTTGCTCAACTCAGTTACTTTGGTAACAGTTTAGGGATGACCCTAGTGCTGAAGCACCCATCATCCAGCAGC
>CAMDHE010000208.1 GCA_945898095.1 Roseateles toxinivorans | reverse complement strand
TCGTCGGTTGGCGTGCTGGTTGAGCGCAGCAGTCGTTTGGTGCTGCTGGCCAGGATGGACGACGCCACCGCAGCTTCAGCGGTGCTTGGTTTTGCCGCCAAGCTGAATTTGATCGCAGCACCGCTTCGTCTGAGCTTGACCTACGACCAGGGCAAGGAGATGGCCAGGCACGCCGAACTCACAGCGCAAACGGGCGTCAAGGTCTATTTCTGTGATCCCCACAGCCCATGGCAAAGGGGCAGTTGCGAGAACACCAATGGGTTGCTGCGCCAGTACCTGCCAAAGGGAACCGATTTATCGGTTCACTCCCAGGAAGATCTCGATGCCATTGCCGATAAGCTCAACCAACGACCCCGAGCGACCCATGATTTTCACTCCCCGCTGGAGGTCTTTGGGCGAATGCTCAGGGCCTCTTCTCAACCATCAATTCAACTCCATTGAACCGGGTGTTGCACTTGGGACTTGAAACTGCCCTATGAAAGTACGCTTTGGAAACTGGAGCAGCTACAACGGGCCGACCCTGCTGGAAGCGGGACGCTTCCCGCCTGCGACCGCCGAGGCAATGCGGCAGCGCGGGCATGTCGTTTCAGAAGTTCCGCTGCCCAGCGGGCTGCAGGACTTGCAGCGCACGCCGCAGTGCTGGGTCGGCGGCGCCGACCCAAGGCGCGAAGGCATCGTGATGGGGCAGTGAGCAGGGCAGGCCGCCCGGTCTGACTCAGACACGGCAGGCGGCTGCTGTGGTGGGTTTCGGCCTCGGCGCAAGCATGAACCGAGGCCTTCGTAGTGCGTCGCGGATTGCGCAGGCAATGCGCTCGGTCGCATCTCAGCCCTGTCGCTGGCAGGCGCCATGGCCTGAATCAGTGTCTGAAGTGGCGGATGCCGCTGAAGACCATGGCGATGCCGCGTTCGTTGGCGGCGGCGATCACTTCTTCGTCGCGCATGCTGCCACCGGGCTGGATCACGCAGCTCGCACCCGCGTCGACCACCACATCGAGGCCATCGCGGAAGGGGAAGAAGGCATCGCTGGCGACGGCCGAGCCCTTCAATGTGAGCCCGGCGTTTTCGGCCTTGATCGAGGCAATCCGCGCGCTGTCGATGCGGCTCATCTGGCCCGCGCCGACGCCCAGGGTCATGCCATCAGCGCAGAAGACGATGGCGTTGCTCTTCACATATTGCGCCACGGTCCAGGCGAATAGCAGGTCTTGCAGTTGCTGCTGACTGGGTTGGCGGGCCGTCACGACTTTCAGGTCTTCGGCTTTGAGGAAATGGTTGTCGGCCGTCTGCAGCAAGATGCCCGAACCGACTCGCTTGCTGTCGACGGCATTGCGGCCCTGGCTGAATGCCGTCAGGCCTCCGGCTGGCAGCTGGATTTCCAGCAAGCGCACATTGGCCTTGGCGGCAAAGATCGCGCGGGCTTCGTCGCTGAAGGCCGGTGCCATCAGCACTTCGACGAACTGCTTGGCCACCAACTGTGCGGCCGCTGCGTCGACCGGGCGATTGAAGGCGATGATGCCGCCAAAGGCCGAGGTCGGGTCGGTTTTCAATGCTTTGGCATAGGCCGAAGCCACATCGGGCGCGATCGCCACGCCACAAGGGTTGGCATGCTTGACGATCACGCAGGCGGTGCTGCTGAAGCTCTTCACGCATTCCCAGGCCGCATCCGCATCGGCGATATTGTTGTACGAGAGTTCCTTGCCCTGCAGTTGCCGGGCAGTCGCCAGCGATCCTGGAGCCGGGTGCAGGTCGCGGTAGAAGGCCGCGCTCTGGTGCGGGTTCTCGCCATAGCGCAGGTCCTGCACCTTGATGAAGCTGCTGTTCATCTGGGCCGGGAAGGCGGCGATGCTGCCGTCGTCCTGGCGTGCCGACAGATAGTTGCTGATTGCGGCGTCGTACTGCGCGATGCGGTTGAAAGCGGCAACGGCGCAGGCGAAGCGGGTTTTGTCGCTGGTCCGGCCTTCGGCGCCGAGCTCGTCGAGCACCTGGGCATATTGCGAAGAATCGGTCAGGACGGTGACATCGCCCCAGTTCTTCGCGGCCGAGCGCACCATCGCCGGGCCACCGATGTCGATGTTCTCGATCGCATCTTCGAGCGTGCAACCGGGCTTGGCCACCGTCGCCTCGAAGGGGTAGAGGTTGACGGCGAGGATGTCGATGGTGGTGATGCCATGCGCTTGCAGCGCAGCCATATGCTCGGGCAGGTCACGCCTGGCCAGCAGGCCGCCATGGATGGTCGGGTGCAAGGTCTTGACACGACCATCGAGCATTTCGGGAAAACCGGTGTGATCGGCGACTTCGGTCACTGGCAGGCCGGCATCGGCGAGCAGCTTGGCAGTGCCGCCGGTGGACAGCAGGCGGACCTTCAAATGATGCAGGGCTTGGGCGAATTCGACGATGCCGGTCTTGTCGGAAACGGAAATCAGGGCGGTCAGTTGGGGCATGTCAGCTCGGGGTTGTGGGACGTTGTTGCTTCAGAGCAGCTGGTGCTGGCTCAGCTTGCGGCGCAATGTGTTGCGGTTGATGCCCAGCCATTCAGCGGCGCGACTCTGGTTGCCTTCGGCTTCGCGCATGACCACTTCAAGCAGCGGCTTTTCAACCAGGTTGATCAGCATGTCGTGCATGAAATGGGGGGTTTCTCCGCCGAGGTCACGAAAATAGAGTTCGAGATTTTCGCGCACGCAGGATTCGATTGATTTGGGTGTCACGCTGCTGGCCTCGGAGATTCGTTGTTCATCATTGTCGGTTCCTGGCTCGCGCTGACAAGATAGGGCAATCGCTCATATCGGTCGGCGAGTTCAGAAAACCATTGTTTCAGCGCCTGCAACTGTGCCGCGCAACTTTGCAGCCGGTTCATCACCTGGCGGAATTCTTCGCCGCCTGGCAACTCGCTGACGGCCCAGCCGATATGTTTGCGCGCAGTACGCATGCCGGTCAGCTCGCCGTAGAGGCTGTAATGGTCGTGCAGGTGCTCGGTCAGCCAGTCGCCGGCCTGCAGTACGGCAGGTGCGGGCAGGGTTTCGCCGGTGGCCAGGTAATGCGCGATTTCCCGGAAAATCCAGGGCCGGCCCTGGGCCGCTCGGCCGATCATCACCGCGTCGGCGCCGGTCAAGGCCAGCACCAGTTCGGCTTTTTGCGGCGAGTTGATGTCGCCATTGGCCACCACCGGGATGCGCAAAGCGGCTTTGACGGCGG
>CAMDHE010000207.1 GCA_945898095.1 Roseateles toxinivorans | reverse complement strand
ATGCTTGGCATTGAATCAATCAGTGCCGGGGTCTGGTATGTCTCGATCGATCTGCAGCTGTTCATCTTGCTGGCCTTACTCTTTGCGCTGGGCCGAGACTTGCGCAGCTGGCGCTACCTGTGCCTGCTGGGCCTCCTGGGTTCACTGTTTTTCTTCAACCTGAATCCCGATTGGGACATCTGGGGCAGCTATTTCTTTGCCAGTTATGGGTTGGGAGCGCTGCTGGCGATCGGACTGGACAAACCTAGAGACCGCTTTCTGTTGCCATTGCTGAGCCTGCTGGTTTGCGTGGCGCTGGCCTTCGACTTCCGTGAACGTTTGCTGGTCGCTCTGGCCGCGACCTGGGCGTTGGCCTATGCAGCGCCCTTGAGCGCCTATCTCGGCCAGCCGCTGCAGCGGCTGGCGAGTCTGGGCCGGGTGTCATATTCAGTCTTTCTGATTCACTTCCCGGTCTGTCTGCTTGTCAATGTGGCTTTGGTCATGCTCCAACCTTCGCCTGTAGCTGCCTGGGCTTGGGCATTGGTGGCGACGCTGACAGCCTGGCTGCTGAGCAATCTGGCCGGGGCGGCTTTCTACCGCTGGGTCGAGTTGCCCTGTGCGAGTTTGGGTCGCGGCAGGGTCCGCGGCAGCTGAAGCTGGCCTTGCCGCCCTCAGGCGAGCAATTTGTGGATCAGTTCGGGCGTGCTGGCCGCGCTGTATTTCTTCATCAGGCGGGCCCGGTAGACATCGACGGTGCGCGGGCTGATTGCCAGGCGGCGACCGATCAATTTGCTGGTCAGACCGGCCATCAGCAAGGCGGCGATTTCGCGCTCACGCGGTGTCAACTCGACTTTCAGACGGCGATGCGCTGACAGATCCTGAAAGCTCCAGATGCCCTCTGCATGTGGGTCGGCCGGGTCCAGTGCTCGTCCTGCAACGTGGCACCAGAAGAGCTCGCCAGCTCTGGGTCCGTCAACCCGCTTCATCACCCGGTCATCGGCGTAATGCCCGAGCGGCAGCGGTGAATCCTTGGCGTCGAGGCTGGCCTTGATGCGCTCACCGGTGCGTTCGAATTCGACCGCAGTGGGATAGAGCTTTTCGAAACTCTGGCCGATCAGCTGATCGCGCGTGGCGCCGAACATGTCGAGCAATTGCTTATTGCAGTCGACGATCAACCGGTCGGCCGACAGGACCAGGCCGATCGGCGCGAGTTCAAAGGCACTGCGGTAGTCGAGACTCATCAGAGCAGGGTTAGCGTGCTTGTGGCCTGCGAGGCGAGCCTGCCATCAGGGTTCGCAATATCGCAGCTGCCGAATACCAATTTCCGGCCACGGCGCAAAATCTTGGCGGTGACGATGCAATGATCGCCGGCGATCGGGCGCAAAAAGCTGGTTTGCAGTTGCGCGGTAGTCAGCGGCCTGAATTCACCCAACTCATTGATCAGCGCCAGCACCATCGCCGTATCGGCTGCCGCCATCACTGCTTGGCCGCACATCATCTGCCCGACATGCATGAATTCTTGCTTGACTGGCAGCCGGATGCGAACGCTTCCTGGCTGGCTTTCGAGAAGCTCCATATCCATCGCGATGATCCAAGGGGCGAAGACCGCGGGCATCAGGGCTTGCAATTCTTGTGGGCTCATGGCGAATATGTCCGGGGCTGCTCGGTTGGCCCTTAGGCGATTCTACGTAACGATTACGTAAGCGCTTAAGTAGTACGCTCTGGCCTTGGTGAATTCGAGACGGAGACTTTGATGAACAAGCTTTATCCGAGCGCGGCGGCTGCGCTTGCAGACGTCGTTGCCGACGGGCAGTTGATGGCGGTTGGTGGTTTCGGCCTTTGTGGCATTCCCGAGGCCTTGATTGCAGCCTTGCGCGACAGCGGTGCCAAGGATTTGACGGTAATTTCCAACAATGCCGGCGTCGATGGTTTCGGCCTCGGACAACTGCTCGAGACGCGCCAGATCAAGCGCATGATCTCCAGCTATGTCGGCGAGAACAAGGAGTTTGAACGTCAATATCTGGCGGGCGAGTTGGAACTCGAATTCACGCCGCAAGGCACATTGGCCGAAAAACTGCGCGCCGGCGGTGCCGGCATCCCTGCATTCTTCACCCGTACCGGAGTCGGTACGATCGTCGCCGATGGCAAGGAATTGCGTGAATTCGACGGCCAGACCTATGTGATGGAGCGCTCGCTGCAGCCCGATATTTCGCTGGTCAAGGCCTGGAAAGCCGACAAGAGCGGCAATCTGGTGTTTCGCCGCACCGCCCGCAATTTCAATCCGGCCGTGGCGATGGCGGGCAAGCTGACGGTGGTTGAAGTCGAGCATCTGGTCGAACTCGGCGAGATTGACCCTGACGCAGTTCACCTGCCCGGTATCTATGTGCACCGCATCGTCGTCAATGCGCATCCCGAGAAGCGCATCGAAAAGCGCACGCTGACCGAAACTTCCGCCAAATAACCGATTGCGGGACCGGCTGCCTGAGATAAGCGAGCGGCAAGTTCCCGAACTGACTGGAGAGCCTGATCATGGCCTGGACTCAAGACCAAATGGCGGCCCGCGCGGCGCTGGAATTAGAAGACGGTTTTTATGTGAACCTTGGCATCGGCATCCCGACGCTGGTCGCCAATTTCGTCCCCAAGGACATCGAGGTCTGGCTGCAAAGCGAAAACGGCATGCTCGGCATCGGTCCGTTTCCGACTGAAGATGAAGTCGACGCTGACCTGATCAACGCCGGCAAGCAGACGGTAACGACCATTCCCGGCAGCGCCATTTTCGGCAGCCATGACAGCTTCGCGATGATTCGCGGCGGCAAGATCAATCTGTCGATCCTCGGCGCGATGCAGGTCAGCGAAAAGGGCGATCTCGCCAACTGGATGATTCCGGGCAAGATGGTCAAGGGCATGGGCGGCGCGATGGACCTGGTGGCGGGTGTCAAGCGCGTGATCGTGTTGATGGAGCATGTGGCGAAAAAGCGCGATGGTTCATTCGACCTGAAGATCCTGCCCTCATGCACCTTGCCTTTGACCGGCCTCGGCGTCGTCAACCGCATCATCACCGATCTTGCGGTGATGGACGTGACGCCCGCAGGGCTCAAGTTGCATGAACTGGCCGAAGGCGTAACGCGTGAGCAGGTGCAGGAAAAGACCGGCGTTACGCTGATCTGACTGAGCTCGGCTGATCGTCCGGCCATCAATGATGGATCGGCTTGACGATCGACGCCTGAAGTGAAGCACGGCTCGAA
>CAMDHE010000206.1 GCA_945898095.1 Roseateles toxinivorans | reverse complement strand
ATCAGCCACGACATGGCGGTAGTACGGCACTTGGCCGACGACGTGGCCGTGATGTTCCGGGGCGAGGTCGTCGAGCAGGGCGCAGCCGCCGATGTGCTGGACAAGCCCCAGCACGAATACACGCAGGAATTGATTCGCAGCGCAATGTCGGGCTAGACCGCAAGCGCCGTTGAAAACCTCAATTGATCACATTGGAGAGTAAAGATGACCAAAGTAAGTATTGCTGCATGGGTCGCCGGCGTTGGCATGGTGCCGTTCAAAAAGCCTGGCGCCAGCGAACCGTATGACGCTATGGGCGCCGAGGCCGCCCGCCGAGCTCTTAAGGACGCTGGACTGGAGTACACCGACGTCCAGCAAGCCTATGCCGGCTTCGTCTACGGCGACTCGACCAGTGGCCAACAAGCTCTGTACAAAGTGGGGCTCACGGGCATCCCCATCGTCAACGTCAACAACGCCTGCGCAACGGGCTCGACGGCCCTCTTCCTGGCGCGCCAAGCGGTGGCGCACGGCGTTTGCGACGTGGCCCTGGCCCTGGGCTTCGAGCAGATGAATCCCGGCGCACTGGGTGTCACGGCCACTGATCGGCCAAGCATCATGGGGCAGCAACTCGCCCACGCCCACGAGTCCATCGAATGGAACGACCAGGTTCCCATGGCCGCACTGCTGTTCGGCAGCGCGGGGCAGGAGCATCAGCGCAAGTACGGCACCAGCAACGAAGCCTTCGGCCGGATCTCGGTGAAGGCGCGCGATCACGCCTCACGCAACCCGCACGCCATCTTCCGCGACAAGCTCACGCTTGAGGAAGTAATGGCTTCCAAGCAGATTTTCGGCCCACTCACACGCTTCCAATGCTGTCCACCCACATGCGGAGCGGCGGCGGCGGTGATCGTGTCCGAGGCCTACGCACGACGCAAGGGCCTGAGTGATCGTTCTGTGGAGATCGTGGCCCAGGCCATGACAACCGACCCGCTAGCTACTATCCAGGGTCACAGCATGATACGTGTGGTCGGCTACGAGATGGCGCGCAACGCCGCAGCCCAGGTCTATGAACAGGCCGGCATCGGGCCGGGTGAGGTCGACGTGTGCGAACTGCACGACTGCTTCACGACCAACGAGTTGCTGACCTACGAAGCCCTGGGCCTGGCACCGGAGGGCGGCGGCGAGAAGTTCATCATGGACGGCGACAACACCTATGGCGGCCGCGTCGTCACCAACCCATCAGGCGGACTGTTGTCCAAGGGTCATCCGCTTGGCGCGACGGGCTTGGCCCAATGTGCCGAGCTGACCTGGCAATTGCGTGGCCAGGCCGATGCGCGGCAGGTCGATGGCGCACGCATCGCGCTACAGCACAACCTTGGACTGGGTGGTGCCTGCGTGGTCACCATGTACCGCAAGGCAAACTGAGCCCCTCACGATGTCGCACGGTCCGCTGGTCGGCTTGCGAGTGCTCGAATTGGCGGGGCTAGGACCGGCACCTTTCGCTTGCGCACTGCTGGCCGATGCCGGTGCCGATGTCGTGTGCATTGACCGGCCCGGTTCGCGGCATGACCCGACCAATATCCTAGCCCGCGGGCGACGTTCGGTTTCGCTCGACCTCAAACGGCCCGAGGATGTGAGTACGGCGCTGGCGCTGGCCGAAAAAGCCGACCTCTTCATCGAAGGCTTCCGTCCGGGGGTGATCGAACACATGGGTTTGGGCCCGGACGTGCTCTTGAAACATAACCCGCGACTGGTCATCGGTCGCATGACGGGCTGGGGTCAGAGCGGACCGCTGGCATTGACAGCGGGACACGACATCAACTACATCGCGCTGTCGGGCGCACTGGCCAGCATTGGCCAAGCGGGTGGCCCGCCAGTGCCACCGCTGAATCTCGTAGGCGACTTCGGCGGCGGCGCAATGTTGCTGCTCTTTGGCTTGCTGGCAGCACTGCACGAAACGAAGCACTCTGGCCGAGGCCAGGTGGTGGATGCGTCCATGACCGATGGCAGCATTGCGCTCATGGGTATCTTCCAGTGGATGCGCTCGCAAGGCCGATGGAACGGCCCGCGCGGCACCAACTGGCTGGACGGCGGAGCACACTACTATGGTTGCTACGAGTGCGCAGACGGGCGCTGGCTGGCCGTTGGGGCTATCGAGGCACCCTTCTACCGCGCCCTGCGCGAACGGCTCGGTTTGCTCGACGACGCCCTGTTCGACACGCAGAACGACCCCGCGCTGTGGCCCACGCAGAAGGCGCGGCTGGCAGCCGTTTTTCACTTGCGAGACCGCCAGGGTTGGTGCGAGCACTTCGAGGGTAGCGACGCTTGTGTCAGCCCAGTTCTCGATCTCGACGAAGTGGCAGCCCATCCACACAACATGGCCCGTGGCGCGATGACCAGTGCCTTCGGTGTACCTCAGCCTTCACCGGTGCCGCGCTTCTCGCGAACACCCGGAACCACCGGCGAAGCGCCACGCGCACCCGGCATGGACCGGGTCTCGGTGATGCGCGACTGGCTGGGCTTGGCAAATTAAAAGGACTTAAACCATGAAAGCATTGCGGCTCTTCTTTGGCGGCATACAGACCGAGACGAACACGTTCTCGCCCATCCCCGTTGGTCTAGAGAACTTTAGCGAAGGCGGTCTTTTGCGCGGTGACGAAGTTTTCGACCCAGTGCGCGGTAGCGACATGGCAATCTACGCCCGCAAGCTTGGGCTGGACGTGGTAGGCGGCCTGCATTGCCATGCTCATCCTGGGGCAGCTGTCCGGCGCGACGCCTACGAAAATCTGCGCGATGAACTTCTGGAACGACTAGCCTCGGCAGGTGCCGTCGACATAGTGGCCTTGGATATGCACGGCGGCATGGTTGCGCAGGGCTATGACGACTGCGAAGGCGACATCATTGCCAGAGTTCGGGCCATCGTCGGACCCGACGTGGTGATTGGCTGTCTGCTCGATCCCCATTGTCATCTTTCGCAGGCCATGTACGAGAATGCGATCTTGATGTGTTACCGAGAGAACCCGCACACCGATATCCGGGAGCGCGGTCGCGAGTTGGTAGACCTTCTGCTGCGCACGGCTCGGCGGGAAGTGCGTCCGATGACCTCGGTGTTCAACTGTCGCATGGCCGATGTTTTCCAGACTCAGCGCGAACCGATGAAGAGTTTTGTGGCGCGTATGCGTGAGCTCGAAGGACGGGACGGCGTTTTGTCGATCAGCATCGTCCATGGATTCAGGCGTGCCGACATCCCTCTGATGGGAACACGAGTCATCGTCATCACCGATGAAAAACCGAGGCATGGCGCCGACTTGGCAGAGCG
>CAMDHE010000205.1 GCA_945898095.1 Roseateles toxinivorans | reverse complement strand
GGCGCACAGGAAATGCCACTGTTTTCGTCAACCCCAGGCTTGAGCGGCAGCACCAACTACGGTGTGCCAGTACAAAGCCTGTTGCTGCTGACGGCCGCGAGCTTCATACCCTCGGCGTTGATGCTGATGACCAGTTTCACCCGCATCCTGATCGTCTTTTCCTTGCTGCGGCAGGCTTTGGGCCTGCAGTCGATGCCGCCGAATGCGGTGCTGGTCGCCTTGTCCTTGTTCATGACCTTGTTCATCATGAATCCGGTGCTGGAAAAGATCCAGGTTGAAGCCTGGCAGCCTTATCAAGCCAAGAAGATCGGTTTCGAAGAGGCGCTGGAAAAAGGCAGTCGTCCGCTCAAGACCTTCATGCTGCAGCATACGCGCGAGTCGGATCTGGCCATGTTTTCCCGCATGGCAAGGGTCGACCTGACTGACCGCGAATCGGCCCCGCTTCGGGTCGTGGTGCCGGCTTTTGCGATCTCGGAAATCCGCACCGGGTTCCTGATCGGATTCGTCATTTTTCTACCCTTTGTGGTGGTCGACATCGCGGTGGCGAGCATCCTGACTTCGGTCGGCATGGTGATGGTCTCGCCGGTGATGTTTTCATTGCCGTTGAAGCTGATCATCTTCACGCTTGCCGATGGATGGAGTCTGATTGCAGCTTCGCTCGTCGAGAGCTTTCTGACGCGTTGACCGGATGGATTCAAGTCTTGTCATCGAGTTGGTCCTGATGGCCTTGCGAATGGCTGTCGTACTGGCGGGGCCGACTCTGCTGACTGTGCTGGTGATCGGGATCGTGCTGGGCGCCATTCAGTCCGCCACGCAGATCAACGAGCCGTCGATGGTGTTCGTACCCAAGATGCTTGCCGTCATGTTCGTGATCGGAATCACCGGACCGGCGACCCTGGGCATGTTTGTCGACTATGTGCGCGAAATGATTTTGCGTATCCCGGCGATTGCGGGCTGAGCGCGATGAACTTTGACCTGCGCATGATCGAGGTGTTCGGCACCGCCGCAGCCCTGGTGTCGGTGCGGTTTCTCGGGCTGTTCCTGACCCTGCCGATGTTGTCGTTTCGCGCGTTTCCAATTTCATTGCGCGTGGCTCCGGTGTTGCTGCTGACCTTTTCTGTAGCCCCCACAGCCCTGCCATCGCTGGAACAATTGAAGCAGATCGGCATGCTGACTGTGGGCAGTGAATTGGCGATCGGGGTGGTCTGCGGGCTCTCCTTGCGACTGGCAATGCTGGCGGTCGATTTTCTTGCCGAATCTTTGTCGATGCACGCCGGTTTCAGTTTTGCCACTTCGATCGCCCCGGAGGCGGCGCTGCCGTCGACTGCAATGGGAGAAATTCTCGGCATGTCGCTGCTGGCCACATTTTTTATCGCGGATGTGCATCTGCTGTTCATCGAACGCATTGCCGGCAGTTTTGTTGCCGTGCCCTTTGGCGCCTGGCCTTCCGGTTGGGATCTGCAGGGTTTGCTCGGCTTGATGAGCGTAGCCTTTTCAATCGGACTGGTGATGTCCTGCGGGAGCTTTGCGCTATATCTGTTCACCAATTTCATGCTCGGTGTGATCACCCGCATTTCTCCACAACTGAACCTGATGTCGGTCGGATTTTCGATCAGTGCGCCCTTGGCTCTGGTGGTGCTCGGCCTGGTTACCTTGCAATTGCCTACCTTGTCCAATTTGATCAGCCAGTCGGCGCTTCAGTTCGTTGACCGTGGCTTCGGCGCAGGTCAGTCGGTCGCTCCGAAGGCGCCTTGAGACGCGATCAGAGTAAATAACTCCAACCATGCGCAATCTGATTTTCTGTGTCTTGTTTTCCTTCTGCGGGCCAGGCTTTGCAGATACCAGCGACATCCTGCCTTTCAGCCTGCCATCGTTGGGTGGGACAAAACCGCCACTGGATGCCTGGCAACAAACCTTGCAAGACTGCGAAGCGCCAGCCAACGGCTTGGCGCCCTTGGTCGAGCAGTTGCGGCTTGGCGATGCGCAGACTTGCGAACGCGCACTCGAGATGGGGCGCCAACTGCAATGCGTCGCAACGCGCTTGCCGGCATCGCCCAAGGCTCGCGAGCGCTTCAGCGACCCGGGTTTGCTCGAATTCCAGGGCTGTCTGCATCCACTGGCTGCTGGCCTGGTTTCGGGTCTGCTTGGCAACCCGCGCGAGATTGCCTTGCAATTGCGCCAATGCGTGACGCAACTCGATAATTCATCAGCCGGGCCTGCGGCGCCTCAGCCCTGGTGGAGGCGGTTCTTTCCAGCCAAAGCGGCGCCATTGCCCTTGGCTTCGGCGACGCCGTCCCATTTGCCTTTGCCCAATGCGCCATCCTGGCCCAGTTGCGCAGACGTGATGACCTTGAAGCCGGTATCCGCACCGGCAGCACCCGGGCCGAGCGCGACCACAGCGCCTGCTGCCCCCACAGTTCCAGATGCTGCATTGCAGCGACTTCGATTGAAAACCCCAGCCACAGGAGTGACGCATGATGCGTGAACATAAATTGACCCCCTTGATCTCGGCCATCGTCCTTGGCAGCGCCTTGCTGTTCATGTCCACCGCGGGTGCCAGCGACCCGCCAGCGGAGGCCAAGCATTCGTCTATCAAGCCCGGGGTGGCGCCAGAAGCCGGTTCGATGTCGCCGCTGAAGGCCAAGCTCGCCGAGGGCAAGGACGCCAAGGCAGATGCGCAGGGCGCGCCGGCTAAAAAAACCAGGCCCAATACCGATGAAGCCTTGAGAAAATTGCTGGCGGAGCGTGTTGCGGGCTCGGGTGAGGTCATCCTGACGACTTCCGACCACAAGCCTGCCGTTGCGGCGGCCCCGGCAGCGCCGCGCAAGCGCGCTGTGGTGGTTGAACAAAAAGAAGCGGCTGAACATGTCGCCCATTGGTCCTATTCAGGCGCTGGCGGCCCTGAGAATTGGGGCAAGCTCAGCCCGGAAAACAACAAATGCGCGACCGGCACTCGCCAGAGTCCGATCGACATCCGTGATGGCGTCAAGGTCGAGTTGGCGCCGGTCAAGTTCGACTACCAGGCGGGCGGCTATCGGGTGGTCGACAACGGCCACACGATCCAGGTCAACGTCGCGCCAGGCAGCACGATCGAAGTGCTGGGGCGTCGCTACGAGCTGGTCCAGTTCCATTTCCACAAGCCTGCCGAAGAGCGCGTCAACGGGCGCGCCTTCGACATGGTCGTGCATCTGGTGCACAAGGACATCGATGGCCGGCTGGCCGTGGTGGCCGTCCTGTTGAACCGTGGCGGCGCTGCCCAGCCGGTGATCCAGGCGGTCTGGAATAATTTGCCATTGGAGCGCAGCGAAGATGTGGCGGTGACCACGCCACTCGAT
>CAMDHE010000204.1 GCA_945898095.1 Roseateles toxinivorans | reverse complement strand
CGGGCTGGCCTTGAGTGCGGTGCTGGTCTTCGTCGTCAATCCGCAGAGTTTCCACTGGAGCAGGGACCTCAGCCTGCCCTGGCTGCGGCTGATCGGCCTGCTCGCTGCGGTCTTTGCCACCGGACTGATCTCGGCCTTGCTGGCCGGTCGCCGCGCGGCTAGGGCCGATGCGGTGCAGGCGGTCAAGGAGGACTGGTGATGAACTTCAGCCGCTTGCGCCGATGGCTGCTCGCCAGCCCGCTGGCTGCCTCTGCAGCAGCAGGAACGAAACCGACCAAGTTGCAGTTCCCGCGGGACCATGGCGCGCACCCCGAAACCAGGACCGAATGGTGGTACCTGACCGGCCTGCTCGGGGCCGGCGGCCAGGATCCGCTGTATGGCTTTCAGCTGACCTTCTTCCGCGTCAAAGGCCCGGCAGCGGCTGACCATCCGAGCCGCTTTGCTGCGCGCCAGTTGCTGCTCGCCCATGCCGCGGTCAGTGATCTGGCCGAGCGGCGCCTGCTGCACCAGCAGCGCATTGCACGCCTTGGTTTTGGCCTGGCCGAGGCCGACTCGAGCGACTGTTCGCTGCTGCTGCGCGACTGGTCCCTGCAGCGCCAAGCTGCAGGCTATAGCGCCAAGATGAGCAGCCTGGAATTCAGTTTCGAGCTGCAACTGCAGACAAGCCAGCCGCTGCTGCTGCAAGGCGAACAAGGCCTGTCGCGCAAAGGCCCGCAGCAAACCAGCTTCTACACCAGCGAGGTGCAATTGCAGACCCAGGCCAGCTTGAAGATCAAGGGCCGGCGCTTGAGTTTGCAAGGCCTGTCCTGGCTCGACCATGAATGGTCAGACAGCCTGCTCGGCTCGCCAGGCGCAGACCAGGCTGCCGGCTGGGACTGGCTGGGCATCAACCTGATCGATGGTGGCGCGCTCACGGTTTTTCGCCTGCGCCGCAAGGACGGCAGCATTCTTTGGCAAGGCGGCAGTTGGCGCCGGGCAGATGGCAGCACGCTGAATTTCGCGCCGGCTGATGTCGGCATGCAGCCGCTGCGGCATTGGCGTAGCGCTGAGGGTGCTGCCTACCCGGTCGACTGGGCGCTGCAGACCCCGGCCGGCAGGATGCAACTGAAAGCGCTGTTCGATGCCCAGGAGATCGATGCGCGCCTGAGCACCGGCATGCGCTACTGGGAGGGCGCGGCAGAGTTGCTGGCCCCTGACGGCAAGCGCCTGGGCCTGGGCTATCTCGAACTGACCGGCTATGCCGGAGGAATGGGCTTGCTCTGAGGCGCTGCAGGTGCGGCCAGAAAGTCCCGCTGGCGCTGCGACGCCTGCTCGTCATAAGGCCTCGCCGGATCATAGAAACAGGCACTATTGCGTCCGGCTGCCTTGGCCTGGTACATGGCCCGATCGGCATGCCTGAGCAAGGCTTCAACGCTTTCGCTTTCGCCGCTAAACAGCGTGATGCCGATGCTCGAGGTGCCCTGGTAGATGTTGTCACCGAGCTTGTAAGGCTGGTCCAAGGCCCGCAGAATCTTGTTGGCAACCTGCAGCGCCTCGGCCTCGGCCTCGCCGACCTCGGCGCTAAGGGATTCCAGCAGCGTCACGAACTCGTCGCCGCCCAGGCGCGAAACACTGTCGGTCTCGCGCAAGCAGGCATGGATCCTGGCAGCGACCTGCTGCAGCAACTGGTCGCCGACATCATGGCCGAGGATGTCGTTGAGCTGCTTGAAATGGTCGAGGTCAAGAAACATCAGGGCGCCATGCCGGTGGCTGCGCTCCGAGCTCGCCAGCGCTTGCTTGAGGCGATCCATCAGCAAGCGCCGGTTCGGCAATCCGGTCAACGGATCGTAGAAAGCCAGGCGCTGGATCTCATCGAGCTGCCGGCGCTCTTCGGTAATGTCGCGCAGCAGTCCGACGAAAGTGGTCTGGCCCGCGCGCGAAATCTCCGAGACCGACAGCTTCAGCGGAAAGACGCTGCCGTCGCGGCGCTGGCCGGCCAACTCGCGCGGCATCCCGATCACATGGGGCACGCCGCTGCTGAGATAACGCTGCAGATAGCCATCATGCTGGCTGCGATGCGGCTCCGGCATCAGCAAGCTGACATTGCGTCCCACAACCTCGTCGCTGCTGTAGCCGAAGCTGGCGCTGGCAGCCTTGTTGAATGAGGTGATCAGACCTTTTTCGTCGATCGTCACCGTGCTGTCGAACATGCCGTCCAGCACCGCCTGCAGATGCCCGGCCAGATCTTTCAAGCGGCGCTCGGCCTGGTGTTTGAACAAGGCCACCGCCAGCGTTGCATTCAGCTCGCTGGCGGAAAAGGGCTTGAGGATATAGCCGTAAGGCTCGGCCAGCTTGGCGCTGGAAATGACCGCATCCGAATCAAAGGCGGTCAGGAACACCACCGGCAGTTCATATTGCCGGCGCAGGATTTCGGCAGCAGCGACGCCGCTCATGGCGCCAGCCAGCTGGATGTCCATCAGCACCAGATCCGGACGCAGCTGCGCGGCCAGCTCGATCGCCTGTTCGGCTGTGGCGCAATGACCGACCGGCTGATAGCCCATTTCCAGCAATTGCTGTTCGATGTCGCGCACGACGATCACCTCGTCTTCAACGATCAGAATGCGCGGCACGGCAGCATCCATGTCGATCAAGCGGGTCTGGCCGAGATCACCGGGGCGCCCGGCAGGAAGCTGAGGCTGAAACTGGCAGCGGGCCCGATAACCAGGCTGCTGCCGAGCTGGCCGGCCAGATCCCCTGCCAGTTGCAATCCCAGCGAAGTCTTGCGCCGATCCTCGAAGTCTGCCGGCAAGCCAATCCCGTTGTCGCTGACCCGCAGTTGAAATTGCTCCTTGCCCTCAAGCGGCTGCAGCTCGACCTTGACCATGCCCTGGCGTCCATCCGGGAAGGCATGCTTGACGCAATTAGAGATCAGCTCATTGACCAGCAGGCCACAAGGCGTCGCCTGGTCCATGCTGACCTTGACCGAAGCCAGCTCGAGTTCGAGCTTGATCTGGCCCGGCGAGGTTTGCAGCGCGCGCAAGGTCTCGGTACAAAGCCGCCTCAGGTACTGCCCCAGATCGACCGAGGCAAAGTTGCCTTCGCGATACAGCAATTCATGCAGCAGCGCCATTGAGCGGATACGTCCCTGCATTTCGTCCAGCACCGACTTGACGCCTGCTTCGTGGCCGCGGTGGGTCTCGAGTCGCAGCAGGCTGGTGATGACCTGCAAGTTGTTCTTGACCCGGTGGTGCACTTCATTGAGCAACGCCACCTTTTCCTGCAGCGAAGATTGCAACGCCGCCTGGGCCAGCCTGCGGTCGGTGACATCGGTCAGCACGACCAGCAGCAGCGGCTGGCCTGACTTGTCGGTCGCTGCAGTCGCCGTCAGTTGCACCCAGACCAGTTGACGCAAGCCCTTTACCATGCGCAGTTCAACCGACCGGCCTGCATTGCTGTCTTGCACCTGCTTGCGCAGCAGGTAAAAGCTGTCCTGGTCTTGCGGCTCGATATAGCGCGTCAGTTGCTGGCCGCTCAGCTCACTGCGCTCAACACCGAACAAGGAGGCAGCGCGCAGATTGGCCCTGATGATCGTCCCGGTAGCGTCGACCGTGCAGTAGCCGATCGGCGCCAGGTCAT
>CAMDHE010000203.1 GCA_945898095.1 Roseateles toxinivorans | reverse complement strand
GTGACGTGTCTGCTTTCGTGCCAACCAACGTGATTTCGATCACCGACGGTCAGATCTTCCTGGAAACCTCCTTGTTCAACGCAGGTATCCGTCCGGCGATCAATGCGGGTATCTCGGTGTCGCGTGTCGGCTCTTCGGCCCAGACCAAGATCATTAAGGGCCAGTCCGGCGGTATCCGTACCGACTTGGCGCAGTACCGCGAGCTGGCGGCTTTTGCCCAGTTCGCTTCTGACCTCGATGAAACCACCCGCAAGCAACTCGACCGCGGTGCGCGCGTGACCGAGTTGTTGAAGCAGGCACAGTATTCGCCGCTGCCAATCTCCTTGACTGGCGCGACGCTGTTCGCCGTCAACAAGGGCTTCATGGACGATGTGGACGTGAAACAGGTTCTGGCCTTTGAAGCCGGCTTGCATCTGCACCTGAAGACCAGCCACGCTGACCTGCTGAAGAAGATCGAAGACAGCAAGGCCTTGGACAAGGACGCCGAAGGCGAGTTGTCTGCGGCCGTCGCTGCCTTCAAGAAATCCTTCGCCTAATTGCCACGAGAGAGCGGACGCCAAGTCTCGACAGAGCCCGACGCCCGCTTCATCTGAACAGGAGAAATCATGGCATCAAGCAAGGAAATTCGCGGCAAGATCAAGAGCTTCGAAAACACCAAGAAGATCACCAAGGCCATGGAAATGGTTTCGGTTTCGAAGATGCGCAAGGCGCAGGAGCGGGTTCGCGCTGCACGTCCTTACAGCGAGAAAATCCGCAGCCTGGCAGCCAATCTGGCCCAGGCCACGCCTGAGTACAAGCATGCCTTCATGGTGGCCAATGACGCGAAGCTGCCGGTGGGCTTCATCGTCGTCACGACCGACAAGGGTCTGTGTGGCGGTCTGAATACCAATCTGCTGCGCGCGCTGACCGCCAAGCTCAAGGGTCTCGAAGCCAAGGGCGTGAAGAGCCAAGCAGTTGCAATCGGCAACAAGGGCCTTGGTTTTCTGAACCGTATCGGCGTGCCGGTGCTGTCTCAGGTCACCCAACTGGGTGATCAGCCGCACCTCGAAAAGCTGATCGGTCCGGTCAAGGTGCTGCTCGACGCGTATGCTGAAGGCAAGCTTTCGGCTGTTTACCTCTGCTACACCCGCTTTATCAACACGATGAAGCAGGAGCCGATGGTGCAGCAGTTGTTGCCATTGGCGGCCGATGCGCTGGTGGTCAAGCCGCCAGGACATGGTTGGGACTATCTGTACGAGCCTGACGCCGAAACGGTAATCGACGCTTTGCTGCTGCGTTATGTCGAAGCGCTGGCTTACCAATCGGTAGCCGACAACATGGCGTCAGAGCATTCGGCGCGCATGGTGGCGATGAAATCTGCAACCGACAACGCGGGCAATGTGATCGGCGAGCTGAAGCTGATCTACAACCGTACGCGTCAAGCAGCGATCACCAAAGAACTGTCCGAAATCGTCGCTGGAGCTGCTGCTGTTTAAAACGGCCAAAGCTTACCGCGCCCAAGAATCAAGAATCTGCAAGTCTTAAAGGTACGAACATGTCGAACATGCAACAGGTAGCAAGTGCTGAGGGCAAGATTGTCCAGTGTATCGGCGCTGTGGTGGACGTTGAGTTTCCGCGCAAACAGATGCCCAAGGTGTATGACGCCTTGAAGCTGGTGGGCTCGGATTCCGGACTGACGCTGGAAGTTCAGCAATTGCTGGGCGACGGCATCGTGCGCGCCATCGTGATGGGTTCGAGCGATGGCCTGCGCCGCGGCTTGATGGTGCGCAATACCGGTGCCGGCATCACGGTTCCAGTGGGCCGCGCCACCTTGGGCCGCATCATGGACGTGCTGGGCAATCCGATCGACGAGCGCGGTCCGGTCGATCAGGCACAAACTGCCCCGATCCACCGCAAGCCCCCTGCATATGACGAGCTGAGCCCGTCGCAGGACTTGCTGGAAACCGGCATCAAGGTGATCGACCTGGTCTGCCCGTTTGCCAAGGGCGGCAAGGTCGGCCTGTTTGGCGGCGCCGGAGTTGGCAAGACCGTCAACATGATGGAACTGATCAACAACATCGCCAAGGCGCACTCGGGTCTGTCGGTATTTGCTGGTGTCGGCGAGCGCACTCGTGAAGGCAATGACTTCTATCACGAGATGGCCGACTCGGGCGTCGTGAATCTCGAGACGCTGGAAGACTCCAAGGTCGCGATGGTCTACGGCCAGATGAATGAGCCTCCGGGCAATCGTCTGCGCGTGGCCTTGACCGGGCTGACGATCGCCGAGTCCTTCCGCGACGAGGGCAAGGATGTGCTGTTCTTCGTTGACAACATCTATCGTTACACGCTGGCCGGAACCGAAGTCTCGGCGCTGCTGGGTCGTATGCCTTCGGCTGTGGGCTATCAGCCGACCTTGGCTGAAGAAATGGGCCGTCTGCAAGAGCGCATCACTTCGACCAAGATCGGTTCGATCACGTCGATCCAGGCCGTCTATGTGCCAGCGGATGACTTGACCGATCCATCGCCTGCAACGACTTTTGCCCACCTGGATTCGACCGTCGTGCTGTCGCGTGACATCGCTTCGCTGGGTATCTACCCTGCGGTTGATCCGCTGGACTCGACCTCGCGTCAGCTCGATCCGAACGTCGTCGGCGAAGAGCATTACAACGTCGCTCGTTCGGTGCAAGGGACTTTGCAGCGCTACAAGGAACTGCGCGACATCATCGCGATTCTCGGCATGGACGAGTTGTCACCTGACGACAAGCTGGCCGTTTCGCGGGCGCGCAAGATCCAGCGTTTCCTGTCGCAGCCTTTCCATGTGGCTGAAGTCTTTACCGGCTCGCCGGGCAAATATGTGCCATTGAAGGAAACGATCCGCGGCTTCAAGATGATTGTTGCTGGCGAATGCGATCATCTGCCCGAGCAGGCCTTCTACATGGTCGGCTCAATCGACGAAGCGTTCGAAAAAGCGAAAAAGATGGGCTGAAGTATGACCTTGTCGACTGCGCGCCGGGCTTGACCTGACTCGCAATCGCCCTGATCCACTCAAGTATTCTTTTAACGCACAGGAAACACAGCAATGGCAACCCTTCAAGTTGACGTGGTATCCGCTGAAGAGTTGATCTTCTCCGGCGAGGCCAGGTTCGTGGCGCTTCCAGGCGAGAGCGGCGAGCTCGGCATTCTGCCGAACCACACGCCGCTGATCACCCGCATCAAGCCGGGCGCAGTGCGCATCCAGCGTGCCGACAATGGCGAAGAGGAGTTCGTCTTCGTCGCTGGCGGTATTCTCGAAGTGCAGCCTGGCCATGTCACCGTGCTGGCCGACACCGCCATTCGCGGCAAGGACCTCGACGAAGCCAAGGCCACGCAGGCCAAGGTTCTGGCCGAGGAAGCGATGAAGAACGCCAAGACCGATGTCGACTTCGCCAGCGCGCAAGCCGAGTTCATCGTGATGGCGGCTGAACTCATGGCCTTGCGCAAGTTCCGCAAGCATTGAGTTCAAACTGACCGAATCAAACGCCCGCCTGGCTTACGTCGGCGGGCGTTTTCAATTTGCGCCCGGCATGGGTGCGTAGGGATGCTCTGCATAACCCCTCACGGTTTGTGCTAGCGCGGCCTCGGGCGGTCTGCGGCGTTGCATTTATTGCCAATAGCACGCGCTATTGGCCGCAAAATGCGCCTTGCATCCCATCCCGATCCGCACTACACACACTCGCGTTGA
>CAMDHE010000202.1 GCA_945898095.1 Roseateles toxinivorans | reverse complement strand
CCCCATCGCACCAATGTCACGGTGCATCGCCGCGATCATCTCGTCGGTCAGCGCCCGAATCGTGATGCCACGCTCGAGCGCACGCTTGATGATCTTGTCATCGATGTCAGTGATATTGCGCACATAGGTGACGCTGTAGCCGCTCTGCTTGAGCCAGCGCTGCGCCACATCGAAGGCCATCATCATTCGCGCGTGGCCAACATGACAGAGATCGTAAATGGTCATGCCGCAGACATACATGCGCACTTGACCAGGCACGATAGGGACAAATTGCTGGACCGAACGGGACAGGGAGTTGTAGATACGAAGGGACATGGAGCAACAAGGCCGGCCTCGGCACAATGCCGAAGCCCTGAATTCACTGGACGGCTACGGTCGAGACCCGCTGCTCGCCCGCTTGGAGACTTCCGCAGGATCGGGCTTGGCACCGTAGAATGAAACCAAGTATAGCGGTCGACTTGTACAGAAATTCGCCGCCAGACCTCAGCAAAGACCCTGACTTCCATCGACGAATGACCCAATATCAAGCAAATTCGCTGATGACTTTCCGCCTGTTTTCACGCCTTGCCCTGTTCGTCATCCTGTCAATTGGCGGCATCGCAAGCGCCAGCGAGTTGGATCGGGCGCAACAACAATGGTTTGCCGGCCAGCGCAGCCAGGCGGTGGCAACCCTGGAGGGCGCACTGAGCAAGACACCCGATGAGTTGAAACTGCGCTTTGCCCTTGGGGTGATGCGGATGGAAATGGGTCAAGTCAGCGCGGCCCGCAGCATCTTCACCGCCCTGGCCCAGGATTTTCCGGATATGGCCGAGCCGCACAACAATCTGGCCGTCATCAACGCCAGCTTGGGCGAACTCGATCAGGCGCGCAGCGAACTTGAACAAGCCTTGCGCCTGCAACCCGACCATGCACAGGCTCTGGAAAATCTCGGCGATGTGTTGTTAAGACTCAGCCTGCGTGCCTATCAGCGGGCAAAAAAATCAGCCCTGGCCCCCTCCGAGACGCTGAACCTGAAGCTCGTCCGCACCCAGAACCTGTTGCAAGAAACCACACCCAAAGGCCGTTGAACCCGACTGAGGGACAATCAATCAGGCCACTATTCCCCTACATCAAGACATGCACACCAAGCCACAATCCAAACTCAAACGCTGGTTGGCAATCGGCTCCAGCATCGCGCTGCTGACCTTTGCTGCCCAAGCCCAGACCGTCCGCCTGAGCACCAGCCAAGGCGACATCCGCATCGCATTGGATGCTGAACATGCGCCGAAGTCGGTGGCCAACTTCATCCAGTATGTCAAGGCCGGTCATTACAACGGCTTGATTTTCCACCGCGTCATCTCCGAGTTCATGATCCAGGGCGGCGGCTTCACGCCGAAGATGGACCAACGGCCGACCAAGCCGCCGATTCCACTGGAATCCCGCAACGGGCTGCTGAATGTCCGCGGGTCGATCGCGATGGCGCGAACTGGCGACCCCAACTCGGCCACGGCACAGTTCTTCATCAACACCGTCGACAATGCGTTTCTGGACGCCGCCAATTCTGCCGACGGCAATGGCTATGCGGTGTTCGGCCGCGTCCTCGAAGGCATGGACGTGGTCGACAAAATTCGCGCCATGCCTACCGGCAACAAGAACGGCCAGCAGAATGTGCCGCTCACCCCCATCCTTATCACCAAAGCCATTGTGGAGCCCAAGAAATGACCAAGACCGTAGAACTGCATACCAACCATGGCCTGATCCGCGTCGAACTTGACGATGTCAAAGCGCCGATTTCCGTCGAGAATTTCCTCTCCTATGTCCGCAGCGGCCATTACGACGGTACGGTTTTCCACCGCGTCATCAAGGGCTTCATGATCCAGGGCGGCGGGTTTGCGCCCGGAATGAAACAAAAGCCGACCACTGGCGAGATCCAGAACGAAGCCAACAACGGCCTGAAGAACGAGCATTACACGCTGGCCATGGCGCGCACCAATGTGCCGCATTCGGCTTCAAGCCAGTTCTTCATCAATGCGACCGACAACGGCTTTCTGAACTTCAAGTCCGAAACGCCTTCGGGTTGGGGCTATGCCGTTTTCGGCAAAGTCGTAGCGGGCAATGACATCGTTGACGCGATCGAAAAAGTCAAGACCGGCAACGCCGGCGGACATGGCGATGTGCCGGTCGAAGATGTGCTGATCGAGCGAGCCGTTGAAATCAGCTGATTGGGCTGCGGCAGCACCGGCTGAATTGCTGGCGCCGCCGCATTGGCTGCAGATCGACTTCTTGTCCGACCTGCATCTGGGGCCGCAAACGCCTGCCACCTTGGCAGCTTTGCGTCGCCATCTGCTTGACACAACGGCCCAGGCCATTTTCTTGCTGGGCGACATTTTCGAAGTCTGGATTGGCGACGATGCCAGAACCCAGCCCTTCGAAGCCGAATGCCTGTCGATCTTGCGCGATGCCAGCCGGCATGCCGCAATCTTCTTCATGGCGGGCAACCGTGATTTCCTGTTCGGCCGCGACTTCCTCCACGACTGTCAGATACAGGGGCTGTCCGATCCCACCAGCTTGCTCGCCTTTGGTCAGCGCTGGTTGCTCAGCCATGGCGACGCGCAATGCCTGGCTGACCTGCCCTATCAGGCATTCCGCAGCAAGGTGCGCAGCCCGCAATGGCAGGATGAATTCCTGGCATTGCCGATCGCAGAGCGCCAGAGATTGGCCAGGCAGATGCGCGATGCCAGCCAGGCAAGCCAGGCCAGCAACCCAGTCCTTGTCGATCTCGACGAGCAATGCTGCATACAGATGCTTGAGCAAGCCGGCAGCACACAGCTGATCCACGGCCATACCCATCGACCCGCCACGCATTCATTGGCCCCAGGCATGCAGCGCCATGTACTGTCTGATTGGGATTTTGACTGTCCGAAGCCGCGCGGCGACCTGCTGCGGCTCTCGAGCAGCGGTCTGCAGCGCATCCAACTGGGCTGATGCTGAACCGCCTGCTGCGGGCCTGGACGCAGCTGCAGGAGGCGCGTGCGCTGCGGCGCCATCCGATCCCCGATCAGCTGTGGCAATTGACCCTGCTTCGCTACCCTTTTCTGGGACAACGCAATGCCGCTGACCTGGCCGATCTGCGCCGGATGTGCTCGTTGTTCCTGGCGACCAAGGAATTTCATGGTGTGGCCGGATTCGAGATCAGCGACGAGGTCGCCCTGGCCGTTGCTGCACAGGCCTGTCTGCCGGTGCTGCGCCTGGGACTGCATTGGTATGACGGCTTCATCGGCATCGTCATGCATGCCGATGAGGTGCTGGCGCAGCGCGAACAGGTGGACGACGACGGTATCACCCACAACTTTGAAGAAAGGTTGGCGGGCGAGGCGATGTCAGGCGGGCCCTTGATGCTGACCTGGACTTCGATCGACGTTGACGAAGATCCAGCCTCAGCAGCAACCGACAGCATCTTCAACCTCGTCATTCATGAGTTCGCCCATGTCATCGACATGCGGGATGGTCAGGCAGACGGTATGCCGCCGCTGCCCACAAAGGACGGCCGCGAACACTGGCTGAGCGTGATCACGACGACCTGGGAAGATTTTTGCGCAAAAGTCGATGCAGGCGAGTCGACCTTGATCGATCCCTATGGCGCCGAAAGCCTGGAGGAATTCTTCGCCGTCGCGGTCGAGGCATTTTTCGTCGCGCCGACTGCGCTGCGAAGTGAAGATCCGGCGCTCTACCGCTTGCTGGCCGATTTCTTCAAACAAGATCCGGCCCAATGAAAATCGGCCCGAAGGCCGATTCTTAGCAAGCGCCAGGCCCAAGTCAGCTGGTCGTGGCCGGCTGAGCTTTGGGCTTGTTGTCGCGCAGCTTCAAGGGCTGGATGTC
>CAMDHE010000201.1 GCA_945898095.1 Roseateles toxinivorans | reverse complement strand
GCATTTGAATCACGTCATGGGTTTGAAGAAGGGCTGGCGGGCAGCGGCGCCCGGCGCCGGCAAAGCGTTGCGCCAGGCCATCGCGCCGGCCCAAGCGCCCAGCAACACATAATCATGTGTTAATCTTCCCAGCATCGACAAGGAGGGCCCATGGCCAAGACCGTCAATTTCACCGGCGCGGTAGACCCCGTGCTGCTGCAGCGTGCCAAGGTGGTGGCGGCCAAGGCGCAGACCTCGATCAACGCTTTGTTCAACGCCGAGTTGCGCTATCTGGTGGAAACCTTCGAGGCCGGCGAGGCCAGCGGCAACCAGAACTTCCGCGCCTTGCTCGATTTCTCGCTCGGCCGCACCGACGAGGCCAGCACGCTGCAAGCCCTGGGCACAGACAGCGCCGAGGACCTGTTCCTGTTGATGGCCCAGTCGCATCTGCCGATGCCGCGGCTGCCCGACGCCACCACCCGGTCCATGGTCGACAGCCTGCACGCCTTGGTCAACTGATCGGCTACCATGCCGCGCGATGACCCGGTCTTGCTGCCTGACGCCGGGCCGCTGATCACGCTGGCTTACGCCGACGCGCTCGACCTGCTGCTCAAGCCCGGCTGGCCTGTGGCGATCGTCGACATGGTGTTTCATGAGCTGACCCGCCAACCCAGCCCGACGAGCCAGAAGCTGCGCGACTGGGTGCAGCGCCAGGCCATCACCTTGTTGCCGACCCAGGTCTTCGCCCAGCATCCGCCGCCGGGCGCGCCGCGGCGCAAGGCCAATCTGGGCGAATTCGCGATCCAGGAAACGATGAACCAGATGGCGCTGGCCCAGCCCGCCCAGACCGGTGTGTTCCTGTTCGAGGACCACCGCATCGCCCGCGCCAGCTTCCTGCTGCCGCCGCAATGCCGCAAAGTCAGCACCCGCGCCTTCCTGATCTTTCTGGAAGAAAGTGGCTGGATCGCCTCAGCCGCGGCCATAGAACGGCAAGCGGTGCTGGCGGGGCGGGCGTTTTCGGCAATGCGCTTTCCGCAGTAGCGGCGCACAAGTCCTGCCGATCACCGGCGCCCCATACAGGTCATCGCCCCAGCGTGGCCCGGTGATCTCGCGCAGCCGCACCAGGCACGGCGCACTCAGCCAGTCGCTGCGCTGCGCGCCAGCTTGCATTCGACCAGAAGGGATGATGTAATAACAAAGTATTAACTTCGAAGACTGCGATGCGAACCACAGTGCGAAAAATCGGCAACTCGCGCGGCATCCTGATCCCGGCCGCGCTGCTGGCGGAATGTGGCGTGGTCGACGAGATCGACATGCGCCTGGAAGGCAAGACGATCGTCATCGCCGCCGTACGGCCTGCGCGTGAAGCCTGGTACGAAGGCTTCAGCGCCGAGAATGACGACGACGCCTGGGAGGCATCGACCCAGGACCTGGATAGCACCGACTGGGTCTGGTGATGGCAGCGCAGCGCTTTCGACGCGGATCGGTCTGGTGGGTCAATCTCGATCCGACGGTGGGCACCGAGATCAAAAAAATCCGCCCCGGGCTGGTGATTTCGCCGGACGACCTGAACGCCGCCTTGCCACGGCTGATTGTGGCGCCCTTGACCAGCAAAGGCCAGCCGCTGGGTTGCAGGCCTCAAGTCATCTTCGACGGCCGACCCGCACGCATCCTGCTCGACCAACTGCGCTGCGTCGACAAGTCGCGCCTGGTCAGCCCATTGGGCGAGATCGACATCGCGCTGTGGCATCCGGTCTTGCTGCAAATGCTGGCCTGACCTGCCTGAACTCGCCAAGCCAGCTTGATTGGGGCGTCAATGCCCGTCAATCAGCCCGGCACGCTCACTCCTCGATGCTGATGACGCGCCGGATCTCGTCGGTCTTGAAGCCCAGCGCCATCGGGCGGCGTACGCCCGGCAGCGTGATCACGTCGTAGAGCTCGTCGGACCATGCCCTCGAAGCGCAGCCAATGCACCGCGTCGCCGGTGCGCAGGTCGATCACCTGCACGCCGCAGCGCGCCTCGGCCTGGCGCGACTTCAGCGCTTCGTCCAGCGGCAGGCCCGAGAAGGTCTTGTTATGGCGCGGCTTGGACGTGCCGACCAGCGCAAAGTCACCATGATTGGCGTGCCTTGGCCGCAGATTCAGAGGTTTTTGAAATAGTCTTCAGGAATTGTGGCTTTTGACCCATTCGCGCATGGCCTCGTTGACGCGGGTCTGCCAGCCCGGGCCGGTCGCACGCAGCGCGGCCAGCACATCGCGGTCAAACCGGATTGCCACCTGCTGCTTGGTGCCAGACCCTGCCGGGCGGCCGCGCTTGGCCCCGGCCTTGGCCACGCCCGCCTGCATCTCCAGCCGCCCTAGCGGTCGCTCGTCTTCATCCTGGCCGTCCCAGACGAAGTTCTCGTCGGGCGGCACAGCACGAAGTGCCGCCAGCACCTCATCACGCTTCATCGCATTCGTTTTCGAGCCAGGCATCGTAGACCTCACGTTCTTCATGGCTTGCACGGCGAAAACTGATCACGCGCGCCGTGCCGTCGCGCCCGGTATGCACCACGGTCAGCACCGCCAGAAATCGCAGCGTAAGACAGCGAGAAAACCCTTTCCTCGCCATTTCGGCTGACCCATGCGTCGAGCCGGTAGCGCGAATCGAGAACCTCACCGGCGTCGGCAAAGTCCAAGCCATGCTTGCGCAGATTGGCAAGCCGCTTCGCTTCATCCCAGCTTAACCGGATTCTCATCGGCTTAATTGTAGATGCAAAAATACGAAATCATCGGTTTTGCAGACACCAGCGGATGGGCGGTCACCAGCGCTCACCCTTGCCTGGCAGCGCTGGACTACCGATGCCCCGCGCCGCTTCGGCGCCCAGTAACCGCCCACCGCCGCCGTCGCCCCGCTGGTCCCACATGCGGCTCAGCAGCGCTTCGAAATTCGCCACATAAGCGTCAATATCGCACAGCGGCGAGGCCAGCATCTGCGCCCGCAAGGCCGGCCGGCCAGCGCGCAGCATCACGCGGGTCTGGGCCAGGGCCACCGCCGCGGCCACATAGCCGGCCTCGTCGGCGGCCACCCAGTCGGGCCGGCCCAGCGTGGCCATGAAGCTCGCACCCATGCGCGAAACAAAGTTGCCGCCGGTCAGCGCCACCACCGGCACGCCCATCCACAGCGCTTGCAGCGTGGTGGTGCCGCCGTTGTAGGGCGTGGGGTCGAGCGCGATGTCGATGTGGCGGTACTCCTGCATCATGTCGGCCAGGCCGCTCGGGCCTCTGAAGACCAGGCGATCGGCGCTGATGCCCTGGGCCGCAAACAGTCCGGCAAAGCGCGCTTGCACCTCGACATCGGCCAGCGACGGCGCCTTCAGCAGCAGTTGCGAGCCCGGCACCGCCTGCAGCACACGGGCCCACAGCGCGATGGTTCGCGGCGTCAGCTTCATCGCGTTGTTGAACGAGCCGAACACCAGGGCGGCATCCGGGTGGCGCGGCGCCGGCAGCGGATAGTCATCGACCGGGGCCCAGCAGAACACGCTGCCGGGCAGCTGGGCGATGCCCTCGCTGAACAAATGCCCATGCTCGGCCGGGCTGACCACCGCGTCGCCGATCAGCCAGTCGATCGCCGACAAACCGGTCGAGTGCGGGTAGCCCAGGAACGTGGCTTGCACCGGCGCCGCACGCAGCGCGAACACGCCCAGCCGGTGCGTCGAGGTGTGGCCGCCCAGGTCGACCAGCAGGTCGACGCCGTCGGCGACGATGGCACGCTGCAGCGCGCTGTCGTCCAGCGCAGCAGCCTCGACCCAGCGGTCGGCGCAGCCCTGGGCCTGGCGGGTGTATTCGTCGTGCATCGTCCCGGTGTGATAGACACAGACCTCGAAGCGGGCATGGTCCAGCCGCAGCAGCACCGGCAGCATGAAGATGTTGACCGGGTGCTGGCGGTGCAGGTCGCCAGTGACCAGGCCCAGCCGCAGCCGCCGCTGGGCCAGCTTGGTGTTGGCAAAATCGGTCTT
>CAMDHE010000200.1 GCA_945898095.1 Roseateles toxinivorans | reverse complement strand
CACTCGATGTCACCCAGCTGCTGCCTGAAGACCGACGCTATTTCACCTATATGGGTTCCTTGACCACGCCGCCCTGCAGCGAAGGCGTGCTCTGGATGGTGATGAAGACGCCGGTGCAGATTTCTGCCGAACAGATCGCCATCTTCTCGCATCTTTATCCGATGAATGCGCGGCCGACGCAACCTGCTTCAGCCCGCTTGATCAAGGAATCGAACTGATTCCTGCGGTCAACCAGAGAACTCCCCGTAACGACATATTCGAGGTTTTGCTGAAATGAATTTCATCGAAGTTCTCGACCGCACGGCCATGGGCTGTCTGCTGGTGACTTTGCATGCGCTGTTTGCGCTGTTGATCTGGCTGATCTTCAGAGGCGGGGCCGAGGACAGGCAGCAGGTGAGGGGATGGTGGTTCGCCTTGGTGATGAATGCGGTGGGCTCGCTGGTGCTGGCTTTTCGCTGGGAAGGAGAAAGTCTCAACTTCGCCCTCTATGCGCTGGCCTCGACCCTGGTTTTTGTCTCGATCCTGCAACGGGCCGTTGCGCTTGCAGACCCAATGCTCAGACCGAAGCTCAACGTCGGCTTGTGGGTGGCCTTTGTCCTTCACACCAGCTTCGCATTCTTCCTGGGATGGCTCGGGGTGGAACCCGCCGCAGGAATTGGTGCGATCCATATGTTGCAGGCCGGTGCAGCCTTGTTGCTGGTTTTTATTGCCATTCAGCCGCGTCAGACGGGCAATTCGGATGGCGTCAGGATGATTGCAGTCGGCTATGGCGTTTATGCCATCGGCTTCGGCCTGATTGGCATATTCGCCGTCGTCAAGCCCATCGGGGTGGGCTATTACAGCAGCAATTATCTGTTGCCGATGTTCATTGGCACCGTCATCAGTTCAGTGGTCTCGAACATGGGCTTCGTCTGGATGCTGGCGGGCCCCTTTGACCAAGACCGCGACCAGGCCTTGCGTTTCCAGGCGCTGCAAGAGGAAATGGACCGGCGCAGGCCCTGAGCATTGCAGCGGCAAGCGGCAAAGCTTGCCGCTTGCCTTGCCGGTAGGCGGCAAATTGCGCCTTGCGAGGTGACAACAATTTCCGCGACGATTTGCTTGAAGCGGCAAAAACCGGTTCAAAGAGATCAAAAAGCAGTTAAAACGGTTGGCACGGCAATTGCTACTTAGTTGACACAACGTCAATGAGACTGCCGTGAAACTTGTACCCGAATTCGATCCGATGAGCTTCAATACAGCTGCGCTGCAGCTGCGGGGCTACCGTCAACAGATTCTTGCTTCCAATCTGACGAATGCCGACACCCCGGGCTATCAGGCCCGCGATGTCGCCTTCGATGCAGCTTTGAAGGAGCAGATGCAAGGCGTGCAATACCAATCGAGGTTGGCCATGACCGGCAGCAATGGCCGGCATCTCGGTGTTGCCAACACCGGCATGGATGGCCCGGCTTTGATGTACCGCACAGCGATGCAGCCAAGCATTGATGGCAATACGGTCGATCCCGATGTAGAGCGTGCCAATTTCGCCGAGAACACATTGGGCTTCGAAGTTGCTGCGGCCTTGCTTGGCGCAACGGTTCGGTCACGCCAGATGGCCTTGACAGGACAGCCATGAGCTTGATGAATTCTTTCATGATCGGTGCAAGCGGCACGGTCGCGCAGAGTCAGCGCCTCAACGCGGTGGCGTCGAACATTGCCAACGCCGAGTCAACGACATCGTCCAGCGGCGAGGCTTACCGCGCCCGCCAGGTCGTGTTCCGTCCGACACCGGGTTACGGCTCGGTCGGTGCGGGCGTCGAGGTGGCGGCAGTGGCCCAGAGCAGCGCGCCCTTGAAGAAGCTTTTCAAACCCGGGCATCCGAATGCCGATGCACAGGGTTATGTCCAGTCTTCGAATGTGGATCCGGTGGAAGAGATGGTCAATATGGTGTCGGCTTCGCGGTCCTACCAGTTGAATATTGACCTGATGAGCAACTCGCGCCAGCTGATGCAGCGCGTAATCGATATGGTGAAATCCTGATGTCTACAACGCCAATTTCATTGCCTAACGGCATTACTGCTTACGATCCGAATGCGGCTGTCAATGCCGCCATCGCTGCGACCAGCAACAGTCTGGGTACGACAGCGCAGGCGACCCAGGACAACTTCATGAAGATGTTGATGGCGCAGATCAGGAATCAGGATCCGCTCAGCCCTCAGGATCCTGCCCAGATGACCAGTCAGCTGACGCAGCTGAACATGGCCAGTGGCATCGAGCGCTTGAACTCCAGCATCAGCTCGATGTTGACCCAGGCGACATCGCAGTCTTTCTTGAACAACGCCAGCTTGATTGGCGACACGGTGCTGGCCCCCGGCAACTCGGTAGCGCTCGATGCGACCAGCTCGCCCACTTTCGGCATCCAGCTCGGCTCCGCATCGACCCAGACGACGGTCAGCATCGTTGACAGCAATGGCCGCACCGTCGACGAGTTGAGCCTCGGTGCCCTGAGTCAGGGTTTGCACACATTCAATTGGGACGGGAAGGGCTATGCCGGGAACCGTCTCGCCAGCGGCGCTTACAAGCTGCTGATGAAAGCCAGTGATGGCGCCGGGGCTGCAGTGACATCGACGGCCTTGACTGCGGGTGTTGTGGGTGGCATTTCACGCCCCTCCACCGGCAATGTTCCGCAACTGCTGACCACCGATGGTCGGACGATCAATCTGGCCGACGTGGCCCAACTCACCAAACCTTGAGGATATTTCATGAGCGCATTTGACATTGCATCTGCTGGCCTGAAGGCCCAGCAGTCAGCCATTGAAGTGACCAGCAACAACGTTGCCAACTCATCCACAGTGGGCTACAAGGCCAGCGAATACAATTTCGTTGACCAATATTTCAAGGCCGTCCAGGCTGGCGGTTCCTCAGGCGTTGCGACCTTCGGCGCGCAGACCGTCAACAGCCAGGGGGCGATCGTTGCCGCGAGCTCGCCGCTCGATCTGGCGATCCAGGGCGACGGCATGTTCCGGCTGTCGAGCCTGCCTGGCGTGGGTACCGGCGATCAGTATTACAGCCGCAACGGTCAATTCTCGGTGGACAAGGAAGGCTATGTTGTCAACGCCAACGGGCTCTATCTGACGGGCTACCAGGCCAATACGGCGTTGACGGGAGTGACTTCGACCGTTGGGGGGTTGCAACTCCCGCCGGCAGTGCTGACGCCTGTGGCGTCAACGGAGGCGACGCTGAAGGCCAATCTTGATATGCGTGCCGCGGCGCCGATGCAGGTGACGAACGGCGTCATTACCTCGTCGCCGAACGTCTTCAACGCCAACGATCCGAAGACCTACAACTCGAGCACGACGGTGTCGGTCTACGACAGCAATGGTCTGTCTCATGTGGTCAATCTATTCTTCAAGAAAATATCTAGCGTAGCTGCAACGGATCCGCGCAGCACGGCCACGCCGAAGGCGACGGCCACCGCAGCGCAGTACGAGGTCTATATGCAGGCCGATGGCGCTCAATTGACGCGCACGGTGGGTTCGAATGTGGGCATGGCGACATTGGGCGATTTGGCGACGGACGCCCAGGCTGTAGCCCAGGAACTCCTCGACCTGTCGATCAACACCGCCGCGGCATCGGCTTCGGCGACCAGTGACTACGATCAGGCCGTCTTGCAGCTCAGTTCAGATCGAACCACCCTGGGAACCCAGGTGACCAGCCTGGCAGCGGTATCCCTCACCAATTCTGCGGGTGATGCGATTGCGACGACGACAGCCACGGTAGTCACCAATGCGGTGGCGGTTGACGCTGCCAAGGCAGCTGTGGTGACTGCTACTGCGGCCAGGGTGGCTGCCGACAGCGCAGTGACTGCTTCTCTTGCCACTTTTGCCACTGCGGCTTTGGCCGCGGCCAGTGACACTTATATCGCGCTGCAAGCGGTTCAGACCACGGCCATCGAGACCTTGGCCACGGCAAAAACAACGTTTACTACCGCTCAGACCACCCTCGATGACTCGATCGCAGCAGGACTGGTAGGCACGGACAGCGATGACACCACGGCCAATGCGGCCCTGGTGGCTTATTCTGCAATGAAGGATGCGGTGGACGCTGATGTGACTGCATTGGCAACGGCATTAACGGCGAAAACGACTGCGGAGGCGGTTGCGCTTGCGGC
>CAMDHE010000199.1 GCA_945898095.1 Roseateles toxinivorans | reverse complement strand
TTGAGCGATGGGTTAGCCAGCACTCGGCGCAGGTGGACGGTCACCGACTTGCAAGCGTTCGCATGACACGAGCATGCGGCCACTGAACGTGTTCCCGGTGCGCTGGCATTCCCGCGTGAAGTACTTTGTATGGCCTCGACGCCAGTATTCAAGCGAACCATCGCCTTCGCCCTCAACGGCCGCAAATTCAGCGGAGACTTGATCAAACGGCATCACATCTACTCGACCTGTCTCAATGATGCACAGCGGCTTGCCACTCCAGTCTGTGACCACGCTGAGATCGCCGGCCTGTGGAATGCGCTTACCCGCAGCCTCGACCGACGACACGGATCCGGCTGTTGCTTGCTTTCTGCCCGTGAGCACCAGTTGTCCTAGTTCGTTGGCCATGGTCTCCGTGTCGCCAAAGTGGAACGCCTCGTAGAAACGCTCTTCGTCAACTCCGCCCACTGAACGGCTGTAGTCCGACCAGATGGATTCGACACTCAGTGGAATGGGCATAGGAGGTGGTCTCGTGCGGCCTAACGTTCGAAGTAGCCTGCGTGCGGAGGCAGGTGGCCTGCGCCCGGCGTAGCGACAATAAACATGACAGTGGAGCCGGGCGCAGGACGCCTGCCGTAGCGCGTCAGGTTGACTGAGGTGTTAGGCTGCATTCTGACTAGACGTTTAAGTTGAAGCCAAGATTCACTTCTGAAGCCGGCTTGCCCGATACACCCCAATTGTCCAAAGGAGGTTCATGCAAGATCACTGTGACGTCGGAAGGTTGGATTCCAAGCGCCCTGAACCGCTGCACGATTCCAGCATACAAAGCACGCTTGGCCTCGAGTGAGCGGCCCGGGAAGATGCTGAACTCGACGATCGTGTAATTCGCTGTCTTGCCCGGGGGGACGGGGAAGTATTCAGGTTTGTGCTCAATGTAGCGGATCTGTTTGTCGTCCTTGGGCACCTTGAGCGCAAGCAGCTGAGACTCATAGACGGCCTCGATCATTGCAGTGACTTCAGCCTGCGGCCTGCTTCGGCATACCTCAATTCTCACTATTGGCATGATGTTCTCTTTGGCTGTTCAGGAAGTTGCAGATCAGGACCGTCGCCCAATGCAGCCTAACTATTGATATATGGCGACTGTTTTGCCGTTTTTGTCGGCGACCAGTCTCCATAACTCCGCGCACCCGGGAGGCCGCAAGGCCGCTTGAACATTGCCTTTCACACCTGTACACTGATTTTTCATACAGTCATATCCAATCTGCAAAAGCAGCATTCGATGAGGCTGACCGGAATCGAGGGTTAACCAGTATCTGAAGGCGATCGTGTCGAGCTTTTTTGAACGCCGGTCAAGCCGCTTGCACAGTCACCACGAAGCGGCAGGCGCCGCCTCTACTGCAACCTACTATACCGCCACGTCAAGCGGATCGAGGGTCGGGTCTTGCTTTCACGCAGGGCTTTGCCATTGCCAAACCTTACTGGAAATTTGATTGGTTGATTGCAAGACCTGACCCCTAGGCGGTGATGACCCCTAGGCGGTGTGAACCCTAGGCGGTGCTCCACGGGCCTGCTTGCTCTGCTTCGCTCATGTCCCCCGGTACTGGCAAGTCGCAAGCGCCTTCTCCTTGACTTAGTTGCGCAAAACAGCCAGTCTTTCTCTTTCCAGTCGGTGAATCGGGCAATCCGAAAGTGAACAAGCCTGGTTGTTCAGGGCAGTGGGTGAGCGGCGCAGCGAAGTAAAGGAGGAGGACCGTGTATGGCACGGTCCGGGGGACATGAGCGAAGTCGCTCGGCCACTGACATGAACCATCTCGCAGACTTCGAGCAATCTTTTTTTGAACCCTTGACCATGGATATGACTGGCAACATCCAGTGTTTGCATAGCCGTGACAAGCAATCACAACATTGATTTACCCAAGGAAAAGGCCTCCGAGTATCGCTACTTGGAGGCCTTTGTATTGGGTCTTGGTCGGGGCGGTGGGAACCCAAAGATGCCTTGCAGCCCGCCAAAACGCTAGGTTTCTTGTTTTTAAATAACGTCACGTACCCCCTCCTGTACCCCCGCCTTGCCTTGGATACTTTCGACCTGGATCACGCCATTCCAATCTGAGGCCTGCACCCCTGCACCAGACCGTATTCGCGATGACCGCGTACAAGTCGCAAGGCTCGGAATTCGACGAGGTGCTGGCGCAGTTTGGAGCAGCCGCTAGGCCAATTGACGTTCGCCGATCAGATCGAGAATTCGGCCAGGCAGCGCGATGGTCGCAAGCCCGGTCGTCCTTCGCTGTCGATCCCACATAATTGCCAATTCAAGCAGCGATTCAATTCACCTGCAAAGGAGAATGCTGCTGGTCGGCACAGCTTCTGGAACCTTGTTCGCCGTGCTGTTGTGGCGCAAGAATTCATGCCGATGATCGGCAACGGACCGCGCTGGTCCCGCCGGTCGCATATTGGTAGGCAGATGGTTTTCAAAGGGGAAACATGAGACTTCTTCACACCTCGGACTGGCACCTGGGCCAGGCGCTGCACCAGTTCGAGCGCAGTCATGAGCACAAGCTTTTCCTGGCCTGGTTGCTCGACACGCTGGTGACCGAACAGGTCGACGGATTGCTGATCGCGGGCGATGTGTTCGACAACACCAACCCATCCGCTGCTGCGCAGACCCAACTCTATGTCTTTCTGACCGAAGCGCGCCGCCGCATTCCCCATCTCAAGATCATCATCACGGCGGGAAATCATGACTCTCCCGGGCGACTGGAGGCACCAGCGCCGTTTCTTTCCCTGCTCGATGCCTGCGTGGTCGGACAGGCCTTGCGCAATGGCGATGACATCGACCTTGAGCGTCTGGTGCTGCCGCTGCAGGATCGCAATGGCGCAGTAGCGGCATGGTGCATCGCCATGCCTTTCCTTCGCCCCAGCGATGTGCCCCGGGTGGAAGGGGCCGCCGACCCCTATACGGCAGGCATCGAGGAGTTGTACCGACAGGCCTTCGACTACGCCTGCAGCAAACGCAAGCCGGGGCAAGCCTTGATCGCGATCGGGCATTGCCACCTGACCAGTGCCAAGGTGTCAGAGGACTCGGAGCGGCGCATCATGATCGGCGGCGTCGAGTCCTTGGCCGCCAACATCTTCGATTCGCAAATAGCCTATGTCGCGCTCGGCCATCTGCATCTGGCGCAAAAAATCGGCGCCGACCCGACCCGGCGTTACTGCGGTAGTCCGCTACCGATGTCGTTTTCGGAAATCGACTACCCGCACCAGGTGGTCGTTCTGGATCTGGACGGCGAAGCCGCCACCAACATTCGCGAGATTCGCATCCCCCGCAGTGTGGACTTGTTGCGTATCCCGAAACAACCGGCAAACCTCGACGAGGTGCTGCGCCAACTTGAAGCCTTGAACCCGCCCGACCGCAACGAAGTCGAATGGCCTTACCTGCAGGTTCGGGTCTTGCTTACCCAGCCAGAACCGGGGCTTCGCGCGCAAATCGAGACCGCGCTGACCGGCAAGCAGGTTCGCCTGGTGCGGATCGAAACGTCCTACGCGCAGAACTCGGCCATCGCCACAGCGCAAGCCCTTTCGGTGGATGAATTGAATTCGCTGGCACCTGCGGACTTCTTCGATCGCCTGTATCAGAACCGGTTTGGCACCGCCCCACCTGCGGAGATCCTGGCGGCCTTCACCGAGTTGCTGAACGTACCGGCCCAGACAGGAGTCCCAGCATGAGGATCCTGGCCATCAGGGGCAAGAATCTGGCCTCGCTGGCGGGCGAGTTCGCCATCGATTTTCAAGCTGAGCCCCTGGGCAGCGCCGGTCTGTTTGCCATCACCGGCCCCACCGGTGCTGGCAAGAGCACGCTGCTCGATGCCCTATGCCTGGCTCTCTACGAGAAAACACCGCGCTTGGCCAAGGCAAGAGGCGAACATATTCCCGATGTGGGCGACAACGATGTCTTGCCCTCGGACCCGAGGACGATCTTGCGGCGTGGCGCCGCCGAGGGCCATGCCGAGGTCGACTTTGTCGGCAGCGACGGCGTGTCTTACCGTGCTCGCTGGAATGTGCGCCGCTCGCGGGTCAAGGTCGACGGCAAGCTTCAACAAAGCGAGGTCAGCTTTTCGCGCTTGAATGACGGCCAGGTCCTGAGCGACCACCGAAACTCTGAAACGCTCCGATTGATCGAGGCCAAGATCGGTCTGAATTTCGACCAGTTCACGCGCGCCGTGCTGCTGGCGCAAAACGAATTTGCGGCTTTCCTGCGGGCGTCGGACGATGAGCGCGCTGAGTTGCTGCAGACGCTGACGGGCAC
>CAMDHE010000198.1 GCA_945898095.1 Roseateles toxinivorans | reverse complement strand
GCATTTCCTGTGCGCCGACCGCGCCGCAGCACAGTAGCGCGGCGATTGCCCACCCGAGATGAACAGCGCGCATCAGCGGGTTTCCCCAGGAACCGATGCAGCGACCAGCGCGACCGCCTCGTAGCTGCTGTCTGCGCCGACATCGGCCACACGGTCGATCAGCGTCAGCCCGGCCGGGCCTTGCGCCAGCAAAAAGCGCTGGCTGTCGCATTCAATCAAAAGCAATCGGTCACGAGGGCCGATCGGCGTGATGGCGAGGGTCTTCAAGCGGCTGCTGGACTTGCCCGCTGACAAGCCGCCACGCCGCCGCCATGCCAGCGTGCCTGCGACCAGCAGCAACACGACCAGCATCAGCAAGGACAGCGAGGTTCCGACCATGTCCATCAACGGTTGAGCTTGCGCAGCCGCTCGGCTGGCGTGACGATGTCGGTCAGGCGGATGGCATAGCGATCGTTGACGATCACTACCTCGCCCTGCGCTACCAGCGTGCCATTGACGACCACGTCAAGCGGATCGCCAGCCTGCACGTCCAACTCGATCACCGAGCCGTAAGTCAGGGCCACCAGATGGCGGATCTGCATCTTGGCGCGGCCGAGTTCGACCGCAATCTGCACCGGCACATCCATCACCAGTTCGATGTCGTTGGCGCTGCCGCCTGCCGGCGTGTCGTCGAGCAAGGAGTAGGTGGCGGGCTTGATCTGTTGACGCCAGTCGCCGCCGCCCAAGGGCTCGGCGGGGTTGGGCGTCGGAGTGGTCTCTGTATTCAAGTTGTGCCTCGTTCTGGAAAGTTGTCACTCGATGCGGCAGCCTCAACGCGCTCGCGGAACCGCGGACTCAGCAGACCGCGCTCAGCCGGCCGCTTGCTGAATTCGATCGGATGATTGATCTCTGAAATCTTGACTGCATAACGGCCGTTGCGGACGCCGTACGCCCCCTTGATCATCGGCAAGCCATCAACCATCACGGTCAGCGGCTCCTGCACCTCGATCGGCAGCAGATCGCCCACATTGAACGAGAGCACCTCGCCGAGCGTGCCGGCCCGCTTGGCCAGCGTTGCGATCAATTGCACCTGGGCCGATTGCATTTCGTTGCGCAGGTTGTCAGTCCAACTGGTGTCGTCATCGGCTTGGAAGGCCTGCATCTGGCTGAACAAAAGCGACTTGATCGGCTCCAGCACCCAGAACGGAATGCACAGATCGACGGTGCCTTTGCGGCCATTGATGTCGACCACGAACCTGCAGTGCAAGACCATTTCCTCTGCGTCGGTGATGCGGGCGAATTGGAAGCTGGTTTCCTGGCGCAGGAAATCGAACTTGATCTCGTGCACCGACTTCCAGGCCTTCTCATATTCATTCAGCAGGCTGTCGACCAGGCGGCGGATGATCCGCAATTCGATCGCGGTGTACTCCTTGGTCGTGACCTTGGGTGGCAACTTGCCCTCGCCACCGAACATATTGTCGATAACGATGTAAACCACCTGCGGATCGATGATCCAGCAACCCACACCGCGCAAGGGCCTGATGTTCACCAGGTTGATATTGGTGCGCTCGGGAAAGCTGTCCACGAACATCGCATAAGGCTTGATTTCGGGCAGCATGACGTCGAACTCGACCGGCCGACGCACCATGTTGTAGAGCGTCAGACGGGCTGTACGGGCAAATCTTTCGTGGATCAACTCAAGCGTCGGCATGCGCCGCTTGACGACACGCGAAGCCTTGTCGAACATGAACTTACTTGGCTCGGCGTCCTTTGCCGCTGCAGGAGAAGTTGCTTCGCTCATGCGCTGGTATTCAGGTCTGGACTCATTGCATTACAAGGCTGTTGAACAACACGCCCTGCACTGGAAGATCCATTTCTGTCACTTTCCAGAACTGCGCCGCGGCTTCCTTGGCGACTGCGCTGTAGGAGCCGCCGCCGGCCGTCTGGGTCGGAATCGCGCGCAAGCGTTCAAGGTTGCGCAGGTCAACCGTCGACGGATCCTGTTGCAGGATGAAAATCGCTGTCAGCTGCGGTTCGATGATCGCATTGATCACCAAGGCCACATCCTTGGCCATCGCTTCCTTGCCTTCGACGGTGGCAAGTTCAGTCACCGTACGGGCCGACAGCACCGCCAGAATTCGGTCACGCACCAGCGGCAAGAACTCGGTGATGCGCTTCTCGGTCGACGAATCAGCAGTGCGCAGCACCAGCTTGGTCTGCAGATAATGCTCACCGCCCTTGCCTGGCAGATTGACCAGGAAGTCATCCAGCGCGATGAACACCGGTGGCTTGTTGTCCTTCTTGTGCTCGAGTTGCTTCATCAAGCGGTTCTCGACCGACTTCTCGCTTTCTTCCTGGGCATGCTTTTTGTCAGCAGCGCTCTTCATGTAGAAGCCACCGCCTGCCAGCACGGCCACCACGACCCCGCCGATGATCAAGAGCTTCTTGGATTTGGCCGGTGGAGCGGCCGCATGGCCGTCGGCTGCTGCGCCATGCGCATCTTTAGCGCCTTCTGCGCCGTGGGGCTTTTCTGCTTCTGCCATGGGTGCCTTCTATGTTGAGATGATTGCCGTCAGGCGTAGAAATTGAGTCGACTTGTGCCGGCTTGCGGCTTGCTTCGCGGCAGCGTTATCGCTGCTGTTGCCGAGGCAGTTGGAACATCCTTATCAGGCCCTGCGGCTTGCGCTTCGGCCTGATTCCGATCTTCAGCTGTAGAGGGCTGCCCTCCTCTGCCGACATCCACCTGCAGCGCCAGACCGAGGCCCTGCATCGTGTCGACCAGTTGATCGCGCCTGCCATCGAGCGATTGGCGCAATGTCTCGCTGGCCGCATGGACCACCAGATGGGCCTGTCCATTGCCGTCCATCTTCATATCAAGCGTCAGCGGTCCCATCGTTTCGGTCTGCAACTGCATCTGCAAACGGCCCGGCATTCCATTGCCGGCAGCCAGCACATCGGGATTACTGATGGCTACCACATCAGCCTTCAGCGCCGGCAAAGCGGCCTCCGCTGGAGCCAGGGCAGGCTGATTAGCGGCTGCTTGCTGCTGCACAAGCAGCCCCGCCGGCAAGCCGGCTGGCGCCATATCGTCCTTCGACTGTCTCGCATCGCTGCGACCTTGTTGCGGCAGATCGGCATTGCCGGGGTTCGAATCCATGGCGCTTGACTCCACCAATGCCGCGACAACCGCGGCTTGCCCCTCGCCGCCATTGACCGGAACCCGCTGGACCTGGACGGAAACTTCTGCATGTCCGGCCGGTCGAGCAACTTGAGCCGCCAAGGACACGCTTGCTTCTTCCACTGCCATTGCTGGCTGCGCAACTGCTGCCACTGAGCTGACGGTCGGCGGCGCCGGCAATGTCGCAACTGGATTGGCAAGTTGTTTTGCTTCAACTGGCTTCGCAGGAGCAGCGGCCACCGCAGCAATTTCAGCTGCAAGTTGTTGTGGCACCTTGGCCTCGACGGGAACAAAGACCATCGTCATGCCAGCCGGCAATGACATTGAAGCCTGACTCGCCGCTTGGGTCGGCAAGGCATTGCGCTGCGGAACCAGCACCGGGCTTGAATCCACAGTGACGGCAACCGGCAGTGGAGCAGCCACGCTCATGGTGGAAGCTTCAACCTGGACTGGCTCGAACTTTGCCTGCACCTGAGCAGGCCTTTGAGCTTCAACCCTGGCTCCTGAAGTGCCAGCGCTCTGCTGCACTGACGCCAATGCCACCGGCACAACGGTCAGCAATTGAGCTTCAACCCCGGCTCCTGAAGTGCCAGCGCTCTGCTGCACTGACGCCAATGCCACCGGCACAACGGTCACCAATTGATCAACAGCAGTCGCGACCGGAATACTTGCAGCGGTGTCAACAGTAGGGACAGCAGCCGGGCTAGCCGGAGTTGTCGGGGTAGGCACTGCTGCTGCAGCCTTTGCAGCAGTTTCCGCAACATTAGTTGTTGTGGCAGCCTCCGTAGTAGCGGCAGCAGTAATAGCAGCGGCCGCGGTATTCGCCGCAGTAGCAGTAGCAGTAGCAGTAGCAGTAGCAGTAGCAGTAGCGGTAGGGGTAGCAGTAGCAGTAGCCGCGGTATTTGCCGAAGTAGCAGTCGCAATGGCCGCGGTCGCGGTCGCGGTAGCCGCCGCTTTAGAGGCGATAGCTGCGGTCGCGACCGCAGCTATCGCCGGTCTGTCAGCCGAGACTGTCGAAACGGCTGCCGGCATCTCCTGAGTCAGGACCCCCGCCTGCAGCATGGCGGCAAAAATTGCCGCTTGCTCGGCCTCAGGCTCCGGAAGCATTTGCCGTTTTGCCGCTTTTCGCGCGGTTTCAAGCAACTTTGCGGCTGCTTCAT
>CAMDHE010000197.1 GCA_945898095.1 Roseateles toxinivorans | reverse complement strand
GATGAACGTCGTTTCAAGCCGCGCAGTCTTGACTGAAACAATCTTTACGGGTTCAGGCCCGACTTGAAGCCTTTGTTGGGCACAATCACGCCATGTTCTTCACTCTGCCAACTTTATTCACCTGGGCCCGAATCCTGGCCATTCCGCTGGTTGTCGGGGTCTATTACCTGGACTTGAACCTTGCGACCCAGAATCTGTTCGCCACCGTGCTGTTCGTGCTGGTGGCCTTGACCGATTGGCTCGACGGTTATCTGGCAAGGCGGCTCAATCAGACCTCAGCTTTTGGTGCCTTCCTCGATCCGGTGGCCGACAAGATCCTTGTTTGCGCAGCCCTGCTGGTCTTGTTGAAGCTGCAGCGGGTCGATGTTTTCGTCGCCCTGGTCATCATCGGGCGTGAAATCACCATTTCGGCCTTGCGTGAGTGGATGGCGCAGATCGGTGCCTCGCGCAGTGTGGCTGTGCACATGGTCGGCAAGCTCAAGACCATGGCGCAGATGGTGGCAATTCCGTTTCTGCTTTTCGACGGGCAGTTGTTCGGCTTGATTTCGACCCGTTTCTGGGGCGATTGGCTGATCTACGCTGCCGTGGTGTTGACCATCTGGTCAATGGTCTATTACCTGCAAAAAGCGATCCCTGAAATTCGCGCCAAAGCTAGGTGAGGGCGCTCGAATCGCGCTGGATAAGCGCCATGCCGATGCTGTTTGTCGGCTTGTGGGGTACCGGTTTTGTGACCGCAAGATTGGGCATGCCGCATGCGCCCCCGATCGCTTTCCTCGTCATGCGTTTCGGCCTTTCTGCGGCCGGCTTTGCAATCTGGGTCTGGCTTGCCGGCGCGGCTTGGCCAAAGGGCATCCGCCAATGGCTGCATCTTGGCGTATTGGGTCTGACGACCCAGGCGGCTTACCTGATCTGCGGTTGGGCCGCGATCAAACATGGTATGGGGGTCGGAACCATGACCCTGCTGGTCGGCTTGCAGCCGCTGCTGACAGCCATGTGGATGGATCGCCAGGATTCCCAAATCGTCGCCCGATTGGGTGGCCGGCAATGGGCCGGGCTGCTGCTGGGTTTTCTGGGACTTTTGCTGGTGGTGAGTCACAAGCTCGGACAGGGCGAACTCGGGCCGTTGAATCTGGGTCTGGGTGTGGCCGCCTTGCTCGCCATCAGCTTCGGTTCGATCTACCAGAAGCGCTTTGTGAAGGGCACCGACGCTCGCACCGCGATGCTGATCCAGTTGCTGGCTGCGTTCTTGGTCAGCGCGCCGCTGGCAATGCTCGAAACAGAGTCGATCGTTTGGCACCGCGACCTATTCATCGCTTTGGGCTGGTCTGTGCTTGGGTTGACCATTGGCGCCAGTTCCTTGCTTTTCGTGCTCTTGCAGCGCGGTGTTGCGACGCAGGTGACCAGCCTGATGTACTTGATACCGCCATGCGCCGCCTTGCTGGCCTGGGCATTATTTGACGAGCCGATCGGGATGCTGGTATGGCTGGGTATGGGTTTAAGCGCATTGGGCGTGTTCTGGGTCGTCAAACGGGTCTGAAAGACGGCCAGGCTGCGATATGTGCCGATCGTCTTCGATGCTCGCTGATGCTATATCGGGCTTTCCCCCTCCAGCGGCGCCAATGAATGCGCATAGAATCCGCTTCCCCGCCTGCTTTGAACGAGCTGTGCCGGGATGGCCGATGGATAATATTGATGGGAATTTCAAGTGAATAAGTCTGAACTGATCGAACATATCGCCATCCAGGCTGACCTTTCCAAAGCTGCGGCTGGCCGCGCCTTGGAAGCGTTGATTGGCGGAATTGAGATCGGCCTGAAGCGCAACGGTAGCGTTTCTCTGGTAGGCTTCGGTACGTTCATTTTGTCCGAACGCGAAGCCCGTACCGGGCGCAACCCGCGCACCGGCAGCTCGATCCAGATCGCAGCCGCCAAGGTGCCCAAGTTTCGGCCCGGCAAGGCTTTGAAAGACGCAGTGAATTGATTTCCGGAATTTTCCGGGTGCTTAGCTCAGTTGGTAGAGCATCGCCTTTACACGGCGCAGGTCGGCGGTTCGAGCCCGTCAGCACCCACCAACAAGGGCCAGGCTTTTACGCCAACTCTGCCTTGGCGCTTGAGTTGCAGGTCCGACAAGCAAAGGCGAACCCAGGTTCGCCTTTGTCGTATTTCCTTTGACATCTGCCTGTCAACGCTTTCCTGAGGTTTTTCGATGTTTGAATTTGTCCGCACGCACAACCGTCTGTTTCAGTTCATCCTGCTGATTCTGATTCTGCCGTCCTTTGCGCTCGTCGGTATGCAGGGCTACACCAGCTTCATGGACGGTTCGAATCCCTCGATTGCGACGGTTGACGGACGCAAAATTACCCAGGCCGAATGGGACGGCGCGCACAAGGAGCAGATCGAGCGTTTGCGGCGGCAGATGCCCAATCTTGATGCCAAGCTTTTCGACTCGCCCGAGATCAAACGCGAAGCCCTCGACACCTTGGTGCGTGAGCGGGTCCTTCGCGCTACGGCTTCGGCCCAGCATCTGGTCATCAGTGACGAGCGCGTCCAGAGAACATTCATCAACGATCCGCAACTGGCCTTTTTGCGCAACCCCGATGGCAGCGTCAACAAAGCTGTGCTGGCGGCGCAGGGCATGAACTCGCAGATGCTGATCGAGCGCTTGCGTCAGGACATGACCATGCAACAAGTTGTCGGCGCGGTCTCTGGTTCAGTGCTGGCAACCAGCGCCAACGCCGGATTGGCGTTTGACGCCTTGCTGCAGCAGCGCGAAGTCCAGTTGCAGCGCTTCGACGCCAAGGATTTCGCCGCTCGCATCGAGCCTGGCGAGGCCGAGCTCGAAGCCTTCTACAAGGATGCGGCCAACAGCGCCCAGTTCCAACTGCCCGAGAGCGCGCAGATCCAGTATCTGGTGCTTGACCTCGAGGCCTTGAAGAAGCAAGTGGCCTTCAACGACGACGATCTGCGCAAGTATTACGACGAAAATGCAGCCCGCTACAGCGTGCCCGAAGAGCGCCGCGCCAGTCACATCCTGATCAAGGCCGACAAGTCTGCAAACGCGGCTGACAAGACCAAGGCCAAGGCAAGTGCCGAAGAATTGCTGGCGCAGGCCCGCAAGAACCCGGCCGGATTTGCCGATCTGGCACGCAAGAACTCGCAGGACGAAGGTTCGGCACCGAATGGCGGTGATCTCGACTTTTTCGGCCGTGGTGCAATGGTCAAACCCTTCGACGAAGCGGCTTTCAACCTGAAGCCAGGCGAGATCAGCAATGTGGTCGAGTCCGACTTCGGTTACCACGTGATCCAGTTGACTGCTGTCCGCGGCGGCAGCAAGAAGAATTTCGAACTGGTGCGCAATGAAGTCGAACAGGAAGTTCGCAAGCAACTGGCCCAGAAGCGCTTTACTGAAACAGCCGAACTGTTCACCAACACCGTCTATGAGCAAGCCGACAGCCTGCAACCTGCTGCCGATAAATTCAAACTGAGCTTGCAGACCGCCACCGTGCAGCGCACACCGGCGCCAGGCGCTGCCGGACCACTGGCTTCGGTCAAGTTGTTTGAAAGCCTGTTCAGCAGCGAAGCCTTGCGCAACAAGCGCAATACCGAAGCGGTTGAAACCGCCGCCAGCCAGCTGACCGCCGCACGAATCGTGCAGCACAACCCGGCACGCCTGCAGCCGCTCGCCGATGTCAAGGTCAAGGTGCGCGAGCAACTGGTGCGCAAGCTGGCCTTTGCCCAAGCCGTCAAGGCCGGGCAGGACAGGCTCGCCGCGCTGAAGAAAGGCGAGCTCAATGGGCTTGGCGAGCCGGTGATCCTGTCGAGGCCGCTGGCCCGTGATCTGCCGCGCAAGGTGGTCGAGGCGATCCTGGCTGCTGACGCCAGCAAGCTGCCGGCCGACATTGGTGTCGATGCCGGTGCAGGTACTTTTGTCGTGGCACGCATCCTGAAGTTGCTGCCGCGCGATCCTGCAGTCATTGATGAAAAACGTGCGGTACAGCAATATGCCCAGGCCTGGTCCAATGCCGAAACCCAGGCCTATTACGAGGCCCTGAAGACCCGCTTCAAAGCCGTCGTCAAACCGCCCCAGGCCGCAGCATCCAGCGTTGCGCCTTGACATCTGGTTCGGGCCGCAGGGGCTGCCCGAATGCTGTCAGGCAAGATTTGCTGAAAGCGACTTGATGACCGGATACAGCTGAAATTTTCACGTTACAATGCAAGGCTCAGCGGTGGTTGTAGCTCAGTTGGTAGAGTCCAGGATTGTGATTCCTGTTGTCGTGGGTTCGAGCCCCATCAGCCACCCCATAAGAATCAAGCACTTAGCCCAGCCCACA
>CAMDHE010000196.1 GCA_945898095.1 Roseateles toxinivorans | reverse complement strand
CCCACGTTCGTTGCAGGCGGATGCTGCACAATCACAGCGCTTTCACTTCCAGGGGACGAGCCGTGAGCATCAAATCATTCTTCAAGCCGATCGGCTGGGTGCTGGGCAAAGGCTGGTGGCTGCTTGATGGCACGCGCAAGATCTTGCTGAACCTGTTGTTGCTGGCGCTGCTGATCGCCATCGTTGTCGGGCTGGCCACGCGCGGGCCCAAGGCCTTGCAAGACAAGACCACCCTGGTGCTGGATCTGAAGGGCGCGCTGGTCGAGCAGTTTTCGGGCTCGGCGCGCGAACAGCTGATGGCCCAAGTGCAAGGGCAGGCGCAAAAGCAGACGCGGCTGCGCGATGTGTTGCGGGCCCTGGAAGCCGCGGCCAAAGACGACAAGATCAGCGCGGTGGCGCTGCGGCTTGATGATTTCAGCGGCGCCGGTCTGGCCAGCCTGCATGAAGTGGCTGCCGGGCTGGCCCGTTTCAAAGCCAGCGGCAAGCCGCTGCTCGCCTATGGCGACAACTACAGCCAGCGCAGCTATTTCCTCGCCGCACAGGCCAACGAGGTCTACCTGCACCCGATGGGTGGCGTGATGATCGAAGGCTTCGGCCGCTATCGCAATTACTACAAGGATGCGCTCGACCGGCTCGGCGTGTCGGCCAATGTGATCCGCGTCGGCACCTACAAGAGCTTTGCCGAGCCCTATTTTGCCAATGGCCCGTCGAAGGCTTCGATCGAGGCCGAGAGTTATCTGTATGGTGAGCTGTGGAGCGGTTACACCACGGCGGTCGAGAAAGTGCGCAAGCTCGAGCCGGGCGCGATTGCGCTGGGCATCGAGCAGCTGCCGCAGCGGCTGGAAGCCTTGAAGGGCGACAGCGCGCAATTGGCCTTGAAGGCCAAGCTGATCGACGGCATCAAGACCCGCGATGAAATGCGCGATTTGTTGATCGCTCGCGGCGCTTTGGACGAAAAGTCCAAATCGTTCCGGCAGGTCGACCTCAGCGCCTACCTCGGCCAGCTGAAAAAACCGCAGCATTCGAAGCAGAAGGTCGGCATCGTTGTTGCCGAAGGTGAAATCGTTGACGGCGAAGCCGGCCCGGGCCGTATCGGCGGGGATTCGACCGCCAAGCTGATCCGTCAGGCGCGCGAGGACGAAGACACCAAGGCGATCGTGCTGCGGGTCAACTCGCCCGGCGGCAGCGCCTTTGCTTCCGAGATCGTGCGGCGCGAGCTGGAGCTGGCGCGCAAGGCCGGCAAGCCGGTGGTGGTGTCGATGGGTGATGTGGCGGCTTCGGGCGGCTATTGGATCTCAATGAGCGCTGATGCGGTGATCGCCGATGCGGCCACAGTGACCGGATCGATTGGCGTCTTCGGCATGCTGCCGACGGGCGACAAGCTGCTCGAAAAGCTGTCGATCCATACCGGCGGTACCACCACCACTTGGCTGGCCGGTGGCTTCGACCCGCGGCGTCCGCTTGACCCGCGCCTGGCTTCGACGGTGCAGTCGGGCGTCAACCATATTTATGCCGAGTTCACCGGCCGCGCTGCGCAAGCGCGCAAGAAGAGCGTGGCTGAAATCGACGCCGTGGCGCAGGGCCGGGTCTGGACCGGTGCGCAGGCGCTGGACCGCGGCCTGATCGACCGGCTCGGCAGTTTTGACGATGCGGTGCAGGCCGCAGCAAAGCTGGCCAAGCTCGAAGGCGAACCCCAGGTCCGCTATGTCGAGCGCGAACTCAGCCGCACCGAACGCCTGCTGTCCAGCCTTGGCGATGTGCTGGCGCCGGCGCTGCTGCAAGCGCTGCAAACCCAGCTCGGTTTCGCCCCGCCGGCGCTGCTGGTCGAGGCCGGGCGCGAACTGGCCTGGCTGGGCGAACTCTCGGCTGCCAACGGACAAGGCAAAATGCCGTTCGCGACCATCGTGCATTGCTTATGTCGCGTCCCTTGAGTAACAGCCAACCGGAATTTCGATGACCCTGAGATCGGCGATGCCTTCATGAGCGCTTCGAGCCTAGGCTTTGTGACCGCGCAAAGCCAGCATTTCGATGCCGCCCTGCCTTTGCGCAGCGGTGCCAGGCTGCGCGACTTCGACATCGTCTACGAGACCTATGGCGAATTGAACGCCGAGCGCTCGAACGCGGTGCTGGTCTGCCATGCGCTCAATGCCAGCCACCATGTGGCCGGCTGCTACGAAGGCCAGGACAAGAGCGAAGGCTGGTGGGACAACCTGATCGGGCCGGGCAAGCCGCTCGACACCGACCGCTTCTTCGTCATCGGCGTCAACAACCTCGGCTCCTGTTTCGGCTCGACCGGACCGATGCATGCCAACCCCGAAACGCCGGGCCGCGTCTACGGCGCCGACTTCCCGGTCGTGACGGTGGAAGACTGGGTCGACGCGCAAGCGCTGCTGCTCGCGCGGCTGGGCATCAGCCAACTGGCCGCCGTGCTGGGCGGCTCGCTCGGCGGTATGCAGGCGCTCGACTGGTCGCTGCGCTATCCGAAGATGCTGCGCCATTGCATCGCGATCGCCACCGCGCCGAATCTGTCAGCTCAGAACATCGCTTTCAACGAGGTGGCGCGGCGCGCGATCATCACCGACCCGGATTTCCACGGCGGTCATTTTTACGAGCATGGCGTGGTGCCCAAACGCGGCCTGCGCGTGGCGCGGATGATCGGGCATATCACCTACCTGTCTGACGATGTGATGGAGCAAAAATTCGGCCGCAAGATGCGCGAGGCCGAGCTCGGTTACAGCACCCAGGACATCGAGTTCCAGATCGAAAGCTATCTGCGTTACCAGGGCGACAAGTTCAGCGAATATTTCGACGCCAACACCTATCTGCTGATCACCCGGGCGCTCGATTACTTCGACCCGGCGCGTGTTTTCGGCGGTGACCTGAGCCGCACTTTTGCCAGCGCCAGTTGCAAATTCCTGCTCGCCAGTTTCAGCACCGACTGGCGTTTCGCACCGGCGCGTTCGCGCGAAATCGTCAAGGCCTTGCTCGACAACCGGCTCGATGTCTCCTATGCCGAGATCGACGCGCCGCATGGCCATGACGCCTTCCTGCTCGACGATCCGCGCTACCACGGCCTGCTGCGGGCTTATTTCCAGCGCATCGCGGGGGAATTCCAATGACTGCCAGCGCTGTCCTGGCGCAGATCGCCGCCCTGGTGCCCGAAGGCTCGCGCGTGCTCGACCTCGGTTGCGGCACCGGCGAGCTGCTCGCCCATCTGCAGCAGCACCGCGGCTGCAGCGGCTACGGTGTCGAGCTCGACGATGCGAACCTGCTGGCCTGCGCGCAACGCGGTGTCAACGTGATCCAGTTGAACCTCGAGGAAGGGCTGTCGATCTTTGCCGACCAGAGCTTCGACGTGGTGCTGCAACTCGAGACCTTGCAGCATCTGCGCAATACCGAAGGCATGTTGCGCGAGACCGCCCGCGTCGGCCGCATCGGCATCGTCAGCTTCCCCAATTTTGCCCATTGGCCGAACCGCCTGCAGGTGCTGCTCGGCCGCATGCCGGTGACGCGCGTGCTGCCCTACGAGTGGTACGACACGCCGAATATCCGCGTCGGCACTTTCGCTGATTTCGAGATCCTGGCGCGCAAGAACCGTCTGCGCGTTCTCGACAGTTTCGGCATCCAGAACGGCCGCCAGATCCGCACCAGCCCCAATCTGCTGGCCAGCATGGCGGTGTTCAAGTTTGACCGGGGTTGAGGGCAGACTCAACAGGCATGGCAGGCTTGCCCGTTTGTTCGCTGAAGAAAATCCCCCGTTCGCCCTGAGCTTGTCGAAGGGTCTGACAGCGTGGTTCGACGAGCTCACCACGAGCGGCTTTGTTGATGGTTCGACGGGCTCACCACGAGCGGACGGGACGGTGTTCGACCAGTTCACCACGAACGGCTTTGTTGATGGTTCGACAGGCTCACCACGAACGGGTCAATTACTCCGGCCGCGCGGTTATCGGGGTCCGGCGCGGCAGGCTTGCCCGTTTGCTCGCTCAAGAAAATCCCCCGTTCGCCCTGAGCTTGTCGAAGGGTCTGACAGCGTGGTTCGACGAGCTCACCACGAACGGACCGGAAGATGGTTCGACGGGCTCACCACGAGCGGACGGGAAGATGGTTCGACGGGCTCACCACGAGCGGCTTTGTTGATGGTTCGACAGGCTCACCACGAACGGGTCAACTACTCTGGCCGCGCGGTTGTCGGGGGCCTGGCGCGGAAGGCCTGCCCGTTTGTTCGCTGAAGAAAATCCCCCGTTCGCCCTGAGCTTGTCGAAGGGTCTGACAGCGTGGTTCGACGAGCTCACCACGAACGGACCGGAAGATGGTTCGCCGGGCTCACCACGAGC
>CAMDHE010000195.1 GCA_945898095.1 Roseateles toxinivorans | reverse complement strand
CCTCAAAAACTCCCAGAAAACTACTGCCTTCCGGATAGAAACTGAGGTTTATTTTATCTAAAAAATGCTAAAAAGTCCAATTAAATCAATGGGTTAACTATTTTTAAGGGACGACTACTGAAGGGTTCTGGATTTCGCAGTTGATCGCTCCCCACCGTCTCGGAAGCCGCATGCCTTGTGAGATTTTCCTGCCATCCGGCCATCACCCGATAGGAAGCCACAGCGCTGAGCCAGATCACGCCGCAAGGCGAATGAGCTTTGCGCTCACGCCGGCCGGTTCAGCCTTTCTTGCGCCTGACCTTGCCCGTCTCGATTGGTTTGACACCATCGAGCTGATCCTCGACATGCCGTGACCAGGCGCGCGCCAGCTTGAAGCAGCCGCTATGGTTCAGGTGGATTTCGTTGGCCCAATCGCCATTGCTGCCAACTGAACCCGCCGTGGCCGGCGACAGCGGCACGGTGTTCGATTCGAAGATATGCAGACCCGGGTAATTGACCTTGTCAGCCTCGAGTTCCTTCAACAACTGGACCAGGTGATGGACCATCAAGCGGCTGACCGCGGCCCAGTCGGCACCTGGCACGGCACAGGCCTTCAAGGCAGGATGCAACCAGGCCAAAGAACTGCCATCCGGGCCCGCAGGCCGCGGCATCGGCACCGCATAGCAATGCATGAAGACCGGCTTGCCGGCTGATGGCCCCTGATCACGCAGGGTCAGGATATGGCGGATATTGACTCTCAGATACTCGGCATAAGTCTCCCAGCCGGGCTCCGAGAAATAGCGCCCCACGCCGGCCGAGGGCTTGCCCCATTCGGTCGGATGCCTGAGCAAGCGCAAATGCAGTGGTACAGCTTGCCCGTCAGGCAGCGTCACCGGCGTCTGCGCAGCAAGGAACAAGTCATTGCCTCCCACCGACAGCAGCAGTCCATCCCAGACCAGCGCGCCCTTGCCGATCAACAATTCCCTGAAGTCATGCGCTGCAGCGAGGTCGACGATATGCCCGAGCTGGTCGCTGGTACCGGCGCAATTGACGGCGCAGATCGGCTGCTGGAACACCATCTCGCGCAGCAGATTGGCATGAGCATTCAAACTGGCTGCCGAAGACGAGAACCAGGAATCACCTTGCGCCAGCAAACGCCAGCGATAGGCGCTCAGGTCGGGCGCCGGCGCGGAGTGCAAATCCGCCGGGGTGTAGCAGGCCAAAGATTGGTCCAAGAGCTCGCTCCATTAGCTGTTCTGCGATTTGTACGAAACCTCGGGACTTGCGGGGTATCCCTAAGAGATGCTCAGAGCCGGCTCCGGAAGCCGTGCTATAAGGCCTGCGCATTGTGAGGCTGAATCAGGCCTTGTGCAAAAACTTTTGCAAGGATTTTTGAACCCGGGCCGGGAGCCGGCACCATCCAGCGCAACTATCGACCGTTTGGGCAGCGCCGAGCGGCTGCTCAATGAAGAGCAGGGCTCCATCTGCTGCTCCCGGCGGGATGGTCAGGGCCCTTTTTTCCTGCGGCGCAGATCCGGGGCGGACGACCGCATGAAAAAGGCCCAATGGCGAGCCATCGATCAGATGACAAGCCATTGAGCCATTGCGCAGTGGGCGTACCGCCTGCCTGAAGCCTCGCGCGGGTTCACGACGCGCGACACCTGATGTCACGCGTCAGAAAGTCTTCTTGACCGATACCACCAGGGCGCTCCTGGCCAGGTTCTTATTGGTGCCTGGAACGAGATAGGCGTTGGTGTCAGCGCCGATGATCGCGCCGCTCAAGTTGAAGCCGCGGAATTCCTTGGTGATGCCGATCGAGTAATCGGTGTAATCGAATTTGCTGTTGTTCTTCACGGACTGGTGGCCGATATGCGGCACCAGGCTGAAGCCGCCACCGAGATCGAAGCTGGCTGACAACTCGGTATAGCCGCTGGACTTGCTGTTCTCGAAGCCAAACAAATTGCCGGTGCTCTGCGAGTACTTGGCAGTCAAGGGGCCATAGGTCAGCGCGCCGTAGAACTCGAACGTGTCAGCACTCGGCTTCAGGCCGTTGCTGGGATAGACATAGCTGAGCAGACCGACGTCGAGCAACAGATCCTTGGCGATTTCCTTCTTGTAGCCACCGTAGATGTCGACCTCGACATTGCCGCCGCCACCAGCGTCCTTGATCCAACTGATCGTCGAGCCCCAAGCGCCGACATAGAAACCATGGCCGATTTCATAGTCTGCTCCACCTTGCAGGGCCGGCTTTGAATTTGTCTGCGAAATGCCCCGATAGCGATATTCACTCGCCACGCTGAGGTTGAATGACAAGGGTGCGGCGGCTTCTTCAGCCATCACCGGCATTGCACCTATGGTCAAACCAATGGCTAAGGCGGCAAGAATCGATTTCATGTTTTTTCCTGATTTAAATGGTTGAGTTCAGATTGACAGTTTTTTGGGATCAGCCGGAATCCGGCCCTCACTTGGCAAGTCAGCCTGAACTATGCACATCAAATTTGATCACGAAACAACCATGCAAACAGCAAAAAGGCGCTGCAGTGCTTGTTCGGGCTCTACTGACAAAGAATAATTGTCTCGAATAAGACACAATACTTGAGGAAAATGGTTGAATCGATTTATTCGCCGAAGTTAACGGAAATTCGAACAGCTCGTTCGTTATGGCGTTCGATGCTGCTTTACCTTCAAACCGTACGGCTTGGACTGAAATAGACCATTTTCATGGGTTTTCGTGAGTTTTTTCAACTTTTGCAGCCTAAACTAGAATAAATTCAATGTTTTGAGCCGTACAAAATGACACAAGCAACAGACCATCAAGCAGTTCGACTGGCATTTTTGCCCAGGCTGATCTTCGGCGCACGCTGGTTGCAGTTGCCGCTTTACCTCGGCTTGATCCTGGCTCAGGCTGTTTACGTGTACCAGTTCTGGCTCGAACTCCTGCACCTGGTCGAGGCGGCTTTCGGCAACAAGGAAGCCCTGCTAACGCTGGTCAAGAGCACCGGTTATCAGGCCGCCGCAATCCTCGGCGGGGCCGACGGCAAGACGATCATCGGCTACGAGCCAATCAGCGGCCTCAATGAGACCATCCTCATGCTGGTGGTGCTGGCGCTGATCGACGTCGTGATGATCAGCAACCTGCTGATCATGGTGATCGTCGGCGGCTACGAAACCTTCGTCTCGCGCCTGCATCTGAAGGGCCACCCCGACCAGCCTGAATGGCTGGACCAGGTCAATGCCTCGGTGCTGAAGGTCAAGTTGGCCACCGCCATCATCGGCATCAGTTCGATCCATCTGCTCAAGACCTTCATCAATGCCGCCAATTACACCGACAAGGTGCTGATGTGGCAGACCATCATCCACATCGCTTTCCTGCTTTCCGCCATGGCCATCGCGATGGCCGACCGGATCATGCATCCGTCCAGCGGTGGCGCTGCGCATTGAAACCCGGCCCGGCGGCCGGCGCTGGCAGCCGCCGCCCTTCCACCCAAAGACCCGCAACGAGCTTGTTTGAATCATGAAAATCACGGCAAAACCCTGGATCATCGCCGTCTTGATCTTGTTGGCATTGATCACTTCGGCCTTCATCGGAATATCTTCCTACAAGACCAAGACCGACCATATCGTCGAGCTGTCAGAAACCCGCTTCCACAAATTCGAAGATCTCTTCGGGGAACTGATCAAGGGACGCTACCGGGCCATGGGCCTGGCTGCCGATGTGCTGCTGCAGAGCGACCGGATCACCGAGCCCTTTGAAAAGGGCGATCGCAAGCGTCTCGGCGAAGAAATCGACGATTTCTTTGACTCAATCCACAAAAAGCATGATGTCGAGCAGATAAATTTCTACACAGCGCCGGCGATCCTGTTCTATCGCGCCCACCATGCGGAAATGGCGCAGCAGGACATGTCCAAGGTGCGCAAGACCGTTGTCTCTTCGATCCTGCGCCAGGAGCGCCTGATGGCGGTGGAAACCGGCACCGGTGGCATCATCGGCATCCGCGCGATCGTGCCGGTTTTTCACGAAAGAAAATTCTACGGGGTGATTGAATTCGTCAGCAGCTTCCATATCCCGCTGGAGCGGGCCGCTGCCGCCTCCAAATTGAATTGGGCGATGAGCCTGCAAAAAGACACCTGGCAGGACGCCGAACGCCCGAACAACGACAAGACCGACATTGCAAAAAAGGATGACATCTACTTTGATTATTCCGACTCGAATACCCAGACGCTGATCCGCGATGCTGACTTCGACCCGCGCGCCAAGGAATTCATCATCGCCGACTCTGGTGACAAGAAGATCTTCCTGCACACCATCAAAATCCCGAATTTCCAGGGTGTTCCGACGGTCACCGTGGCGGTGACCGATGACCTGACAATGCGCTTTGAAGCCGCTTACATCGCCTCGATCATC
>CAMDHE010000194.1 GCA_945898095.1 Roseateles toxinivorans | reverse complement strand
GGCGATCAATATCCTGATCTTCGGCCTCTATGCGGTTGGCTTCAACCTGCTGTTCGGCTACACCGGCATGCTGTCCTTCGGCCATGCGGCTTTTCTCGGTGTCGGCAGTTATCTCTGCGGCATCGCGATCGTCAGCGGTGGCTGGCCCTGGTGGGCGGCGATCGTTGCCGGCGTGGCTGCGGCAAGTCTGGTTGGCCTGGTGATCGGCTATCTGGCGATCCGCACCCGCGGCATCTATTTCTCGATGGTGACGCTGGCGCTCGGGCAGATCGTCTATTACGCTTTTTACAAGGCCGAGTCCTGGACCGGTGGCGAGAACGGTCTGCGCGGTATCCGCGTCGAAGCGATCAACCTGCTCGGCTGGCAGCTCGATTTCCTCAATCCGGTCACCAAGTATTACGTGATCCTGGTTTTCGTCGCGGCGGCTCTCTGGTTTGTCTCGCGGGTCTTGAACTCGCCGTTCGGCGCGGTGATCGAGGCGATCCGCGAGAACGAACAGCGCACGGCAGCCTGCGGTTTTGACGTGGCCCGGGCCAAGCTGCTGGTGTTCGTGCTGTCGGCGGCGGTCTGCGGCCTGGCGGGTGCCTTGCGTGCGCTGCATTTGTCGATCGTGCCGATCGATTCGCTGCATTATTTGCAATCAGGACAGGCGGTGATGATGTGCCTGCTCGGCGGCATGGGGACATTTTTCGGCCCCTTTGTCGGCGCCGCGCTGTTCCTCTATCTCGAAGATGTCTCGACCGCAGTGACCACTCATTGGATGGCGCTCGTCGGCGTCGTTTTCATGGTCTTCGTGCTGTTCTTTCCCAAAGGCGTCTGGGGTTCGGTGCTGCATTGGCTGGCCCGCAAGGCTGCGACGGAGAAGCCATGAGCTTGCCGATACTTGAAGTTGAAAACGTCACCAAGCGCTTCGGCAATTTCGTTGCGCTGAACCAGGTCAGCGTGGCTTTCCAGCCAGGCAAGCTGACCGCCATCATCGGCCCCAACGGTGCCGGCAAGAGTACTTTCTTCAATGTCGTCAGCGGCCTGTTCGCGCCGACCGAGGGACGCATCCGTTTCCAGGGGCGCGACATCACCGGTCTGGCGCAACATGAGTTCGCCCGCATCGGCATCGCCAAGAGCTTCCAGATCACCAATGTCTTCAAGCAGTTGTCGGCACATGAGAATGTCCGCGTCGCCGCGCAGATGCGTGCCTCGCGCTTTGCGCTGCTGCGTCCACGTGACAGCATGAAAGCGCTGATCGAGCAGGCCGACGCCTTGCTCGAGCGCGTCGGCCTGGCGGCCTTGCGCAACAAGACTGCGGCAGACCTGGCGCATGGCCAGCAGCGCGCACTTGAGATCGCGATGGCGCTGGCCAGCGACCCGCTGCTGCTGCTGATGGACGAACCGACGGCGGGCATGTCGCCCGAAGAGACGGTGGTGATGATGCGCTTGATCCTCGAGCTTTCCCAGGAGCGCACTTTGGTGCTGGTTGAACACAAGATGAAACTGGTGATGGGCTTGTGCGAGCGGCTGATCGTGCTGCACCACGGCGAGTTTCTGGCTGAGGGCACGCCCGACGAGATCCGCAACAACAGCGATGTGCGCCGCGTCTATCTGGGTGAGGGCTGAGACCATGTTGAAAGTTCAAGGGCTCAACGCCTGGTATGACCGCAGCCATGTGGTGCAGAACATCTCGTTCGAAGTCAAGGCGGGCGAGATCGTCACCCTGATGGGCCGCAACGGTGCCGGCAAGACCACCACTTTGCGGACGCTGATGGGCTTGATCGGCAAACGCAGCGGCAGCGTTAGCTTCAATGGCGAGGAAATCCTCGACGAAGCCGCGCATCGGCGCTTCCATCAGGGGCTGGCCTATGTGCCCGAAGAGCGCCGCATCGTGCCCGGCCTGAGCGTGCGCGAGAACCTGCAACTGGGCATCATCGCCAGCAGCAACAGGCATGAAATGGCCGCGATGATCGACGAGATCGCCACGACGTTTCCGCGCCTGAAAGAGCGACTCGACCAGGATGCGACCTCGATGTCGGGCGGCGAACAGCAGATGCTGGCGATTGCCCGCGCGATGATGGCAAGGCCAAGGATGATTCTTCTTGACGAGCCGTCGGAAGGCATCATGCCGCTGCTGGTCGACGAGATGTTCCATCTGTTTGCGCGAATGAAGCGGGCCGGCACGACGATCCTGCTGGTCGAGCAGAATGTCGAACGGGCGCTGCGCATCTCGGACCGGGCCTATATCCTCGATCAGGGCGAAATCGTCCACAGCGGCTCGGCCGAAGACCTGCTCGCCGACAAGGAAATCCAGGAACGCTATTGCGCAGTTTGAGCGGCAATTGACCGATCCGGCCTGCGCGGCCTGGCTGAAGTGCTAATGTCATTCAGTCTCTTCGCAATTCCCCAACCCGGATTGGAGCTGCCATGAAAATCCTCTTGCCTGTCGATGGTTCCGCCCTCGCCCTGGAAGCCATTCGGCATGCGCTGCATTTGGTTCGACAAGGTTTGCAGGCCAGCTTCGTTCTCGCCAATGTGCAGGAGCCGGCTTCGCTGTATGAGCTGGTCGTCGTTCATGACGCCGAGGGTATCGAGCGCATGCGCAGTGCCGCTGGCGCCGAACTGCTGGCGCCAGCCGAAGCGCTGCTGGAGGCCGCTGGCGTCGATTTCGAAAGCGAAGTCGCTGGCGGTGATCCGGCCAATCTGCTGGTCGAGTTGCTGGAAAACTATGGCTGCGAGATGGTGGTGATGGGCGCCACCGGCATTGGCGCAAGCAGCGCTTCGCTCGGTTCGACGGCCCTGGCTTTGCTGCACCACAGCCCGGTGCCGGTGACCATCGTGCATGCGCCGCCCTTGCTCGAAGCCGAATAGTCAGTCGCAGCGCGGCCCGGCTGAAATTGGTCGGTAGCGGAATTCCTTGGTCGTTGGCGATGTTTGGTATCGTCAGCCCCACAAAGGCGGCTTGGCTGCCCGCTCATCACCCAACCTAGACCCACTCATGGACTTATCCAGATTTCCGCGCCGCCATTACAGCGTTGGTGCCACACCGCTCGAATTCATGCCGAATTTCACCCGTGCTTTGGCCGCGCTTTGCCCGGCCGGCAAGGGGCCGCGCGTCTGGATCAAGCGCGACGACATGCTGGGCTTGTTTCCTGGCGGCAACAAGACCCGCAAGCTCGAGTTCCTGGTCGCCGATGCGCTGGCCAAGGGTGCTGATACCTTGATCACCTGCGGTGCGCCGCAATCGAACCATTGCCGCATCACCTTGGCCGCGGCCGTCAAAGAAGGGCTGAAATGCCGCTTCGTGATCGAAGAGCGGGTGCCTGGCAGCTATCACGAGGACGCCAGCGGCAACCATTTCCTGTTTCGCCTGATGGGGGTCGAGGCCATCACGGTGGTGCCCGGTGGCAGCAATATTGCGCAGGCCATGCAGCAGGTGGCTGATGACTTGTCGGCGATCGGCCGGATCGGCTACATCATCGCTGGCGGTGGATCGAACGCGCTCGGCGGCCTGGGCTATGTGGCCTGCGCGCAGGAGTTGCAGCAGCAGTTCTTCGAGCAGGGTGTGCAGATCGACCGAGTCATCGTCGGCTCGGGCAGTTCGGGCACCCATGGCGGCTTGCTGGCGGGCTTCCTCGGCAACCGCATCAATATTCCGATCGTCGGTATCGGTGTCAGCCGCGACCCGGCCGACCAGGATCCGCTGGTCCACAAGGAAGCTCAGGCCGTGGCCGACCTGCTTGGCCTGGACATGGTGATTGCGCGCGAAAGCGTGGTCACCGAAGGCGGCTTCTGGCAGCCTAAATATTCCGTGCCCAACGCGATGATGGTCGAAGCGGTGCAGATGCTGGCGCGCACCGAAGGCATCCTGCTCGACCCGGTCTACACCGGCAAGATCATGGCCGGGCTGATTGGTCTGGCCAGGCGCGGCTACTTCAAGGCCGACGAAGAAATCCTTTTCATCCACACCGGCGGGATGCCGGCCTTGCATGTCTATGAGCGCGAACTGTCGGCTTAGAAAAGTGCTCGTGGTATTGATGCCACAAGCAGCAAGTTAAGGGATCGTGAATTTCCAGGGCTTCGTTTATAGTTTTCATTATTGAAACTATGTGTGATGTCGCCTGTTGTAACAGCGTCGAGCTGTGACCGGGCTGCAGGCAGCGATGAATTCCGGTGAAAGCATGTCAACAGCGAGCAGTAAAACAAGTTTGAATGGCGCCGGCGCTGGGGGCAGGACGGCATGGATCGGTCGCTTGCTCGGCGGTGGCCGGGCCTTGGCCCGACGCCTGCAGGGCGGCGGGCTGGTCCCGGCGGCGCCCTTGGTCCAGCCTTTGGCAACAAGTTCCAGGAATTCTGGCGCCGTCCAATACGATGCGGCCGCCTTGAATGAAGCCTGGGCCCAAGGCTATCTGGATGGCTACCGCGAGCTTGACAACCTC
>CAMDHE010000193.1 GCA_945898095.1 Roseateles toxinivorans | reverse complement strand
GGGTTCTTGCTCAGGTCCCAGGGATTGCGGGTCAGCGGGTGGAAGCTCGACAAGCCCGAGCTGAGCATGCCGTAATCAGGCATCGTCGTCTTGGCCAGCAGCAGCGCCCCGGCCTCGCGCATCCTGGCCGCCGGCGGCGCGTCTTCGGGTGCCGGGGTCAGCAGACTCGCCGCCGTGCCCAGCGGCATCGGCGTGCCGCGGGTGGCGATGTTCTCCTTCAGCGTCGCCGGTACGCCGTCCAGCGCCAGCGCCTCGCCGCGCTGCCAGCGCGCCTCCGACAAGCGAGCCTGCGCCAGCGCCGACTCCGGATCAAAGGCATAGAGCGCCTGCAAATGCGGCTCCCAGCGTTCGATATGAGCCAGCACCGACTGCATCACCTCGACCGGCGACAAGTCCTTGCCGCGATAAGCCGCGAGCAGTTCGACGGCGCTCAAATCATGCAGTTCTATGCTCATCTTTACCTTCAATCAGCGGCTGGCAGGTTTGCAGGAGGTGATTGTGCAGTGCGGGCGAAGCGAGCGTGATCCCGCCGCAAGGGGGCGCAACCCGGCAGTTACGCCTTGATGCTCACCGGCTTGGCCGGCATGGACTATGTCGCTGTGTGAGTCCCTCGCATGAGCAGCGGATCTGTGATTGCGCTTGTGAATCTGCGGCCTGATGGGGACTGACCGCCTGAGGCCGACTTCAATCGCCTGCCGGCAAGGTCAAACGGGGCCGCGTTTGCGGACGACACCCCCAGAAAACGCGTAGAACCGGACAAAAAAACCATGTTACCGTTTGAATCGAAATTTTTAAAAACAACTTTCGGAGCAAACACATGGGAATGAATTCGATGATTCGGGCATCAGCCCTGGCTTGCATCGCGGCGCTGCTGGCGCTGCCGGCGATGGCGGCGAATGTCAAAGTGACGCCGCTCGGCGGGCAGGAAGGTGAGTTCTGTCCGCAGGACCGGGCGCTGGTCTTCGAAGATCCGAACGGCACAAGAATTCTCTACGACCCAGGCCGTACGGTGGCCGGTGCGACCGATCCGCGACTGGGCAAGATCGACATCATCCTGGTCACCCATATGCACGGCGACCACTTGGGCAATGCGCACAACAAGGCGCCGAACTCGGGCAGTTGTGCCAAACCCGATATGTCGGTATCGGCGATCCCCAATTCGAACGCGGTCAATATCGCCTTGGCCAAGAAGGCCAAGATCGTCACCGGCAGCGAAATGCCGCCCTTTTTCGCCGGCAAGCTCAAGGCCAATGGCGGCGATCCGAAAGATTCGATCCTCGCGCGCTTCGGCGGCAGCGTAACGGTCGGCGGCGTCAGGATCGCAACGGTGACCGCGGTGCATAGCAACGGCCTTGACCCTGACTACATCGGCGGCGAGTTGGGCAAGCATATGAGCGAGGCAGGCATCGCCGGTTATGTCGGCGAAGCCACCGGCTATGTGCTGACCTTCAGCAGCGGCCTGGTCACCTATTTATCGGGTGACACTGGTATCACGTCCGAGCAGGAGAAGGTCATCCGCGGCCATTACAAGGCCAAGCTGGTGGTGATGAATATCGGCGACGGTTTCACCACCGGGCCCAAGGAAGCCGCTTATGTGATCAACGAATTGGTCAAACCCGCCGCAGTGATTGCCTCGCACGCGAATGAAGTCGCGACCAGCGGAGGCAAGGTTCTGCCTGGCACCAAGACCGAGGCTTTCACCAAAGCCGTCACGGTGCCGGTACATGTCCCGCTCAGCGGCAAGACGATGGAATTTGACGAAGGCGGCAAATGCGCCGCAGGCTGCTGACCCGGCAAACTAAGGGATGATCCGAACGCCGGCGTGGTTTTCCACGCCGTTTTTTTTATCTCCACGCGACGAAAACAACTCGCTTCGGCCAGAAGTATTTGACGCTGCGCACAGCTGGCCGCAGGACATCAGCAAAGCCGGTCAATGGGCAATCTAGAAGGCGGATGGGTTCAGAAGTCCCAAACTTGCCGTCGGCAAAAATCATCGACAGCGAAATACTTTAGACTGGATTCGACGATATTCTCGATCGCAACGGGGGCAGAAAAATTCCTGCTCGACAGGAATGAAAAACAACCGGGCTCGCTTGCAGCGTAAATGATCTATTTCTATTGCCCTGATTTCGTCCCGCCCAGTGGCGGCATCCAGAAGATGTACTTGCAGGTGGATGTCCTGAACCGCAATGGATTTCCGGCCGCGATCGTGCATACGCAGGCTGGCTTTCGCTGCCATTGGTTCAACAACCAGACCCGGATCTTGTATGGAGAAAACGTCCGCCCCGGAGCGAATGATTTCGTCGTCGTACCCGAAGTCGCCGGGCCACATATGGCGCGCAACGGCCCGGGAATCCGCAAGGTCATCTTCAACCAGAATTGCTACAACACCTTTCGTAGCTATCCGATCGACCCACTCGAACCCGAAACGCCGTATCACAGCCCGGACGTGGTGGCGGTCATCACCGTCTCGGAGGACAGCGCCGCCTACCTCCGCCACGCCTTCCCGAATCAGCTGGTGCTGCGGATTCGGGGCAGCGTTGACCCCGCCCTGTTTCATCCCGAAACCAAGCAGCGGCAGATTGCTTTCATGTCGCGCCGGCATCATGAAGAGGCCGGGCAGGTGTTCAATATCCTGCGCTTCCGCGGCGCATTGGCGGATTTCAAGATTGCCGAAATCCGCGACTTATCGCAGGGACAGGCCGCCGCGATATTGAGGCAATCAGCCATCTTCTTCAGCTTTTCGGCCATCGAAGGCTTCGGCTTGCCACCGGCTGAGGCGATGCTGTCGGGCTGCGTCACGATCGGATTTCATGGCCGCGGAGGCAAGGAGTTTTTCCTGCCCGAATTCTCATACCCGATCGAATTCGGCGACATCCTGGGCTTCGCGCAAGCGGCTGAAGCGGTGCTGAACCAATATCGGCATGACCCTGCGCCCCTGATCAAACAGACCGAAATAGCGGCAAGATATATCGCCGAAAACTACTCCAGCGCGATCGAGGAAGCTGGCATCGTTGAATGTTGGCGCCAGATCGCCGGTTGAACCAAGCTGCCAAGCTGTTAAGCCGGCGGGCCGTTCAGCGTGCCACCGCGCCACGCATCGAGCGCGCCACATAGGCCAGGCAGGCGATCGTCAAGGCGATGCCGACCAGCAAGCCGGGCAATAGCTGCGCGGCGGTCAAGGTCTCGCCTTTCAGCACCAACATCATCAAGCTGTTCTGTGCCAGGCCGGGCACCCAGAAATACCAGGCCGCCTCGCCGCCGGGGTTCAGCAGACTGACCATCGGCGCCAGGCCGACGAAGGTGATCACCAGGGTGCTGCCGGCCTGCGCTTCCTTGAAGGTCTTGGCGCGGATCGCCAGCGCCATCAGCAAGGCGCTCAGCCCTGCCGCCAGCGGCAATTGCAGCAGCAAAAAGGCCACCACCTCGTACCAGCCGAACTGGAACATCGCCTGCAGGCTGTCGCTGCGCAGCAGCCATTGCGCCGGCACGAAGCTGACGCTGGCGAGCAAGGCCACCAGCAAGCCGAGGATTGCCACCGCCGCCCATTTACCCAGCACCAGGGCCATCTGTTGCACCGGGTTCATCAGCAGCGGCTCGAGCGAGCCGCGTTCGCGCTCGCCTGCAGTGCTGTCGAGCGCCGAGGTCAGCGCGCCGTAGAGCACCGCCATGATGATGAACATCGGGATGATGCTGGTGATGCGGGAGGCGCGTGCCTGCACGCTGGCCAAGTCGCGCTCTTCCACCGCCACCGGTTGCAGCAGCTCGGTCGAGATACCGCGCAGCGCCAGATTGAGGCTGGCAGTTTCGCGGTTGAATCCGGCCAGCAGCCGCTGCAGCGCCGGCATGCCGGAACCGGCGCGCTGGTTTGCGCTGTCACTGACCAGTTCAACCGTCGGCCGCAAGCCGGCCAGCAGCTCAGCCTCGAAATCGGCGCCGATCACCAGCACCGGCACCAGCAAGCGGGTCGCACGCAGTTGCGCCTCATAGTCGGCCGGCGCGGCCTTGATGACATAGGTCTGGCGCTCGAGAAAGTTGCGCAAGGTCGGTGCATTTTCGATACCGGCCACCATCACTTCGCGCTGCTCGGCGCGTTCTTCCAGCGACGAGATCAGCCCTGACAGCGCCATCAGCAACAGCGGCCCCATCAGCAAGGCCGGGCCCATCAGACGCAGCAAGGTGCGGCGGTCGCGCAAGGCGTCAAGCAGCTCCTTGCTGAGTACGATCCAGCAGTGATTCCAGAACGTTGGGTGCATCATGAAGCGGCCAATTCGCGATTGAAAGCGAGCTTGACAAAGGCGTCTTCGAAACGCTTTTCACCCGCCTGCTCGAGCAACTCTTCGACCGTCCCCTGCGCCACGCTGCGGCCTTGCGCGACGACGACGACATGCTCGCAAAGCAGCTCGACCTCCTGCATGATATGGGTCGAAAAGACGATGCATTTGCCTCCGCCCTCCGGTGAGCGCAGATGCCGCAAGGCTTCGCGCAATGAGCGCGTGGCCAGCACATCGAGGCCGTTG
>CAMDHE010000192.1 GCA_945898095.1 Roseateles toxinivorans | reverse complement strand
GCCAAGTAACCTTTTATTTTCAACAATAGCAACTGATGGACATGACGCCCCACTTTCCAATCTATCTTGATTACGGTGCGACGACGCCGGTCGACCCGCGTGTGGTTGACGCCATGGTGCCCTGGTTGCGCGAGCATTTCGGCAATCCGGCATCGCGTAGCCATGCCTGGGGCTGGGAAGCCGAAGCGATCGTCGAGAAGTCGCGCGAGGAAGTTGCCGCGCTGATCAACGCCGATCCACGCGAGATCGTCTGGACCTCCGGTGCCACCGAGTCGATCAATCTGGCGATCAAGGGAGCTGCGCATTTCTACAAGACGCGCGGCAAACATATCGTCACCGTCCGGACCGAACACCAGGCCGTGCTCGACACCTGCCGTGAGTTGGAGCGCCAGGGCTTTGAGGTCACTTATCTTGAAGTGCAGGAAAACGGTTTGCTCGACCTGGAGGCTTTCAAAGCAGCCTTGCGGCCCGACACCATCCTGGCTTCAGTCATGTTCGTCAACAACGAAATTGGCGTGATCCAGGACATCCCCGCCCTGGGTGCGCTATGCCGTACGCGCGGCGTCATCTTTCATGTCGACGCGGCTCAGGCCACCGGCAAGATCGCAATCGACATGGCCGCCTTGCCGATCGATCTGATGAGCATGTCCTCGCACAAGACTTATGGACCAAAGGGTATCGGCGCGCTCTATGTGCGTCGCAAGCCGCGCATCCGCCTTGAAGCGCAGATGCATGGCGGCGGTCACGAGCGAGGCATGCGCTCGGGCACCTTGCCAACCCACCAGATCGTCGGCATGGGCACGGCTTTCCGCATTGCCGGCGAAGAAATGGCCGTCGAGGGCGAGCGCATCCGGATGCTGCAGCAGCGTCTGCTGGCCGGCTTGGCGGGCATCGAACAGGTCTTTGTCAATGGCGATCAGGAGCAGCGTGTGCCGCATAACCTGAACATCTCGTTCAACTATGTCGAAGGCGAGTCGTTGATCATGGGTGTCAAGGGCTTGGCGGTCTCTTCCGGTTCAGCCTGTACTTCGGCCAGCCTGGAGCCCAGCTATGTCTTGCGTGCGCTCGGCCGCAGCGACGAGTTGGCGCATTCCTCATTGCGCATGACGATCGGCCGCTTCACCACGGTCGAAGAGATCGATTACGCGATCGCGACACTGCAGGACCGGGTTGCCAAGCTGCGCGATTTGTCGCCGCTCTGGGACATGTACAAGGACGGCATCGACATCAGCACGATCCAATGGGCCGCCCATTGATGAAAGAAAATCCCGGCAACCATGCCGGGCGCAATGTTTACGCATGAAGATCGGAGAACAACATGGCATACAGTGAAAAAGTCGTTGACCATTACGAAAACCCGCGCAACGTCGGCGCCTTCGAGAAGGGTGACGATACGGTCGGCACCGGCATGGTCGGCGCCCCGGCTTGCGGCGACGTGATGAAGTTGCAGATCAAGGTCAATCCATTGACCGGTTTGATCGAGGACGCCAAGTTCAAGACTTATGGCTGTGGCTCGGCGATTGCTTCAAGCTCGCTGGTGACCGAGTGGGTCAAGGGCAAATCGCTCGACCAGGCGCTGGACATCAAGAACACCCATATTGCCGAAGAACTGGCTTTGCCGCCGGTGAAGATCCATTGTTCAATCCTGGCCGAAGATGCGATCAAGGCTGCGGTTGATGATTACCGCGCCAAGCATTCCGCAACGCTTGCGCAGTAAGCAGGGAATCAACGATGGCAGTGACATTGACCGAGGCAGCAGCGCGCCATGTGACGCGCTATATCGCCAAGCGCGGGCATGGCGTGGGCGTGCGGCTTGGCGTCAGGACGACCGGTTGTTCGGGCCTGGCTTACAAGCTTGAATATGCTGACGAGGTGGCGCCTGAAGATCTCGTGTTCGAAGGCCATGGCATCAAGATCCTGATCGATCCCAAGAGCTTGCCTTATCTTGAAGGAACCGAGCTCGACTATGAGCGCGAAGGCTTGAACGAAGGGTTCAAGTTTCGTAACCCGCGCGAGAAGGACCGCTGCGGCTGCGGCGAATCGTTCCGCGTGTAAAGTGCAGGCCGATTGCGGCAGGGCGCGGTTTTCAGCCGCGCTTTTTTCTTGGACCGTCACTGATCTGTTTTGCCACCCCAACCATGCGACTCGACGACGACGACTTCAGCCTGTTCGGCTTGCCACAGCGGCAGGCGCAGTCGCGCGTCGACATCGATGCCAGCTGGAAGTCCTTGCAGGCCTTGGTCCATCCCGACCGGTTTGCGGCCGAAGGTGCCAGCGCCCAGCGTCTGGCGATGCAATGGGCAATGCGGGTCAATCAGGCCCATCAGCGCCTGCGCGATCCGCTCAAGCGCGCGGCTTATCTGTGCGAATTGCGTGGCGCGCCGCTGCAGGCCAACGAAAATACCAATATGCCGGCAAGTTTCCTGCTCGAGCAGATGGCTTGGCGCGAAGACCTCGACGAGGCGCAGACCTTGGCCGAAGTGCGTGACATTGATGCTTCAGTCGCGACCCGTGAGGCGCAGTTGCTCGACGATGTCCAAGATTTGCTTGACCAGCAGAACAACGCCATGGCTGCAGCAGGACAGGTGAGGGCGCTGATGTTCATTGCGCGTTTTCGTGGCGATCTGCGTTCCAACATCGACCGGCGCCTCGAAGCGCTAGGACAATAGAAATGGCTTTGTTGCAGATTTCAGAACCCGGGCAATCGCCCAACCCGCACCAGCGACGGATAGCGGTCGGCATAGACCTCGGGACGACCCATTCGCTGGTTGCAGCGATGCGCAGCGGCGTTGCTGAATGCCTGGTCGACGCGCAGGGAAAAGCGATCCTGCCATCGGCGGTGCGCTATCTCGAAGGCGGCAGGCGCCAGATCGGCGCTTTGGCGCTGGAAGCCCAGGCCGAGGATCCCGAGAACACCATTGTCTCGGTCAAGCGTTTCATGGGCCGTGCGATGGCTGATATTGCCCGGCTGGACAAGCTGCCCTACCGGTTCGAGGACACGCCAGGCATGCTCTCACTACGGACCCGCGATGGTCTGAAGTCGCCGGTCGAGATTTCGGCTGAAATCCTCGCGACCTTGCGTTTTCGCGCTGAAGACAGTTTTGCCGATGACATCTTCGGTGCCGTCATCACGGTGCCGGCATATTTTGACGATGCCCAGCGCCAGGCCACCAAGGATGCGGCGCAAATGGCCGGCCTCAATGTGCTGCGGCTGATCAACGAGCCAACTGCGGCCGCGATTGCCTATGGCCTCGACAATGCCAGCGAAGGGCTTTACGCGGTCTACGACTTGGGCGGTGGCACATTTGACATCTCGCTGTTGCGTCTGAGTCGAGGCGTTTTCGAGGTCGTCGCGACGGGCGGTGACGCGGCACTCGGTGGCGATGATTTCGACCAGTTGCTGGCGGACTTCGCCTTGGGGCAGGCTGGCCTGATGGCTAGCAGCGCTCATGACAAGCGCGCGGTGCTGGTTGCAGCGCGTGCAGCCAAGGAGGCCTTGTCTTCGGTCGACGGAATCGACTTGAAGGCGGATTTGCAATGCGGCGACTTGAAGGTCCATGTCACTCGCGAACAGTTCGAGGCCTTGGCCGCGCCCTTGATTGTCAAGACGCTGGCGGCAGTGCGCCGGGTATTGCGAGATGCGCAGGTCACCCCGGCCGAAGTACAGGGTACGGTGATGGTCGGCGGCTCGACCCGCATGCCCTGCGTGCAATCCGCGGTCGGCCAATTGTTCGGTCGTGCGGTACTGACCAATCTTGATCCGGACGAAGTCGTCGCGATTGGCGCGGCCATCCAGGCCAATTTGCTGGCCGGCAATGCGCCGGGAAGCGACATCTTGCTGCTCGACGTGATTCCTTTGTCGCTCGGGCTCGAGACGATGGGCGGGCTGGTCGAACGTATCATCGACCGCAATGCCACGATTCCAGTGGCTCAAGCGCAGGATTTCACCACTTTCAAGGATGGGCAGACCGCGCTGGCCTTGCATGTACTGCAAGGCGAACGCGAACTGGTCAGTGAATGCCGGTCATTGGCCCGTTTCGAGTTGCGCGGCATTCCGCCGATGGTGGCCGGGGCTGCGCGCATCCGCGTCACATTCCAGGTCGACGCCGATGGCTTGCTGAGCGTCTTTGCCAAGGAATTGATCAGCGGCGTCGAAGCAACGATCAGCGTCAAGCCGAGTTACGGCTTGTCCGATGAGCAGATCGCCGGCATGTTGAAAGACGGGTTTGCCAGCGCTGAAGGCGATATGCAGGCCCGGTCCTTGCGGGAAGCGCGAGTCGATGCTGAGCGGATGAATCTGGCCACCTTGTCGGCAATGGCGGCTGATGGTGATCTGCTCAGTCAGGCCGAGCAGGAAGAAATCGCGGTCTTGCTGCAAGCGATGAAGCAGGTGGCGCAAGGCGAGGATGCGCACCTGATCAATGCCGCAGTAGAAGATCTGGCCAAAGGCACCGAGGCATTCGCTGCTGAACGCATGAATCGCGGTATCCGCCAAGCCCTGGCAGGCCGCAATATCGAACAGCTGTA
>CAMDHE010000191.1 GCA_945898095.1 Roseateles toxinivorans | reverse complement strand
TCGAGCTCACGACCACCGCTGAGCCCGCCCAAAAACGCGCGCTCGCGCTCATCGATAGCATCAGACCGTAGACAGAAACTCAACCTCAGAATTCAAGCTACCGCTTGATTTAAAAGGGAAATTCGTCCATTGCCAGTTGGAACTTCAGTCTAGCCCAAGCACCTCACAGCGCCTGTCCCGGTGAATCGAGCGCTGATGATCCCGCTATGATCCCGCCAGCACAGCCTTGAGGGTTCTTATGCCAAGCCATATTCTGAGCAGTCGTGAAGGCCGCGTCGCCACCATCACCATCGACCGCGCCGGCGAGGGCAACCGGCTCAGCAATGCGATGGCGATGGATCTGATCGCGGCGTTGGACTCCTTTCAGGATTGCCCGGTCCTGGTGCTTCGCGCCAGCGGTGATGATTTTTGCCTGGGGCGCGATATGCAGCCGCCGGCGCCGGGCTCCAACGTCACGGCCATCGACGTGCTGCGCGATGATGCGGCGCCGATGCTGCAGTTGTACGAGGCGTTTCGTCGGCGCAAGAATCCTGTGATCGGCATAGTCAATGGCAAAGCCTGGGGTATCGGCATGGTGCTGGCCGCGGTTTGCGATTTGACCCTTGCCGCGAGCGGCAGCAGCTTTCGTCTGCGCGAACTTGAACGCGGCATTCCGCCCTGTATTGCGATGGCGCCACTGCTTGAGCTGATTCCGACCAAGGCTCTGGCTTATCTGGTGCTGTCGGCTGAAGAAATGGACGCGCAGACGGCCTTGATGTTCGGCCTGGTCAGTACCGTGGCCCCGCAGGGCGAACTCGATGCCCGCCTGGCTTCGCTGGTGGAGCGGCTTTTGTCCCTCCCGCCGGAGGCCGTGGCCGCAGTCAAGCAGTATCTGGCCACTGCTCCGCGCCACAACGCAGTCGGCGCTGAAAGCTATGGTGCCAGCCTGCTGGCCAATGTGCTGGCTTCGCGCTGAGTTGCCCCCGGTCGCGGCCGCGACGAGCCATCTTGATCAGTAATTCCCCAGCAGCGAATCGTTCCTCGTGGCGGCTTCGATCTGCTTGACGGCCTGGGTCAGCATCAGGGTCAAAGCCGGTATCCGCCGGGCGTTGAGGCGGTCATTGACCGCCGCGATGCTGACCGCGCCGACGGTGCGCCCGGTCAGGTCACTGAAGGCCAGGCCGATCGCGCTCACGCCTGGCGTGACCCGGTTGCGGATCAATGCGTGGCCGGCCTTGCGGGCCTCGGTGATCGAGCGCAGCAGCGCCTGGCGCGAGAATTGCCAGTTGGCTTCGATCTCCTTCTGGATTTCAGGCAATAGCTGTTCGCGTTCAGCCATGGGCAGCGCAGCCAGGATGGCCAGACCGCCAGCACCGATGCCCAGCGGGCGGCGGCTACCGACTCGCAAGGTCACCACGCGGATCGCCGAAGGGCCTTCCACCATGTCCAGGCAGACGGCTTCCGAGCGGCTGCGCATGATCAGATAGCTGGTGTCTCCTGCATCCTGGGCGAGTTGCTCCAGCGCGGGCCGACAGCGGCCGCGGATGTCGAACTGCTGGGCTGCAGCCACACCCAGCTCGAAGGCCAGCGGCCCCAGCGCATAGCGGCGATTCGCCTCCAATTGCTGGACCAATCGTTCACGGATCATCTGGGCCAGCAGGCGGTGCACGGTCGGATGGGCCATGCCGCTGCGTGCCGACAAATAGGTCAAGGCCAGGCCCTGGGTGCCGGCAGCGGCCAGCAGTCGCAGCAGCGAGGCGCAGCGCTGCACCGGGCCGATGGCAGGCTCGCCTGGGTCAGCCAGCTTGTCCATTGAGCGAACAGCTTGGGCTGGCGGTGGGGAGCAAAGGGCAGGACGGGTTCACCGCTTCATTATCGTTCCCGCGTTCAGATGCCCATGCTGACACGGCCCATCGACCGGCTGAAATCATGTCCATTCAATGGAAACCCAGCGATCCTGGCGATGACTTTGCGGAGAATGGCCGCTTCAGCAACAGCAGGAGCCCTGGTCCATGAAACTTGCCAGCCTCAAAGGCCCAGGTCGTGATGGCACGCTGGTCGTCGTCAATGCGTCGATGACCCATGCCGTCAAAGTGGCATGGATTGCCGCAACGCTGCAGCAGGCGATCGAAGGCTGGGCGCAGACTGAGCCGCTGCTGGCCCAGGTCTATACCGAGCTGCAAGCCGGCCATGCCGCCGATGCGTTCGAGTTGGACCTGACGCAGTTGGCCAGCCCCTTGCCGCGCGCCTATCAGTTCCTCGACGGTTCGGTCTACCTCCACCATATGGAGCGTGCGCGACGGGCTCGCGGCGCCGAGATGCCGCCCAATTACAAGACCGATCCGCTGATGTACCAGGGGCTGTCAGACCGTTTTGACGGACCGCGCGATCCGATGCGGGTGAGCGACCTGACGCTCGGGCTGGACTATGAAGCCGAGGTCGCCATCGTCGTTGATGACGTGCCGATGGGCACTCAGGTGCAGGATGCGGCAGGCCATATCAAGCTGCTTATGCTGCTCAACGACTTCACCTTGCGGGCTCTGACCAAGAGCGAATTACCCAAGGGATTCGGCTTTTTGCAGGCCAAACCGACCAGTTCCTTCTCGCCGGTGGCCGTGACACCTGATGAACTCGGCGCGGCCTGGGACGGCAGCATGCTGAGCCTGCCGATCCTGTCCAGCGTCAATGGTCGGCCGATGGGATGCGCCAATGCCGGCGTCGATATGTTCTTCAATTATTCGGTGCTGATTGCGCATGCCGCCCGCACCCGCAGCCTGGGCGCTGGCACCATCATCGGCGCCGGTGCCGTGTCCAACCTGGATCGCAGCACCGGCTATGCCTGCATTGCCGAGGCGCGTGCCGAAGAAGAACTCACCGCAGGCAAGGCCAGCACGCCCTGGCTGCAAATCGGCGACCGGGTCAGCATCGACATGCTCGACGCGAACGGGCGATCGATTTTCGGTGCCATTGACCAGTCGATCGCCCAGGCCTGAAAACCAGCCAGGGCGAAGCGCTCAACCAGCAAGCAAAGGTTGCCATGAACCTCAATCGTCGACAAACCATCGCCTTGGCCGCTGGCCTGAGTCTGGGGGATTCCTGGGCGCAGAGCGGCTATCCGAGCAAAACGGTGCGCATCGTCATCGGCTTTCCAGCCGGTACCACCGGTGACCTGGTGCTGCGCATCATTGCACCCCTGCTCGGCGAGCGGCTGGGGCAAGCGGTCGTGGTTGAAAACCGGCCGGGTGCGGGCAGCAGCATTGCGGCCGAGTCGGTCGCGCGTTCGAAGCCCGATGGCCTGGCCTTGCTGCTCAGCACCACGGCCAACGTGATCAACCCCAGCCTCTATCCGGGCCTGAGCTTTGACTTCCTGCGCGACCTGACGCCGGTAGCCCTCTTGGGCGAGGCGCCAGCCTTGCTGGTCGGCCATCCCGGTCTGGCTGCCAAGACGCTGGCCGAGTTGGTGGCGCTGGCCAGAACCCAGCCAGATGCTTTGAGTTTTGCATCGTCCGGCAATGGCACTTTCACCCATCTCTACGGCGAGTTGTTCAACCAGACGCAGGGTGTGCGGCTGACGCATATTCCCTACAAGGGCAGCTCGCAAGCCTTGACCGATGTGCTGGCGGGGCGGGTCTCGCTGCTGTTCTCCCCAGCGTCCACGGTCATCAGCCATGTGAAGGCCGGCACCTTGCGGGCTTTCGGATTGATCGGGCAGCAGCGGCTCGCTGCGTTGCCCGATGTTCCGCTGTTTGCCGAAGCCGGCATCGCGGGTTTCGACTCGGCGCTCTGGTTCGGCCTGAACGCTCCTGCCGGAACTCCGCCCGAGATCATCGAGCGTCTGGGCAAGGAGCTGGCCGCAGTGCTGGGCCGGCCGGAGATCAAGGCTCAGCTTGCAGCGCAGAGCTTCAATACCTTGCCGGGCGGCGTTGCGCCTTTCGCCGAGCTTCTGGGCAAGGAAAGCGCCAAATGGCGGGCGGTCGTCAAGACGGCCAATATCAAGCCTGAATAGCCGCAAACTGGGGTTCATCATGACCATCGGATACAAATTACTGGGCCAGGGTGCGCACAAGGTGATGGTGCTTCATGGCTGGTTCGGCGACCACGAAGTCTGGGCGCCTTGCATGCCTTTCCTGGACCTGGAACGATTCAGCTACGCCTTCATCGACTACCGCGGCTATGGCGCTTCGCGGGCGATTGCCGGCGAGCACAGCATGAAGGAAATTGCAGCCGATGCGATCGACCTGGCCGACCATCTGGGCTGGCAGGAATGGAGCGTCGTCGGTCATTCGATGGGTGGCATGGCGGCCCAGCTTGTGGCCATCGATGCGGGCCCGCGGGTACGCGCGGTGCTGGGTGTCACGCCGGTGCCGGCCAGCGGCGTTCTGTTCCCGCCCGAGGTGCGCGGCCTGTTCGAGCAAGCCTGCAGCGACGATGGCGCCGCGCTCATGGTGATCGACGCCTCCTTGGGTCAGCGCCTGTCGCCTGCCGTCGCCGCTTTCGTACTGGCCCATGCACGCAGTACGGCCAATCCAGACGCTTTTGCCGATTACCTGCAGGCTTTTTCCCGCAGTGATTTTTCGTCCGCAGCAGCGGTCCTGAAAGCACCCCTGTTGGTGCTGATCGGCCAGCATGACGGTGGCATCAGCGAAGACTTCGTCCACGCCA
>CAMDHE010000190.1 GCA_945898095.1 Roseateles toxinivorans | reverse complement strand
CAGCGGAAACAGGATCAGGCAGAACAGCACCGCGCCGACCCGGTGCCGCACGATCCAGTTGAAAGAATTCGCCAAAGTCATTGCCTGATTCATCCCATCTGCCCCGCTTTGCCAAACAGGCCTTGTGGCCGGATCAGCAGCACTACCGCCATCAAGACAAAGATCGACAGCTCGGCCAACTCGGGCATGAACAGCGAAGTCATGCTGTAGACGATGCCGACCAGCAAGCCGGCGACCACCGCACCCGGCAGCGAGCCCATGCCACCGACCACCGTGACGACGAACGATTCAGCCAGCACCGAGATGCCCATCTCGGGGTTGACCGCCCGGGTCGGCGCGGCCAGCACGCCCGACAGCCCGGCAATCGCCGTGCCGATGCCGAACACCAGCAGCCAGACGCGCGCGATGTCGATGCCCAACACGCGGACGATTTCGGGGTCGCGCGAACCAGCGCGGATGATCAGGCCGTAGCGGGTCTTCTCGATGAACAACCACAAGCCCAGCACGACGACCGCAGTCGCGCCGATCAGGAACAGCCGGTAGAGCGGAAAGTGGCCAAAACCGAGGTTGACCGCACCCCGCAACTCGGCCGGGGTCGAGGTCGAAACACCTTCAATGCCGAAGATGATCCTGATCGCCTCGACCATCACATAGGACAGGCCGAAGGTCAGCAGCAACGGGTAATCGATGCCGCGACCGTACAGCGGGCGCACCAGAAAGCGCTCGGCCAGCAGACCGATGGCACCGACCGCCAGCGGCGTCAGCACCAGGCTGAACCAGAAGTTGCCGGTCAGGGCCAGAAAGTAGACGCCCATGAAAGCGCCGACCATGAAGAAGGCACCATGGGCGAAATTGACCACGTTCAGCATGCCGAAAATAAGCGACAGACCGAGCGCCAGCAGCGCATAGACAGCGCCCAGCCCGATGCCTGTCATCAGTTGCAGCATCAGTAGTGAAGGAGTGATTTCGCCCATGGTTGGTTTTGCGCAAGCCCCGATCAGGTCGAGATCTTGTGGCCGAGTTCGTCGCAGCTGCGCAGATTTGCCTCGTTGGCTTCCTCGACAGCGAGCACATTGAAGACGTCGTTCTTGTCCTTCATGTTCTTCGACTTGGACTCGATGATGATGACCGACTGCACCGACTGGTGGTCGCATTTGCGGTACGACTGCTCGCCCTTGTACCAGTTGTATTTCAGCTGGCGCAGCGCAATGCTGACCGGCATCGATTCGGTCGACTTGGCGTTCAGCACCGCCTGCAGCACGCTGCGCACGCCGGCATAGCCAAGCGCACCGTAGTCGGTCGGCACCATGCCGTTATGGGCTTTGCGGAACTTGTCGTTGAAAGCCTTGGCTGCCGGGACCTTGTCTTCCAGGCCCCAGTAATAGCTGCTGCCGCCGAGAATGCCTTCGAAGGCTTCGGCGCCGCCGGCCTGACGCGCAGTCAGCAGCAGGATCGGTGCGATCACCTTCATATTGGCTTTCAAGCCGAAGTCGGTCACCTGTTTGGCAGCGTTGACCTGGTCCTTGCCGAAATTGCACATCACCAGCACATCGGGCTTGAGCGCCTGGATACGCGGCAAGAAGGCCGAATAATCGGCGGCGCCGAGCGGGTGGCGGATGTCGGCCAGCTTGACGGCGCCGAGCGAGCTGCCAGCGCGCTCGAAGCCGCGCACCATTTCATGTCCGTAGGCATAGTCGGCCGTCAGGTAGACGATGCGCTTGCCGAACTTGGGGAAGGCGTAACGCGCCACGGCGCCAGCTGTCAGATGCGGGTTGAGCGCCTCATGGAAGGTGTACATGCTCCAGTCCTTGGCCTCATTGATGGCGTCCGACTGGCTGATCGAGTTGAACAGGACCTTGCGGTCACGCGCAACGGCATTGATCGACAACTGGGTGGCCGCCGAGAGCGAGCCGACGATGAACTGGACCTTGTCTTTTTCGATCAGCTCGAGCGTCCGGGTCGCGGCTTCGCCGGGATTGAGCTTGTCGTCGCGCACCAGCAACTCGGCCATGCGGCCATTGAAACCGCCGGCAGCGTTGAAGTCCTTGATGGCGATTTCAGCCGCACGCACTTGGTCCTGCGCCTCGGCTGAAAATGCGCCGGTCAAGGGCACCGGAAAACCGATCTTGATCGGCGCGCCTTGAGCGCGGGCGATATTGAACATGAAGGGCGAAGCCGCCACTGCCGTACCGGCAGCAAGGATCGAGCGACGGCGTGCGCCGATGGGGGAATCAATCATGGTTGTCTCCTGGGTTGCTCTGAAGTTTGGCCATTCCGGCCGGGGGTTGAAATCACTCACTGCTCTGGAAAATAAACTGCAGTCTGCCGCACCACTTGCTCGGCATCGCGGCCTGCGGCTGCGCCACCCGCGATCTGCGACTGCATATAAGCGCCGAGCCGGCGCGCATGCTGGATCACGGCCTGGCCGGGCAACAGCCGCGCGGTCTCATAAGCCTGCAGCGCCGCCGGCGTGACGCCATGCAGGCGCAGGCAATCGCTCAGCGCAACGGCATCCTCGGCGGCCTTGGTCACGCCCATGCCGACATGCGGCCTGGCCACGAAAGCGGCGTCACCCATCAGGCCGACCCGCTCGAACGCCAGACGCTGCGACACCAGGTCATAAATCGGCTGGAAGAAAGGCTGGGCGGTTTTCTCGATCATTTCAGCGAACTGCGGCGCCAGCAGCTCGCGCGCTGCCATGCGCATATCGGCCACATGACGCCATGACACCTTGTGCGGCGCGATGCCCAATGGGTGGCTGACGCCATCGGCATCGGTCAGCAGCCCCGGCAAGGCGAGTTCCTCGTCGGCCGGGCGGTACCAAACGAAGTTATAGCGGCGACGCCCGCGCGTGGTCGAGTTGTTGTTGCCCGCCACCGGGTAGCCGATCAACTGCTCGCCCGCAGGCAGGCAAAAACCGAACTGGTCAAACACGCTGTCCAGGCAATGGTTCGACAACACGGCTTCATCGCAGACACCGCGCCAGGCGATATAGCCGGCATATTGCGGCTCGATTTCAGGGGCATATTGGTTGCGCACGGCCGAACGGATACCGTCGGACGCGACCAGCAGCGCGCCCTCGAAAACCTGGCCCGAATCACTGTGAACACGCACGCCCTCGGCGTCCTGCTCGACCCGACTGACGCTGACGCCCTGGTGGTAGCGCTCGGCCGGAAAAGCCTCGATCAGCAGGTTGTAGAGCCGGCTCCAGGAAGTCAGGATCTGCGGCAGCGGCAACTGCAGCGCTGAGCGACCCTCGCGGTCGAGCAGCACGCGCGACTGGACCTGCACGCCCAGGCTGTCGTCGATCGTCACACCCGCGCGCTTCAAACCGTCGAGCAGGGCCTGGTGGGTGACGATGCCCGCGCCACGGCCGTCGAGCGAGCCGCGCGCTTTTTCCAGCAACTGCACATCATGGCCGTCGCGCAGCAACATATTGGCAGCCAGCAGGCCGCCGAGCGATCCACCGGCAATCAGGATAGTTGTCATCAGCGCTTCAGGCCGCCTGGGCGGCGCTTTCGGCCGCGGGGAAATTCAGTTCGATCACGACGCCGCAAGGGTCGTCGAGAAACATCTGGTGCAGACCGATCGACGGCACCGTGCGCTCGCGGCAGCTCACACCGAGCTTGCGCAAATGCGCTTGCATCTCGGCCAAGCCTTCGGTGAAAAAAGCGATATGGTCGACTGCACCGGAGCCGGCCAGCGTCGCCTCGCCGCGGTCACCGAGGTAGTTGGTCAAGCCCTGCGGCTCGGCCCGGTCGATGCCGATCAGGTGCACCACCGCATTGGCGACGTCAGCATGGTCGCCGTGGTACATCCACAGGCCCGGGAACTGAAATGCCGGCCGCGGGCCGACCGTCAGACCCAGCACGTCGGCGTAGAAATGCCGGCTCGCTTCAAGGTCGGTGGTGCGGATCGAAAAATGGTTCAAGCTCAAGCGCATTTCAGGCAATCCTTTGGGTGGTGGCTGACGGCGCAGCATAAAGAATCTGCTGCACCGAGTTCAGATAACTGTCGACGCGGTCGTTGATATAGACGGCGTCCTGTTCGGGGGTTTCAGCGCCATGCAGCGACTGCTGGTAGACCCAGCGCCGCATGCCGATGTAGAAAATTCCGCCATGCAGGCCGAGCAGCAATTCAAGCTCGCGCGCTGCCGGCTTGGCACGGCTGACGATGCCGCAATGGCGCCTTGACGCGCGAATCAGCCGCGGGAACAAACGGGTGCGCAGCAGTTCGAAAAAGCGGTCGGGGATATAACGGTCGCTCAAGCCCGAAAAGACCAGGATGCGAACGAAATCCCGCGCCAGCACCGCTTTGGCGTAATCGATATAGAAGCGTTTGAACTTGGTCGGTGCGTCGAGCTTGGGGTCGTCGAGGATCTGTTCCCATTCGGTCTTCCAGAGCCCTTCGAACAGCTCCTCGTAGACGCGGTCGATCAAGGCCTGCTTGGTCGGGAAATAGTGATACAGCAACGCATGGGTGATGCCGACATGCTTGGCCAGGTCGCGCATCTGCCCGTCGAGCCCGCGTTCGGAAAAAAAGCGGATCGCCCCGGCCGTGATCTGGCGCTCGCGCTCGAGCGTCGACAAACGCTTGCGCGGTGCGGCGGATTCGAGGCTGAGGGCAGGGAAAGGGGTCATGAGGCGAGGCTGAGGGTAAGTCCGGAG
>CAMDHE010000189.1 GCA_945898095.1 Roseateles toxinivorans | reverse complement strand
AAAGAGCAGCAACATTGCGCCGCCACCGAAGTCGCCGACGAGATTCAGCGGTGGCACTGGCGGGCCACCCGCTTGGCCAATGCTGGCCAGTGCGCCCGACAGCGCGATGTAGTTGATGTCGTGTCCCGCTGTCAATGCCAGCGGTCCGCTCTGACCCCAGCCTGTCATGCGACCGATGACAAGTCGCGGGTTATGTTTCAAGAGCACGTCCGGGCCCAAACCCATGCGTTCGATCACACCCGGGCGGAAGCCTTCGATGAAGAGGTCGGCCTTCTCGGCGAGCGCCAGCGCCGTGCTCACATCCTCGGGCCGTTTGAGGTCGAGAGAAACCGAACGTCGCCCGCGGGCTAGGATATTGGTCGGGTCATGCTGCGAATCGGGCCGGTCAATGCACACGACGTCGGCGCCGGCATCGGCCAGCAGTGCGCAAGCGAAAGGTGCCGGTCCGAGCCCCGCCAACTCGAGCACTCGCAAGCCGACTAGCGGACCGTGCGGCATTGTGAGTGGCTCAGGTTGCCTTGCGGTACATTGTGACCACGCATGCACCACCCAGTCCAAGGTTGTGCTGTAGTGCGATGCGTGCCCCCTCTACCTGCCGCGCGTCGGCCTCGCCACGCAATTGCCAAGTGAGTTCTGCACATTGGGCCAAACCGGTCGCGCCGAGCGGATGGCCCTTGGACAGCAGTCCGCCTGATGGGTTGGTGACGACGCGGCCGCCATAGGTGTTATCGCCGTCCATGATGAACTTCTCGCCGCCGCCCTCCGGTGCCAGTCCCAGCGCTTCGTAGGTCAGCAACTCGTTGGTCGTGAAGCAGTCGTGCAGTTCGCACACATCGACGTCACCGGGCCCGATGCCCGCTTGTTCATATACCTGGGCTGCTGCGTTGCGCGCCATTTCGAAGCCAACCACACGTATCATGCTGTGACCCTGGACACTAGCTAGCGGGTCGGTTGTCATGGCCTGGGCTACTATCTCTACAGAGCGATGACTCAGGCCCTTGCGTTTTGCGTAGGCCTCGGAGACGATTACCGCCGCCGCCGCTCCGCATGTCGGTGGGCAGCACTGGAAGCGTGTGAGTGGGCCGAAAATCTGCTTGGAAGCCATCACTTCCTCAAGCGTTAGCTTGTCCCGGAAGATGGCGTGCGGGTTGCGCGAAGCGTGGTCGCGTGCCTTTACCGAGATTCGGCCAAAGGCCTCGTTGCTGGTGCCGTACTTTCGTTGATGTTCCTGACCAGCGCTGCCAAACAGCAAGGCTGCAATCGGAACCTCGTCATTCCACGCGATGGCCTCGTGGGCATGGGCAAGCTGCTGACCCATGATGCTGGGCCGATCCGTGGCCGTTACACCTAGTGCGCCAGGATTCATTTGCTCGAAGCCTAGGGCCAAGGCAACGTCGCAGACGCCATACGCAACCGCCTGGCGTGCCAGGAAAAGGGCCGTCGAACCTGTTGCACAAGCGTTGTTGACGTTGACGATAGGGATACCCGTGAGCCCTACTTTGTACAACGCTTGTTGGCCACTAGTCGAGTCGCCGTAGACGAAGCCGACATAGGCTTGCTGGACTTCGGTGTAGTCCAGCCCCGCGTCCTTAAGCGCTAGGCGGGCGGCCTCAGCGCCCATGGCGTCATACGGTTCGCTGGCTCCAGGCTTTTTGAAGGGTACCATGCCAACGCCGGCCACCCAAGCTGCGATATTTGCTTTAGTCATCTTTACTCTCCAATGTTTAAGTGAAATTCTCGACGGCGCTGGCCGACTGGCCCAATGTTGCGCTGTGCATCAGTTCCTGCGTGTATTCGTGCCTCGGTGCATTCAGAACATTAGCCGCCGCTCCCTGCTCGACGACGACGCCGCTCAACATCACTGCCACGTCGTCGGCTAGGTGTCGTACCACCGCCATGTCGTGGCTGATAAATAGGTAACCGAAACCGTGTTCGCGCTGCAGATCCATTAGCAGATTGAGGATCTGGGCCTGCACCGCGAGGTCCAATGCCGAAGTCGGTTCATCCAATACCAGAAGGCGTGGGCTAGCGGCCAGTGCGCGGGCAATGGCGATGCGTTGGCGCTGGCCCCCAGAGAACTCGTGCGATCGGCTTGCGAGCGCATCGCGGGGTAGACCGACTTGGTCGGCCAGCCTCTCGGCTACCCCAGTGGTCGACCGGCCAGCAATAAGGAGCGGTTCAGCGATCAGGTCGCGCACGTACATGCGGGGGTCCAGCGAACTCTGAGGGTCTTGAAACACGATCTGCATGGCAATGCCGGCCTGTAGGCGGCTTCTGGGTGTCATGCGGGTGATGTCCTGGTCCTCGAAGAACAATGCGCCTGCACTAATCGGCACCAGCCCCATAATGGCCTTGGCTAGGGTGCTCTTGCCGCAGCCTGATTCACCCACCAAGCCGAGAGTGTGGCCCGAATTGATCGACAGCGAAACACTGCTGACCGCAGCCGAGGGCCTCGAGTCATAGTGCACCGAAACTTGGTCGAGCTTGAGCAAAGGACGCGTCAAAAGAGCTCCCCTTTTAGTTGGTCCTGTTGGGTTAGCCAGCATGCTGCCGCGTCCCCACTTGAGATATCGGCCAGAGGCGGTACTTCAGAGCATTGTTGGAACGCCAAATGACAACGCGCCCGGAAGCAGCAACCGGGCATGGTCTGCATCGATGTGGATAGCGTTTTTAGCCGGGACTTTGGCCGAGCTCGACCAGGTAAGCAATCTAGAAGGGCCCGCGTGTAGGGGTGTCTGGGCGCAGCTAGCACGGCGGTGGTTGACCCCCGCTCAACAATGCGGCCCGCATACATCACATGCACTGTTTCACAGGCGCGGCGAATGACACCGATGTCATGCGAGATTAAAAGCACTGCGGTACGGCGTTCGCGCGCCAATGTCAGCAAGAGCGTGAGTACCTTTGCTTGGACGGTGACATCAAGCGCGGTTGTAGGCTCGTCAGCTACGATCAACGCCGGTGTGCAAGAGAAAGCCATTGCGATTAGCACCCGCTGGCGCATGCCGCCGCTGAGCTGGTACGGCCAGGCATTGAAAACGTCTTCGGGTGAGTCGATGCGCACGTCGGCTAGCAGCTTCAGTGCTCTGTGGCGGGCGCTACTCGAGTCTGGCTCTGTGTGCCGACGGATTACGTCAACCAACTGGCGCCCAATAGACAAGGTCGGGTTCAGCGCCGTCATAGGCTCTTGAAAAATATATGCGATCTGTGAGCCACGCAGTGCCGAAAGCAGGGCTTCATCCGCGCCGCGCAGGTCGCGATCCCGCCACAAAATACGCCCCTCAGTGATCTTGCAATTCATTGGCTGCAATCCCCCAATGGCGCTGCCGAGCATGGACTTGCCCGACCCGGACTCGCCCACGAGCCCTGCGATCTCGCCCTCTCTCACCTGCAGCGAGATGCTATCCAAGATGCATTGCGACCCTCCATTGCGATGGCCGCGCAATGTCAATCCTTCGACAGCTAAGATAGGGTTTGTCATAGGTAAATTATTTATTGACCGGTCGTTCGTTCAATGATAGCATATATTTTCCAATAGCCAATTACGGCACTCTGCTGCAGCGACGACAGAGTGTGTGAAAGCAGTTGAACATGCCAGCCCTGGAGAACCCGATAACCATGGCAGAAAATTCAGACGAACAGGCCCGTCTTAAGGAAGCCGAGCAGGAATGCTCCGAAATGACGGCCAAATTAAAGCGAGGGCTGGACCAGCCCGAGCGCTACGCTGAGCGCACGCGCTACATTTCTGAGACCTACGCTGCGCACCATCGCCCACTGCGCTCTTTCTTGAGGCGCTTGTTGCGCAACGAGGATGACATCGCCGACACGGTGCAGGAAGTGTTCTTGCGCATAGCGCAGCTGCCAGATCCCTCCATATTAGACCTAAACCCTCGCGCTTACCTGTTCCGCACTGCCGAGCGCCTAGTGATCGACAAGGTGCGTCGTGACGCCTTCAGGCAGACCAGTTTTCACTTCGCCCTGGACAATATTGAAATTGAGCAACCTGGCCCCTCGGTGGAGAGCCAAGTGCACTGGCGACGTGTCTTGGAACAGATTGTCGATTGTCTTCGTGCCGCCGGGGCTCGTACCGAACTGGTGGTGGAGTTAAGTTGCCTGCATGACCTAACCCAATCTGAAATTGCTGATCGTCTTGGGGTGACTACCAGAACGGTCGAACGCTGCATGCAGCGGGCGAGGCAAGTATGTGAACCTTTTTACATCGCGGCTTGAAAACCGTTTACAAGGAAAAATCATGAATCAACCAACCTTCAAAAAGAATCCAGTGACGACTGCCATCGTCGCCTTATCGGTCCTTATGGTGGGCCAAAGCGCCACCGTGGCACATGCGCAAAGCGTTGCAGAACCGCAAGTGCTGCAGGAGGTCACTATCTCTTCGCGTAAGCGCACAGAGCGCGCCATCGACGTGCCACTATCCATCAGCGTCATCAGCGGCGGCGAATTGCAGAACCGCGGCGCCGTGCGGTTGTCGGATGCCGCCATTCCTAACGTCGTGTTTCTGGGGGAGGAGAACAATGCTTTACCGAATTTCTCCGTTCGAGGTGTTCAAAGCCAGAACCGATCGAACATCGGGTTCGATAGCGGCATCGGCGTTTACGTCGACGGTGTTTTCATGGGGCGCGGCGCGGCCTTCAATCTTGAGACCTACGACATCG
>CAMDHE010000188.1 GCA_945898095.1 Roseateles toxinivorans | reverse complement strand
AGTGGCAGTGCAAGTCGAGTTCGACGCCGATGACGACCTGCGGGAACAGCTCTCGGATACCGGTCAGCAAATCGCCTTCGCAGTCGTCGCAGCCTTCGGCCACCATCGCACCGTGCAAGGCAAGCAACACAATGTCCACCGGTGCCTTCATCATGGCGTCGCGCAGATCATCGAGGATGCGGTCACGAAGCTGCTCATACACAATGCGGACCGTCTTGCCGGACGGCTGGGAAAAGGCGCAGAGGCTTTCCACGACATCGTCGCCCGCAGATCGTGCGAGTCCGCAGAAAGTGGCCATGATCTCTGCGCTGGGGCTGTTGACCTTGCTGGCCTCGTCGCGCACCAATCCAAATTCGGTGAAAGAGCCCAACCCTGTCGGAAAGGGGGCGAAGGTGTTGGTCTCTGTGGCCAAGGCAGCCATGAAGATGCGCATCACTGAACTCCTGGCCACGCATGCGTCATCTCGGGGCCTAGCGCCGGCCGCGCAGGGTCCAAAGCTTTGACCGCCACACCCTCTGCTTGGATGTCGGGGGGCAATGCCCGCCCAGTGATTAACGCAACTGCTGTTCGGGCCAGAGCGGGCGCGGCCTGGATCCCATAGCCACCTTGCGCGGCCAGCCAGAAAAAGCCCTCAACGCGTGGATCGAATCCAACAACGGGCGTGCGGTCGGCAACGAAGCTCCTTAGCCCCGCCCAACGGTGAACCACCCGTTGAACGCGCATCGTTGTGGCGCGCTCAAAACGGTCTACTGCAATCGCCACGTCAAGTTCCTCAGGCATCGCGTCGCAGGGATCCATCAGGTCTTCATTGGCAGGCGACAGCAATAACTGGCCTGTTTCGGGCTTGAAGTAGAAGGACTCGTGGGCATCGATCACAGCGGGCCAACGGCGAACATCGCAGCCGACTGGCGCCGCAACGGTCAACGCTGTTCGGCGCATCGGTTTTAGGCCAATGGCCTTTGCGCCTACCATCGCAGCCACCTGATCGGCCCAAGCGCCCGTGGCATTCACAAGCAGTGGTGCACGGAAAGTACCCACGCGTGATTGCACATGCCACAGACCGCCCTTCCGGCGAATCTCGAGTTCGGCCGCGCCCATGATCAGACGCGCGCCGCTGTGCCGAGCCACTCGCAGGTAAGCTTGCAACAGCGCGGCAACGTCGATATCGCGGCCCGACGGGTCGAGCAACGCGCCTGCTGCCGCCTCTGAGCGCAAGATGGGCACCATCGCCAAAGCGGCGGCGCTGTCCAGCCTCAGCAAAGATGCACCGGAACGAGCTTCGGCGTGGATACGGTCGAGTATTTGCAGACTTTCGGTATTGGCGATGACCATGCTTGCACGCGGGGTCAGCAGCGGGACTTCGGCGAATCCAGCCGGAGGCGCAGCTAAAAAGCTGCGGCTTGCCCTTGTCAGTGCTCGTATCGTTTCATTGCCGTAGCTTTCGATGAACATCGCAGCCGAGCGTCCCGTGGCGTGACGGCCCGGTTGATCCTCGATTTCGAGCAGTGTCACCGTTCGTTTTTCTGCAAGCTCGGCTGCCAGCGAAGCGCCGGCCATTCCGGCCCCGAGGACGATGACATCCGTCTGAAAGGTAGTCTCGTTCATAACGACAAATCCAGAAAGTACCTGACGGGCGGAACGACGAGCTCAGGTGTCATACAAACACCGTGACCTTGGCCCGGTAACTCTTTTAACGTCCAGCCCTGCTTTTCAAGCATGGTTCGATTCTCGCGAATGATCGACGCGATACGAATGGGAATGCCGGCCTCTACAAGGTCGCCATCGCCGCCGAAGTAAACCATCTTTGGGACATGAATGCTCGCCACGGACTCAGCTTCGGCCCAGTCCACCATGCTGCTGTAGTAGGCTTCCCACTGACGGTACTGGTCCTTTGAGCGCAACACTTTCAGCGACGAAGGTTCGGGGTCGGACTGCTTCAAGCGCGTGGCCTGCAGGATGGCGTCATAGGGTGCACCCAGCGGCGGCCAACCGCCCAAAACAAGGGCCGTGATTCGTTGAGTGCGGGCAGCCAATTGAAGTCCGACAGCGGCGCCCCAGGAATAGCCCCAGTATGCGAAGCTCTCGAAGCCGGCCGCGCTGGCCACACCCAGAAGATCGGCGCACACGCGGTCGGCCGTGAGCGCTTCGGGCGCAATATCAAGGCTGCCTCCAATGCTGGGGTAATCCACGCACAGCACACGGTATCGGTCAGTCAGCCTGCTTAAATAGCCATCTAAAACCGGCTCAAGCTCGGATCCGAAGATTGCACCATACGAGGCCATCAACGGCAAAGTTACCATTAGAGGAAGGCCCGTGACCGGCCCGTGCACCTCGAAGAAAACGCCTGTGTTGAGGTCAAGCGGCATGGCTGTCCAGCCAAGTGTCAATAATTTCTTCCAACACAGGCAGGGTCACGGCGCCGGCTGCCATCAGTTGATCGTGATAGCGTCGCAGATTGAACCTCTCGCCCAGCCTTGCCTGAGCTCGGGTACGCAACTCTCGGAACTTAAGTCCGCCAAGATGGTATGCCAGCGCTTGGGCGGGCATGGCAATGTAGCGGTCGACCTCAGCCTCGATGGCGTTACGTGAAAGGCTCAGCCGCTCGACCATGTACTGCACGGCCTGCTCTCGCGTCCATCCCTTCGCATGCAACCCGGTATCCACCACCAGACGGCAGGCGCGCCACATCTCCATGTCCAACTGGCCGAAATGCTGGTGCGGCGTCTCGTATAGCCCCAGTTCATGTCCGAGCGTCTCGCAGTACATCGCCCAGCCTTCTAGGCAGGCCCCGTACTTTGTAAAGTTGGCCCGGCGAAACATGGGCAACGCCGTCATTTCCTGCATCAGCGCGATGTGCATCAGGTGGCCTGGCCAAGCTTCATGCAAGGTGACGCTGACCAACGAGTAGGTAGGTACTCGGTCGGGCAGACCGTTGATCCAGAACGTTCCAGGAGCGGACCCGTCTGCTGGGTTGGGTTGGGCATAGGCCATGGGCAATTTTTCGGAAGCTGCTGCCGGTATGGATTGAACGCCGTATGTGGCTCGGGGCAGGTGGCCAAGGATCGAGGGAATCTTGCCGTCAATGCGTTTTGCCAGAGCTTCCACCCTTTCGCGCAGTCGCTCAGCTGAACTTTCGCGGAAGCTAGGATCCTCAGCCAGAAAACGCCTGTAACTCTTCAAATCGCCACCGACGCCCGACCGCGCGGCCACCTCGGTCATTTCTTTTTCCAACCTGCTTACTTGCTCGAGCCCGATGGCGTAAACGGCGTCTGGCGTCATTGGCAAATTGGTAAAGTGCCGCACCCAAAAAGCATAGAACTCGACACCCAGAGGTCCCTCAGTGCATGCCACGCTTTCCCGAGCATTGGGCAAAAGGTTATGCTCTATGTGATGAGCCAAACTCTTCAATGTTGGCTGTATTTGCTGCGCCACAATGTGTGCCGCCTCCTTTGCGAGGACCACCATCTGAGCATGAGAAGCTATGGGTGAGCGTCCAAAGGGGGCACACCAAGCCGTGCGCGAAGCATCACCTTTCGCAGCCTGCCCTATGTTTGCTGCCGCTGCTGCAAGTACAACCTTCGGTGACCGAATGCCACGTGCCATACCCTCGTCGAGACAGGCCTGAACGTCGCGGAAATAACTTGGTAGCGTGGCTAGGCGCTTCAAGTAAAGTTGCGCTTGGGCTATGTCGCCAAGGTGAGTCAGGTTGGCAAAGTATTGCGTGTTGAACTCCGGACCCGCAGGTAGCAGCCAAGGGCGAAGGTGCGAGTCGGTTGCGAACACGTCCTGCAGGTCGGTGAGTTCTCGCTCCAGTAGTCGGTAAGTGATGCGGTCGTTCTGTGAAAGACTTGCAAGTGGGATGTTTCCAAGTTCCGCCTGAAATATCCGCGCAACATCGGCTCTGCGCTCAAAGTCACTTGGAGCCTCTCTAAAAAGAGTGGGCTCATTCAGTGGTTCCCCAGCTGTCAAAGCGTTAAATGGAAATTCGTGACGCAGAAATTGCCAATAGCGTGATGCCAATTCATTCAGCGCCATGCCCGCCTCACCCATTGTTTCAGTGTTAGCGACTTTTTCAGCCATGCGTCGGTGCCTTCCAAACTTGCTTTGCGAGACGCAAAAGGTTGCCACCCAGCAATGCCGTCAGGTCGGTATCCGAATAGCCCCAGCCTTGTAATGTGACCACAATTTCTTCCAGTTGCTCGGGGGGTACAAATCGGGCCCCCAATTCGTAACCAAGCCCTGGCGGAAAAGTGCCCTTCATCTTTTCGACATGTTTCTCTAGTTCACTCAAGTCAAACACATAGTCCAATGCGATGGACACGTGGGCTGGCCCCACCAACTGCACCACGTGATCCACGTGCCGCGAATAGGTTTCGCTTGAAATATCGTTTTTTCCAAGAAAGATTCCCACGCCATTAATGCCAACGACCCCCCCTGTGGCTGCACAGGCTCGGATCAATTCGTCGGGGATGTTGCGGGGATGTGCGTGCAGCGCAGCGCAATTGCTGTGCGAGAAAATCAAGGGTTGCGTCGCCATGGCAAGAACCTCGCGCACCGTGCGGTGGCCAGTGTGGCTGAGGCACAAAAGCATTCCCACCCTTTCCATTTCTTGCACCATCGCGCGCCCGAAGTTCGTCAGACCACCATCCTCATCTTGGCAACCCCCCCCCGCTCGGTT
>CAMDHE010000187.1 GCA_945898095.1 Roseateles toxinivorans | reverse complement strand
CGAACGTGGGCTTGGGGTCAGCGAGCAATGCCCGACAGCATCTGCTATTGAATGAAATTATTCACATAAATCCGGAGCCACGATCGGCATTCGAATTAAAGTCAGCCTCTCGATAAATAGGTTTTTTCCTTGGGATGCTCTGCATAACTCAACTCGAGCGGGTGCGGTGCGGATCGGGATGGGATGCAAGGCGCAGTTTGCGGCCAATAGCGCGTGCTATTGGCAATAAATGCAACGCCGCAGACCGCCCGAGGCCGCGCCAGCACAGGCCGAGAGGGGTTATGCAGAGCATCCTTGAATATATTCACGTGATTAGTAATATTACTGAGAATAAAGCATGACCCTTCATGGCAAGGCTTATGTCGTGGGCGCCTATGAGCACCCGACGCGCAAGGCCCCGGATCGTTCGGTGGCGCAGTTGCATGCTGAAGTCGCCCAAGGTGCGCTGCTCGATGCCGGCTTGAGCAAGGACGACATCGACGGTTATTTCTGCTCGGCCGACGCGCCCGGCATGGGCCCGACCTCGATGGTCGAATACCTGAACCTGCGGCCGCGCCATATCGATTCGACCGACATCGGCGGCGCTTCCTATCTGAGCCTGGTCAGCCATGCGGCGCAGGCGATCGCGGCGGGCAAATGCAATGTCGCGCTGATCACGCTGGCCGGAAGGCCGCGCAGCGAAGGCGTGGCCACCGGCATTACGCCAAAGCTGCGCAACCCTTCGCAGCCGGATTTCCAATGGGAATATCCCTACGGCATCGCCAACGCCAATGGCTATGCGATGTGCGCCAAGCGTCATATGCATCAATACGGCACGACCAGCGAGCAACTCGCCTGGATCAAGGTGGCGGCCTCGCACCATGCCCAGCACAACCCGAATGCGCTGCTGCGCCAGGTGTTGACGGTGCAGGATGTGCTCGATTCGCCAATGGTCGCCGACCCCTTGCACCGGCTCGATTGCTGCGTCGTCACCGATGGCGGCGGCGCCCTGATCGTGACAAGGCCGGAGATCGCACGCTCGCTGCAGCGCCCGCTGGTCAAACTGATCGGCGCCGGCGAGGCCGTCAAGCATCAGGCCGGCGGCTATTTCGACCTCACCACTTCGGGCGCGCGCTGGTCGGGCGCCCAGGCCTTTGCCGAAGCCGGCGTGACCCCGGCCGACATCCAGTACGCGTCGATCTACGACAGCTTCACCATCACCGTGCTGATCCAGCTGGAAGACCTGGGCTTTTGCGCACCGGGCCAGGGCGGTGCTTTCGTTGCCGATGGCAACCTGATCTCGGGTGTCGGCAAGCTGCCGTTCAACACCGACGGCGGCGGGCTGTGCAACAACCATCCGGCCAATCGCGGCGGCATGACCAAGGTGATCGAGGCGGTGCGGCAATTGCGCGGCGAAGCCCATCCGGCGGTGCAGGTGCGCGACTGCAAGCTCGCGCTGGCCCAGGGCACCGGCGGCATGCTGGCGACCCGGCATGGCAGCGCCACCTTGATTCTGGAAAGAGAATGACCGAATGAGCGACAACTCACGCCTGCTGGCGGCACCGATCCCCACGGTGGATTCACTCCCCTTCTGGGAAGCGGCCAAGCAAGGCCGCTTTCTGGTCAAACGTTGCAGCGCCTGCGACAAGGCGCATTGGTACCCACGCCCGACCTGCCCTTTTTGTTTCAGCAGCGAGACCCAATGGCAGCCTGGCCTGGGCAGCGGCGTGATCTATTCCTTCAGCGTGATGCGCCATGCCAAGCCGCCCTATGTGGTCGCTTTCGTGAGGCTCGACGAAGGGCCGACGATGCTCAGCAATATCGTCGACTGCGACCCCGAGACGCTGGCGATCGGCCAAGCGGTGCGCCTGCTGTTCAAGCCTTCGGACGGAGAATTCCCGGTGCCGGTGTTCACCCCGGTCCAACCATGAAGTTTCAAATGGAAAGCATTCGATGATCAACAGAATAGTTGGCAGCACCGCCGAGGCGGTGGCCGATATAGAGGATGGTTCGACGATTCTGGTGTCGGGTTTCGGCGGCGCCGGCTTGCCGACCAGCCTGCTCGACGCGCTGGCGGCGCAAGGCGCCAGGAACCTGACGATCGTCAGCAACAACGCCGGCAGCGGCGGCGTCGGCATTGCCAAGCTGGTGCTGGCTGGCCAGGTGCGCAAGGTCGTTTGTTCCTTCCCGCGTCAACCGGGCTCGACCGCCTTTGACGACCTGTTCCGCGCTGGCAAGCTCGAGCTCGAACTGGTTCCCCAGGGCACGCTGGCCGAACGCATTCGCGCTGCGGGCGCTGGCATCGGCGCTTTCTTCACCCCGACCGGCGCCGGCACCGAACTCGCCAAGGGCAAGGAGAGCCGCATTCTCAACGGCGTCGAGCAGGTGCTGGAGTTTCCGATCCATGCCGACTACGCCTTGATCAAGGCCGGCTGTGGCGACCGCTGGGGCAACCTGACCTATCGCCGCTCTGGCCGCAATTTCGGCCCCTTGATGGCAACCGCTGCGCGCTGCACGATCGCGCAGGTGCGGCAGATCGTCGAACTCGGTGATCTCGACCCCGAGAACATCATCACACCGGGCATTTACGTCAAACGCGTGGTTCTCGAAGACGGAGCAGCATCTTGAGCACATACACCCCGAGAACGACCGCGCAGATCGCGCAGCGCATCGTCCAGGACATCCCCGACGGCGCTTATGTCAACCTGGGCATCGGCCAGCCGATGTCGATTGCCAACTATCTGCCGCCCGACAAGGAAATCATCCTGCAGAGCGAAAACGGCATCCTCGGCATGGGCCCGTTGGCCACCGGCGACCAGATCGACCCGGACTTGGTCAACGCCGGCAAGCAGAACATCACCTTGCTCAAGGGCGGGTCGATTTTTCACCATGGCGATTCGTTCGCGATGATCCGCGGCGGCCATATCGACATCTGCGTGCTCGGCGCCTTCCAGGTCTCGGTCAAGGGCGATCTGGCCAACTGGCGCACGCAGGACCCCGACGCGATCCCGGCCGTTGGCGGCGCGATGGACCTGGCTTTCGGCGCCAAACAGGTGTTCGTGATGATGGAGCATCTGACCAAATCGGGCGCTTCCAAGCTGGTCGAGCAATGCACTTACCCGCTGACCGGTGCCGGCGTGGTGACGCGGGTCTACACCGACTTGGCAACGCTGGAAATCACGCCGCTGGGCATGCTGGTGATCGACCGGGTTGACGGTCTTTCGCATGCCGAGTTGGAAAAGCTATCGAACATTCCCTTGCTGGAGAAAACCCATGATTAAGCTGAAAAAATTGTTCGCGCTTGGCGCGCTGCTGCTGCCGCTGGTGGCGCTGGCCGCCTACCCGGAAAAGACCATCAAGATCGTCGTCGGCTTCACCCCGGGCGGCAGCGCCGACAGCATTGCGCGCATCCTCGGCATGGCGATGAGCAGCCGCATGGGGCAGACCGTCATCATCGAAAACCGCGCCGGCGCCAATGGCAATATCGCCACCGAATTTGTCTCACGGTCGGCGCCCGATGGCTACACGCTGTTCTACACGTCGATCGGCCATGCGGTGAACCCGGCGCTGTACAAGGAGGCGAAATACGACCCGGTGAAGGACTTCACCCCGATCGGCCAAGTACTCAGCGCACCCAATGTGCTGGTCGTGCCGGCCAGTTCGCCGTTCAACAGCGTCAAGGAAATGATCACCTACGCGAAAGCCAATCCGGGCAAGCTTGACTTCGCGTCTTCGGGCAGCGGCGCTTCGGTGCATTTGTCGGCCGAGGTCTTCAAGCAGATGGCCGGGCTGGACCTGGTGCATATCCCGTACAAGGGCACCGGCAGCCTGTTGCCCGACCTGCTCTCGGGGAAGGTCGCGATGAGCTTCCCGAACCTGCCCAGCGCCTTGCCCTTCATCCAGAGCGGCAAGCTCAAAGCCCTGGGCGTGACGACCGCCAAACGCTCGGCCGCCGCACCGCAGATCCCGACCCTGGCCGAGGCTGGCGTGCCCGGCTACGACATGTCAACCTGGTACGGCCTGATCGGCCCGGCCGGCATGCCGCCAGCGATCGTCACCCAGCTCAACCATGAACTGAACGCAATCCTGCAAGACCCGGTGATCCGGCAGAAGCTGGTGGCCCAAGGCGTCGACCCGGTCACCGGCAGCCCCGAAGAATTCGGCCAATTCATCCGCAAGGAAACCCGCTACTGGGCCGAGCTGATCAAGAAGGCGAAGGTGGAGTTGAACTGATTCGGAGTCGATAAAGCCCGCGCGCGTCACCGACCCCTAGTTTCTAAAACTAGCCGAACGCTCGTTTTCCGGTGCACGGCCCGGTCTCAATCGATAGTCAAGCTAGACCACGATCTTGTGGCTCAACCAGATCGAAACCTCAATATTTATTTTCGCGTCAATCGCTGAAAAACCTACACGCCGATCGAGATTCTCTGTAGACCAGAAGGGACCTCAAAATCCATTTTAAATCAACCAATGACCTGCGAATATGGATAGGCTATAAATGCTTAAACCGGTTACTGCTGAAATTATGACGCTCATTTTAAAGTCTCAATTATAAAACCGCTACTCAGTGATTTTTCTTGTAATTTATATGCCGAAATATTCCCTTACTAAAGTGATTTATGATCAAAAAATCAACAATTCTCCAATTAATATTAGGCCCAGTAAACCATCACAAAAATAAACCCATTACATTACATTA
>CAMDHE010000186.1 GCA_945898095.1 Roseateles toxinivorans | reverse complement strand
CACCCGGGCGAAGTCCTGATGGAGGACTACATCAAACCCATGGGTGTCAGCGTGCGCGCCGTGGCGATTGCCCTGCATGTGCCCTACTCGCGCCTCAGCGAAATCGTGAAATGCGAGCGCGGTGTTTCCGCTGACACTGCCCTGCGGCTGGAGCGTTATTTCGGCAGTGAGGCAAAGGGATGGCTGAATCTGCAAGCGGCTTACGAGCTGCGCGTGGCCGAAATTGGTAGCGGAAAAATGATCGCAAAAGAGATTCGGCCGCTCGCCTTGGCCGTTTGACCGCAAGCGCTCCATGAGCCCCATCCGTGGTAGTTGGCCAGATCGGCGGTCTACTCTGCCAGATGGAAATAATACATATTTCCAAGTAAAACCTAAAAGTGCGAAATGACTTGGAAACCATTGGAATTGGTCCAGATGCCGCGCGTCATTGCGTAGATGCCAGAGCGGCGCCTGCCGCAGACACTGCTAACGACGAAGTGAATCCTTCGCTTCTCCTCTGACGAGGTTTGCTGCCATCGATGCTCGCGGCGGAATGAGCCGCCAGAGCAAGGGGCCGGGGTCAAGGGATGCCGCCCAAGAACCTGCACAGTCCCGGCAATATTTGTCCGTACTTTCCCCGTACAGACATAAAAAAAGCACCGGGCGTTTCCGCCAAGTGCTTGTTTTACCTACCAAATTTGGTAGGCGCGATTGGACTCGAACCAACGACCCCCACCATGTCAAGGTGGTGCTCTAACCAGCTGAGCTACGCGCCTAAAGAGGCCGAACTATAGCATGAGAAAGCGGGCTGACTGACCCGCCTCAGCGGCGGCGGGCGCTGCGAACACCACTGACTTGGGCGAGGCTGCGCAGGACTTGCGCCAGGCGCCCGGAATCTGCCACTTCAACCGTGATGCTCATCCAGGCGGTGTCACCCTTGCTGGCTTTGCCGAACTTGACCGACTGGGTGTTGACCGCGATGACGTTCATTTTTTCCTTGGCCAGCACCTCCAGCAGGTCGCGCAGCAGGCCTTGGCGGTCGCTCGATTCGATGATCACATCGACCGGATATTGCGCGCCCTTGGCCGCGCCATCGCGCGTACCGCCCCAGGCGACAGCGATGACGCGTTCGGGCGTGCGCTGCGCCATCTGGCAGAAGTTGCTGCAGTCGGCGCGGTGGATCGCCACACCCTTGCCGCGGGTGACATAGCCGCCGATCGGGTCGGGTGGCGCGGGCCGGCAGCAGCGCGCCAGATTGGTCAGCAGCGAGTCGACGCCGACCACCAGCACGCCGCCGCTCGTGGCATCAGACTTGGCCGAGCTGCGGCTGCGGCGCTGCGCCAGCAATTCATCGCTGTCGTTGACCGGCGGCGGCGGACGCAGCAACTGCTCGATATTGCGCAGCGAAAATTCGTCCTTGCCGACGACCTCGAACAGCCCTTCGGCATTCTTGAAACCGAGCCGCCCGGCCAGGTCTTCGAGCCTGATCGCGGTGCGGCCTTCGCGCTGCAGCAGTTTTTCAACCAGTTCGCGGCCGCGCGCAACGGTCTGCTCGATCTCGCGTGCATTGAACCAGGCCCTGACCTTGGTGCGCGAACGCTGGCTTTTCAGAAAACCCAGATCGGCATTGAGCCAATCGAGCGACGGCCCGCCCTCTTTCAGCGCCGTCACTTCGACGGTCTGGCCGCTCTGCAGCGGGGTGTTCAGCGAGACCATCGCGCCGTCGACCTTGGCGCCGCGGCAGCGGTGGCCGAGGTCGGTGTGGACGGCGTAGGCAAAGTCGATCGGCGTGGAGCCCGCAGCGAGCTCGATCACCGCCGCCTGCGGCGTGAACACATAGATGCGCTCGTCGAACAGCTTTTGCTCACCATCGGGCTGTGCGTCGGAAAAATCGCGCTCCCAGGCCAGCAACTGGCGCAGCACGGCTTTGCGCGCCTGGGCAATCTGCGCATCGGCGTCGCCCGCCGCGCTGGTGCCGGCGTACCCGCGCGCGCCGGCCTCCTTGTAAGCCCAATGCGCGGCCACGCCATGCTCGGCATGCTCGTGCATCGTCGCAGTGCGGATCTGCACTTCCATCGCCCGGCCATCGGCGCCCTGCACCACCGTATGCAGCGACTGATAGCCGTTCGGTTTGGGCCGCGCGATGTAATCGTCGAACTCGCCCGCCACCGGCCGGTATTGCTCATGCAGCAGGCTCAGTACCGCATAGCAATCGGTCACGGTCGGCACGATCACGCGCAGCGCGCGCAGGTCGAAGATCCTGGCCAGCGCCAGTTGCTTGCCCTGCATCTTCTTGTAAATGCTGTAGAGATGCTTGGGCCGGCCCTGCACCTGCGCGGCCAAACCCTGCTGTGCCAGAACGGCCAGCAGCGCGGCGCGCGCCGCCTCGATGCCCTGCTCGCGCTCGACCCTTGTTTCATGCAGCGCGGCGGCGATTTCGCGGTAAGCCTCCGGCTGCAAAAAGCGGAAGGACAAATCCTCCAGCTCCCATTTGATCTGCCACAGCCCCAGCCGGTTGGCCAGCGGCGCGAACACCTGCTGCGATTCGGTCGCCAACCCCGCCGGGCAAGCCGACTTGCCGGCTGCATAAAAGCGCAGCGTCTGCAGCCGCGAAGCCAGGCGCAGCAACACCACCCGCAGGTCGCGCGAAAACGCCAGCAGCATCTTGCGCACGCGTTCGGTCTGCTCGGCCCGCTGTTCGGGGCCGACCATGGCCTCGCGCGCCGCGCGCTGGATCTGCACCAAGCGGCGCGTGTGCATCACCAGCCCGGCGTAACTGGCGCCAAAAGCCTTGGTGACGACTTCCTCGGGCTTGTTCAGGTAATCTCCGGCATAGACCAGATAAGACGCCGCCTGCATCGCCGGCGGCGCACCGATCTCAGCCAGAATCGCCGCCACGCCGTCAGCATGGGAAAGCGCCGGCTCGCCGGTGTCGAGTTGCTGACCGGTCAGCAGCGGCTCGGCAAAAGCGCGCGCTCGCAGCACCGCGTCGACCGTTGGCAACAGGTCAGCCTCGAGCAGCGCGACGATATTCGACGGCGCTGCAGCGGCTTGCGAAGCGGTTTTCACGGCTGGAAAAATGCCTTCACGACCGCGATCTGATCGACCTGCACCAGCGTTGGCGCATGGCCGACTGCGGCGAATTGTTCCAGCCTGGCTTTCGGGCCACGCTGCGTCATCAGCTGAGCGGTCTCGGCGCTGAGCAGGTCGGAATCGGCGCCGCGCAACAACAGCGTCGGGCAGCGCAAGGCGTCATAGGCATACCAGAGCGCAGCCTCGCCGGCCGCCGCCTGTTCGGGGGTGATGGCGGCAAAGCCCAGCGCGATCTTCGGGTCGTAATGCAGCTCGAAGCGGCTGCCGAGCGGCTTCAGCATCGGCGCCGACAGCGCCGCCCATTGCTCTGGCGTATGTGGGCCGAAACCCTGCGAAATGCCGGCCAGATAAGCCGTGCCCTCGGCCAGCGAATCGAACTGCAGCGGCAGGCCCAGATAGCTGCCGATGCGCTGCAGCGCCTGCACGCGCAAGGCCGGGCCGACATCATTGAGCAACAGCCGCCGCACCGGGCTGAGCCCGCCGGGCAAGGCCGCCAGGCCCAGACCGATCAGGCCGCCCATCGAGGTGCCGACCCAGTCGACCTGCTCAACGTCGAGCCGCGCCAGCAGCGTCACCATATCGGCCACATAAGTCGGGATCTGGTAGCCGACCGGGTTGGCCAGCCAGTCCGAACGGCCGCGCCCGACCACATCGGGGCAGATCACCCGGTGCGTCTGGCTCATCACGCGCGCCAGGCTGTCGAAGTCGCGCCCCTGGCGCGACAGGCCATGGACACAAACCAGCGTCGGCGCGGCGCTGTCCTGGCAAGCCCATTCCCAATAAGCCATCCGGTGCAGACCCGTGGCACCCAGGCATTGGACGAATTTCAGTTTCGGTTCAGTCATGATTGCTATCCTCTGGGCATCAATCGTAGCAACCCCGAAAGGATTCGAGATGTTGAAAGGCAGAACAGCGCTGGTCACAGGCTCCACCAGCGGCATCGGACTGGGCATTGCGCTCAGCCTGGCGCAACGCGGCGTGAATATCGTCTTGAACGGTTTTGGCGATGTCGCCGGGCCGCGCGCCCAGGTCGAAGCGGCGGGGCCGGCCGGTTTGAAGGTCGGTTATCACGGCGCCGACATGAGCCAGCCGGCCGAAATCGCCGCGATGATGGCCTATGTCGACGCCGAATTCGGCGGTTGCGACATCCTGGTCAACAACGCCGGCATCCAGTTCGTGGCTGCGGTCGAGGATTTTCCGCCCGAGCGCTGGGACGCGATCATCGCCATCAACCTCAGCTCGGCCTTTCACACCACCAGGCTGGCCTTGCCCGGCATGAAGACGCGCGGCTGGGGTCGCATCCTCAACATCGCCTCGGTGCATGGCCTGGTGGCGTCGGTGCAGAAATCAGCCTATGTGACGGCCAAGCATGGCCTGGTCGGCTTCACCAAGGCGGTGGCGCTGGAGACTGCCACCACCGGCGTGACGGTCAACGCGATCTGCCCGGGCTGGGTGCTGACGCCGCTGGTGCAAAAACAAGTCGATGCACGCGCCGCCGATCTCGGCCTCAGCAACGACGAGGCCAAACGCCAGCTGCTGGCCGAAAAACAGCCCTCGCTGCAATTCACCACGCCCGAGCAACTCGGCGAGCTGGCGATCTTCCTCTGCTCTGAAGCGGCCAGCAATGTGCGCGGCCAAGCCTGGAGCCTCGACGGCGGCTGGACTGCGCAATAGGCCGGGGCAGGAATGCGCGTATCGCTTGGCCTTCGGAGCTCTGAACGGTCGCAACGATTTGTGCATTTTTGTCTTCAATCAAATAAACAACACATTTATTATTTCGCAGTAAATATGTAAGTTAACTATCATATATTCCGGCCTCAGGCTGCCGGAGAGCAAGATCGCTACCCCCCCCC
>CAMDHE010000185.1 GCA_945898095.1 Roseateles toxinivorans | reverse complement strand
CGGGATTGAGGGCTATGCCTGCCCGGCAGACAGCAACCTGGACGGAAAATGTACCTTGGCGGACGTCGATGTTACCCAATGGAAGGGAACGTTCAGTGCCCAGTATCCTGGCACAACGATCGCTTCCTTGGCCGGCGTTATCTTGGCCGGCGGCACATTGGATAACAACACCTGGTCCGGGACGGTGGTCGTCACGCCAGTGCCGGAGCCTGCCAGCCTGTCGCTGGTTGGACTTGGTCTGCTGGGTCTGGCTTTTGCCCGGCGCCGTTCGAGCAAGTAAACCCTGCCGATGCTGGAAAGAAAAGGGGCATTCGCCCCTTTTTTTGCGGCCGCTCTGCATGGAAATGGCAGGAGTTTTTTCGGCGAAATTGAGGCAAGAACGGGCCGTCGCAAAGCCACGGTCCTAAGCTTTCTCTTCCAAGCATTTGAAAGGGACCTGACATGAGCTACTTTGCCGAGTTGAGACCTAAAAACGTCAGTGATGTCGTTGCCATCGTGCAGTCCGCTCGTGCCCAGCGCCGGCCTTTGTATGCCTATTCGACCGGCTTGAATTGGGGCTATGGCTCCAAGGCGCCGGTTGTCGAAGGCTGTACGCCGGTGGATTTGAGCGGCATGAACCAGATCGTCAATGCGGACAAGGTTTCGATCACCAACCCGGTGGCGCTGATTGAGCCTGGCGTCACGCAAGCCCAGCTTTATCAGTTCTTGCAGGAAAAATGCCCGGGTCTTTACTTCAATGTCTGCGGTGCGGCGAGTGCTACCAGCCTGATCGGCAATGCCCTCGATCGGGGCGTAGGTTACCTGGGGCCGCGCCGGGATGACCTGTTCGCGCTGGAGATCGTGACCGGTACCGGACAGGTCCTGAAAACCGGGTTTCGCCGCCTCGGAGAGTCATCGCCGCTGGCTACTTGCCATCCGTTCGGCTTGGGCCCGATGCTCGACGGGATGTTTTTTCAAAGCAATTTCGGCATCGTCACCAGTGCCTGCTTCAAGTTGCTGCCTCGACCACCGGTTCAAGTGGGGGTGTCGCTGGCGCTGCGTCATGAGTCTGACCTGGGCCGCTTCATCGATGTGCTGGCGCAACTCAAACGCGAACGGGTGATGGGCGGCGTCACCCATATCGGCAACAAGGCGCGCACTCGCTCGAGCTTGATGTATGGCGTCAGCAATTATCTGGAAACTCAATGCGGAATGACTGGCGCGGCGCTTGAGGCCGGGGCTGCGGGAGCCTTGGCCATCATCGCGCCCAATGAATGGACGAGCCTTGGGGGCATTGCGGGTACGGGCCGACAGGTTCGTGCGGCCTTGGCCGAGGTCAAGGCAAGGACGGGCAAGCTGGCGCGGATGATGGTCGTCGATGACTTCAGGCTGGATCTGGGCTACAGGGTGCTTCATCCGCTGAGATTTGTTCCCTGGTTGCGCGCCAACGCCGCAGCGATTGCGGCAGTTCGTCCGCTGCATGGCTTGGCATCGGGCAAACCCACGGATGCGCCAGTCGACAATTTGCTCTGGAAGTTCGGACGCCCTGACTTGCCAGCCCCCCGGCTTGACGAATCGAACTGCGGCATGCTTTTCATCAGCCCGGCGCTGCCGATGGACGGGGACTTTGTCACCGGTTTCATCAAGGCGATGACTTCAGTCGCCCGCGAACATGGGCATGAGCTTTACATCACGATCAATATCGAAACTGAAAGTTCAATGGTCGCGGTGACCAATCTGCTGTTCGATCGTTCGGTGAGCACCGAGCTTGATCGCGCCAAGCGATGCGCCGATGCCCTTTATGCCTGCATCACCGCCCACAAGCTCGAGGTCTACCGGGCCCGCGCCGACATGATGGGGTCCGTGGTCGATCCCTATTCTGACTATTGGCAGACTGTCAGGCACCTGAAATCTGTCTTTGACCCCGACAACATTATCTCGCCCGGCCGCTACAACATCGCTGATTGATAATTTCAGGATCATCCAATCCTCGCCCAATAGTGAAACAAGATAAGCACCTTCGGAAATTCCAAGAGTTTTCGGAATCATGAAAAATATCTTCATGAACATGCAGTTTTCGTGAATTTATGCCTTGTTCTCAGGCCAGGCCGATATTTCTGACATGGAGCGTGCGCTTTTTATTCGACCCGGGATTTTTGTATTCGGGAGAATCGGTCACCCCCGGCAAGCAGGTTGCCTGTCGTCAATTTCCCCGCGCTCCGGGGGTGTACAGCGACTGGCGCTTGCGTTGAAATTCGCTTGCGGTCAGGGCTGAATCAGGCCCTGCAGCAAGTCGGGTTTGGAGCAGCATTCTGGCGATTGCTCCTTGGCTTGTTGCTGTACATCAGTCGCAAAGCAAAGCCGGGTAGCAACTGACAGGGGTCGTCTTGAAATATTTAAACGCCAACACAATGACTTATGGTTTCCGGCTGGGCGTTTGCGCAGCCGTGATCAGTGGGCTGAGCGCTTGCGCGGGACTCAGCAACAACTATCCGCCAGCACCAGTCACGGCTTCGATGCAGGATTACAGTTATATCGTCGGCCCGGGCGACAACATCAACATCATGGTCTGGCGCAATCCGGAGTTGTCGATGTCGGTACCGGTCCGTCCAGACGGCAAGTTCTCGACGCCCTTGGTCGACGAACTGGTCGCGCAGGGCAAGAATTCGATCGAAATTGCACGCGATATTGAAAAGCAACTGGCTAAATATGTCCGCGACCCGGTGGTGACCGTCATCGTGACCGGCTTTGTCGGGCCCTACAGCGAGCAGATCCGGGTGGTCGGCGAGGCAGCAAAACCGCAGGCTTTGCCCTACAAGCAGAAGATGACCGCGCTCGACGTGATGATCGCGGTGGGCGGCTTGACAGATTTTGCCGCTGGCAATTCGGCCACGATTCTGCGTTCGACCGATGGCAACAAGCAATATGTCGTGCGCTTGAAGGATCTGATCAAGCGCGGCGACTTGTCTGCCAATGTCGAGATGAAGCCGGGGGACATCCTGGTGATTCCGCAAAGCCTGTTCTGAGCCGAGCCGGCCAGACCCCAGCCTCAAGGCGGGGTTCCTGGTTCGCGCAATTCTCCGTTCCTATCCAATCGTTTATGTCTGGCCGCAGGGTCTTGGCATGCCCGGTTGCGCATCCAAGTTGAGGCTTTAGTTCATGGATTTGTTGATCGCGCAGTTGCTGGCCCTTGCCAAGCGAATGTGGAAGTACCGTTGGCCAGGCGTGATCGTCGCCTGGCTGGCCGGCATCGCCGGCACGCTGACCGTCAGTTTGATTCCCGACAGCTACGAGGCCAGCGCCAGAATCTACGTCGATACCCAGTCGATCCTGAAGCCGTTGATGTCGGGGCTGGCGATGCAACCCAATGTCGAACAGCAGGTGATGATCCTGAGTCGAACCTTGATCAGCCGGCCCAATGTCGAAAAATTGGTACGGATGGCTGATCTCGATCTCAAGAATCAGTCGAAGGTCCAGCAGGACATCTTGATCGAGCGGGTCATGAAGAGCTTGTCGATCCAGAGCACGGCGCGCGACAACCTCTACACGCTGGCTTACCGCGATGCCGATCCGGAGAGCGCCAAGCGAGTGGTTCAGTCGTTCGTTTCAATTTTCGTCGAATCGAGCCTGGGGTCGAGCCGCAAGGATCAGGTCGCTGCGACCAGCTTCATCAACGAACAGATCAAGAACTACGAAGCCAAGCTGAACGAGGCCGAGGCGAGGGTGAAGGACTTCCGGCTGCGCAATATCCAGACGATGGCGCCGGATGGACGCGATGTAGCCTCGCGTCTGGCTGAGATGAGCGGCCAGCTTGATCGTGCAAGGCTCGAATACCGGGAGGCCGTGAACGCTCGCGATGCTGCCAAGCAGCAACTGGACGGTGAACGCAGCCGCGCCAGCAGCACGATGCAAAGCCTGTTGCAGGAATCTTCGCTGACAGTGGCCACGCCCGAATTCGATGTCCGCCTGGAGGCGCAGCGTCGCAACCTCGACGCCTTGCTGCAGCGCTATACCGAACAGCATCCTGACATCGTCAGCGCTCGCAAGACGATCAAGGATCTGGAAGCGCAAAAAACCAAAGAACAACAGGAACTCCGCAAGGTGGCAATGGCGGCACCGGTGGGCAACAGCAACTCATTGGCTGCCCAGGAGCTGACGCGCTTGCTGGCCACCACCGAGGTGCAGGTCGCGGCCTTGCGAGCCAGAGTCGACGAATATGGATCCCGCTATGGGCAGGTACTGGCTGCGTTGAAGACCTCGCCTCAGTTGGAGTCTGAAGTTGCACAGTTGAACCGCGACTACGCGATTCACAAGAAGAATTACGAAGATCTGGTTTCCAGACGCGAAAAAGCCGCGATGTCGGGCGACCTCGACGTCGCTGCGGGTGTGGCTGACTTTCGCCTGATCGATCCGCCACGCGTTTCGCCCAAACCTGTGGCGCCGAACCGCTTGCTGCTGCTTTCAGGAGCCATGTTGGCGGCCATCGCGGCGGGCATTTTTGCCTCCTTCGCTGCCAGCCAGCTGCGTCCGGTCTTCCACGACGTGCATGAATTGCGGGCCAGGATCGAACTTCCAATCCTCGGTGTCGTCTCAGGTTTGATCAGCGATGCGACCCGGCGCAGTCAGCGCACCGACCTGCTGCGTTTCGCGGCAGCCACCGGCGTTCTGCTCGGTCTTTTCATATTGGGCTTGATAAGCATGGCAGTGATTTTGAATCGGCAGGTAGCTTGAAATGAGCAGCCTGATAGAACAAGCGGCGCGGCGGATGGAACAGCTTATTGCCGCTGGTGTGGAGTTGCAGGACCTGCTTCCCCAAGCTGCTGCCGAGCCCTCGGCAGAGAAGGAAGGCGTCTCACGCGCTCAGAGCGAAACCGCATCTTCGGGGTATGTCGAGCTTGACCTTCCTTCGCTGGCCTTGCAGGGCTTTCTGGTGCCTGGTGCATCGCGTTCCCAATTGGCTGACCAGTACCGCGTCATCAAGCGACCGTTGATCGATAACGCGATGGGCAAAGGCGCTGCGGCGAGCCTGAAACATGCGAATCTGATCATGGTGACGAGCGCGCTACCTGGCGAGGGCAAGAGCTTTACTTCGCTCAATCTGGCGTTGAGCATCGCGGCGGAACTTGACCACCGGGTCATGCTGGTCGACGCCGATGTTGCGAGACCCTCGGTACTGC
>CAMDHE010000184.1 GCA_945898095.1 Roseateles toxinivorans | reverse complement strand
TCAACGCGAGTGTGTGTAGTGCGGATCGGGATGGGATGCAAGGCGCATTTTGCGGCCAATAGCGCGTGCTATTGGCAATAAATGCAACGCCGCAGACCGCCCGAGGCCGCGCTAGCACAAACCGTGAGGGGTTATGCAGAGCATCCCTAAGGATGTTCTGCATCTGCGCCCATGCTGGGCGCACAAGGACAAAAGGACCGCACGAAGCGGTCCTTTTGCTGCCGCAAGGCTGGGGTCAGAACTGGTAGCGAGCCGTCAGTCGAACGGAGCGCGGAGCCTGGAACGATGTCGGGTTACCATAATTCATGCTTAAGCGGCCCAAGGATCCAACCGTCGTCGTGCCACGGCTGTAGTCGTTGATTTCGTTGAGTTCAGTTGCTTGTTGCGAATTGAACACATTGAAAATATCGGCTTGTAAAGTCAGTTTCTTTTCGCCGCCCAATTTCATCGTGTAAGCGGCCTGCACATCCAGCGTGTTGGTCCAAGGTGTACGGCCTTCGCCGCCACGCTGACCCAGCACAGTCACACCTGCAGAGTTCAGATAGTAATAAGTCGAAGCCGAGGTGTACCTCGAAGCGTCACCCGGCGTCGTGCTCGGCACAAAACCGATCCGGCTCAAGGGGCGTCCAGAAGTGGAGTTGAGGTTAGCACCAAGTCGGAAGTTCTCGGTTACCCCGTAATTGCCGAACAGCTTGATGGCATGAGTGCGGTCATTGGGCAAAAAGCCATTTGAGCCATGCGTGAAGGTGCCGAAGTCAAAGTCCTGGCTGACGCCTGCATCCTCCTGGTCGATGGTGGAATTGACGTAACCCTCTGCCGTCCCTTTGCTAGCAGAGTAGGTGTAAGAGCCGGCCAAACCCCACTTGCCATCAAAAGCTTTCTCGAACGAGAATTCCACGGCGTTGTAGGTACGTGTGTACATGGCCAGACCGGTGGCGGCACCCGGAACAGTGATGGGCACCAGGACGCCGTCATTCTTGGCGTCCATCATCAGGGTGACATCGCGGCCCGGATTGACCAACTGGCAACCTGCCATCGTGTGGTAGTCAAAGTTGGGGTAACCGTTGGCATTCATCCAGGTGCCCACCGAGGCGGGATCACACCAATCATCCATACCGTTGTTGATCTTCCGGTGCGTATATTTCACACCGGCCGTCCAATTCTTGGCGATGGCCTTCTGGAATCCCAGGATGAATTCATCCTGCGACATCGGGCTCAGCTTGGTATCGGCGATGGTTGCTGGCAGGGCCAGGCCACCATCACTGACCACATTGGTTTTGCCGATTTGCACCAGATTGAGCGGTTTACCAGTCACCGGATCACTTCCGGTGAATGTGTAGAAGGACTCCGTGGACAACTCGCCGCGGGTTGCGCGGATGTTGGTGTTGGATGCGACAGGGATGAAGTAACGACCGGCGTTGCCATAGACCTTCAGCGACGAATCGTTGTTCAAATCCCAGGAAAAGCCCAGCCGCGGTGCCAGCAGATTGTTCCTCTTGACAAAGCTGTCGCCGTCGCCGTTCATGTTGTTGAACGACTCCCAACGCAGACCGCCATACAGCAGCAGGTTTTTTTGCACCTTCCAGCTGTCTTCAACGTAGTGCGCCTTGTTTTCGACCAGGTAAACGCCGCTGGTGGAATTGGCTTCACGAAGACGCGTGTAACGGGTGCCAACCGGCAGAGTGACGCCCGCTACAGCAGCAGTACCCGACAAGAATTCACGGAAATACTGGCCACCGCTATAGGACGACCCGCCCGCCTCCGCCGAGGTGAATTTTTGGTTGTCGACACCTGCTCGCAGGGTGTGATTGCCTATGGAGTAGTCGATATCAAAGCGGTTGGATGTGCGCTTGTCGCTGTCGGTCGGCGGTGCTTTCGGATCGCGACCAGGCGCGCCCGGGAAAATTCCATTCCAGCAACCAGCGAACGTGACGCCCGGCAGAACATAAACGGTCGGGCAATTCGCGCCCGCAGTGCGCGCACCGCTTGTTAGCGGTTGCTGGAAATTCACGCGACCCACCATCGCCGAAACCGTCAGGTTGTCGGTCAGGTAGCCGGTGTACTTGCCTATGGCAACATCGCCGCCTGAGGTCTGTAAGCTCGTCCTGCCAGCGCCATCGTGCTTGGTGCTGTAAGCCGTCGCACTGGTGTAATCGACAATACCGGTTTCGTCCTTGTTGTTGATCGCGGTCAGCTCAAAACGGTGCCGGTCGCTGGGTGTGAAGTCAATCTTGATCAATCCATTGGTTTTCTGGTTAGTCAGGGTGGTGCTTGTGTTTCGGGAGAAAGAATCGGATCTATCGTCGGGCAATTCAGCCAGAGCAAAGATGAACAATTTGTCTTTGATGATTGGGCCACCAATATAGGCGTTGGTGCTCAAACCCGTCCTGGTATTCGGGGATTGGAATATCCAGTAGCCTTCGGCGTCGGGTTCCTTGTCAACAAGGTTCTTGCCCGCAGACCGCAACTCAGCAGGCGCGTAATACATCGATACCCCGCCCTTCCATTCGTTGGTGCCACTCTTGGTGGCCAGGCTGATCACACCGCCAAGTGAGCGGCCGTATTCAGCGCCGTAGCCCCCGGTCTTGATTTGCTGCTCCGCGATGGCATCGAACGGCAGGTTTGCATAAGAGAGGAAATTGCGGATGTTGGTGACGTCATAGCCGTTGATGTAGTAACCGTTTTCAGCCACTGACGCACCACCAAAGGACGGAATGCTGCCGCTGCCAAGGCCTGCATCGCCCTTGACGACCCCGGGAGCCAGCAAGGCTACGGCGTTGACACTGCGTGGCACCGGCAGAAATTGCAGTTGCTCCTGCGTGAACACAGTGTTGGATTCGACGCTTGCAACGTCAATGGCCACGCGCTTACGGCTCCCCGTAACCTGAACCTGTTCCAGCGTATTGCCACCAAGAACCACCTGCGTGCCAGAACCGATCGACACGGAAACCTCTTGCTTTTCCGCACCCGAAGCAACGGTATAGCGGCCAGGTTGGAGTTTGGGAAGGCTGAACCTGCCGCTGGCATCGGTTTGCACCTGCCTTGTTGATCCAGTTTCAAGGTTGGTCACAACCACGGTTGTGCTCGCCTTGCCCTGACCGTAAATCGTTCCCTCGGAGCTTTGGGCCATCGCAACTGAGGAAAGCATCAACCCAATAGCAAGGGTCAAGGACGTGCGATGCAATGTCCGGATCTGCTGCCGTCCCCGAGTTGCCGCGATTGAGATTTTGGTGCCTTGATACATAAATTCTCCAAATAGGTAGGTCGATTCGACAGACGGCATCCGACGGTGTTTCCGGGCTCGAATAGCTCGCCCGCTTCGATTGCTTGAAACTCGATTGTCCTCAGCCCGGCCAAATAGGCCTTCGATGTGGATCTAGGTTTTACCCTTATTGCTTTTTTTGCGTAAAGTAACTTTTTCGCTGCAATCAAGATCCATCACGCAAACTTGTCCCGCTCCGCCCTGCAAAACATCGATCTCCAGAAAATCTAGCTGGATGTCAACAGGTCAACAGGTCAAGAGGTCAACAGGAATGGTGAAACCCGGTAAAACGTCCAAGCCGACTAAATTTCGTCGTTTATAGGCAACATTCTGCTGAAGGTTTGCAAGCGGGCAATCAAACCGTCATAAATCGTCACAAATTCGCCGCTTCTAAGGATGCTCTGCATAACTCAACGCGCGGTGGTGCGGTGCGGATCGGGATGGGATGCAAGGCGCAGTTTGCGGCCAATAGCGCGTGCTATTGGCAAGAAATGCAACGCCGCAGACCGCCCGAGGCCGCGCTATCACAAACCGTGAGGGGTTATGCAGAGCATCCCTAAGGGTGACCCCCGATGATCAGGAGGCCAGGCCATGGCTTGCAGCGAGAATCGCGGCTTCAATCAGGAATGTCGAATGTCCCGCACCTCAACCACGCTCGATCCGCCTTCCACATCCCTGCATTGCACGGTGCTGGTGGTCGGCGCCGGCCCGGCGGGCAGCGCTTGCGCAAGATTGCTGGCCCAGGCTGGCGTCGATACGCTGCTGTTGGACCAGCAGCCCCAGGGCCGCGACAAGATCTGCGGCGATGCGCTGATCCCCGATGCCCATGTGGCGCTGGCGCGCCTGGGTCTGCTCGAACAGGTGCTGGCGCTGGCGCAGCCGGCCGCCCATGTCGGCTGCATCGGGCCGCGCGGAGGCCGCATCGATGTGCCCGGCAATCTTGCCGTGCTGCCACGCCGCTTGCTCGATGACTTGCTATGCCAGGCGGCGCAGGATGCTGGCGCCCGGTTTCTCGCCCCGGCGAAATTCGAACAGCCGATGGAAGACCCACAGGGCCGCGTCATCGGCGCGCGGGTCAGGCAGGGTGAGCGTTTGCTCGAGATTCGCGCCGACTGGGTGGTGCTGGCGACCGGCGCGGCACCCGCGCCCCTGACTGCCGCCGGTTTGTGCGAGCGCCATACGCCCAGCGGCATCGCCTTGCGCGGCTATGTGCGCGCGCCGGCCATGGTTGGCCGGATCAAGGCACTCGAAATAGTCTGGGGCCGCGAAATGCGGCCCGGCTATGGCTGGATTTTCCCCATGCCGGACGGTTGCTTCAATATTGGCGTCGGCGTCACCGACAGCCACAGCTCAGTCGCGGGCCATGGCAGCAAGAAACCGCTGAACCTGCGCAAGATCTTCGATGCGTTCGTCGCCAGCTATGCGCCAGCCGCCGAGTTGATGCGCGAAGGCGAACTGCTCGGCGAGCTCAAAGGTGCGCCCTTGCGTTTCAGTTTGAGCGGGGCGCGCTGGTCGCGGCCGGGCCTGCTGGTGACCGGCGAGGCCGCGGGCAGCACTTATTCATTTACTGGCGAAGGCATCGGCAAAGCGATGCAGACCGGCATGCTGGCGGCTGAGGCCCTGCTCGAAGGTTTCGAAAAACAATCGCCCGAGCAAGCGCTGCGCATGACTTATGAGGCCGGGCTCAGCGCCTTGAAGCCGAAATTCGATCTGTATGAGCGCGCCAATCAGGTCAACGCCCATCCCTGGCTGGTCGACCTGTTGATTTGGCGCGCCAGGCGCAGCCCGCGCTTGTTGCAGCGGATGAGCGGGATCTTGAACGAAACCAACAATCCTGGCAATTTATTCAGTCTGAAAGGCTTGCGCCGCCTTTTCTTCGAATAAGCTCGAACGATGTGCCAACTCCTCGGCATGAATGCCAATACGCCGACCGACGTGATG
>CAMDHE010000183.1 GCA_945898095.1 Roseateles toxinivorans | reverse complement strand
GTCGGCAGGTCGGCGTTGCGAAAGCTGTAGATCGCCTGCTTCGGGTCGCCGACGAGGAACAAAGGGCTGGCCGCGCCGCCGTAGATGCGATCGAAAATCGCGAATTGCAGCGGGTCGGTGTCCTGGAACTCGTCGATCAGGGCAGCCGGAAAACGCGCCCGCAAGGCCTCAGCGAGCCAGGGCGAACTGCCAAGCCGCTGATGCAGATTGAACAGCATGTCGTCGAAGGCGATGACGCGGCGCTCGCGCTTGGCCTGGCGCAGCGCCGCCGGGGCTTTGGTCAGCAGATCGCGCAGCAGCCGCATGCGCGCCATCGCCAGCCCCGAATCGGTCGCCTCGCGCAGGGTCAGCCAGCGCTCAGCCAAGTCGAAGAAAGCATGTGACTGGACTTCGGCCTTGCCTTTGTTCGGCTTCAATTTGGTGCGGCTGAACAGATCGAGTTTTTCGAGTTCGGTCGCAGCCAGCGCATCGCTGCTGATGAACGCCTGGTCCCAGTTGGCGGCGGCTTTTGCGATCGATTCGGTCTTGTAGCTGGTGCCGTTCAGACGCGGCAGCGCCTCGGTGACGCAGGCCAGGATTTCGCTGCGCTGCTGCTGCCAGCAGGCTTGCGCGTCAGCATGGGCGGCGCTGAGCTCGGCTATGTCGCCCATCTGCTGTTCGATCTCTTGGGGCCAGATCATCCTTGACATCGGTTTGCTCTGCTGGCGCTTGAGCAGCTCGGCATAGTATTCGGGCGAATTGCGACCCTTCATCAAATGGCTGGCCAGCGCTGGCGGCAACTTCCCTCCGGCGATGTGGCAGCGCCAGAAATCGTGCACGATTTCGAGCCGCAGATCGCTGTCGTCGCTGAGCAACTCCAGCGTCATCGGCATGCCGGCAGTAAACGGCGTGTCGCCCAGCGCGCGCTGGCAAAAGCCATGGATGGTGAAGATCGACGCTTCGTCGAAGGTCTGCAAGGCGAGGTCCAGCAGCCGCTCCATCGCCTTGTCTTCCAGCTGATGCTGCTGGCGCAGCGAATCGAGCAGCGAATCGACGAAGGGGTCGGGGCTGGCAGGCCCCGAGCGCAGCCTGGCCAGCGTCTCGGCGATGCGGCTGCGGATACGTTCGCGCAGCTCGGCCGTGGCGGCATTGGTGAAAGTGACGACTAGGATCTGCTGCACCTGCAGCCCGCGCTCGAGCAGCAGCCGCATATAAAGGCCGCAGATGTTCCAGGTCTTGCCGGTCCCGGCCGAGGCTTCGATCAGGCTGATGCCATCGAGCTGACAGTTGAAGAGGTCGAGCGGCACGGCCTTCATCAATGGGCCCCCGCAGTATCGATATGTTCGATCAACGGGCCATAGACCTGCTTGGTCAATCTGAAGAACTCCTGGTCGAGCGGTTCATCAATGCCGCGCAAGGCGAGCCGATAGCCGGCATCAGCGCCTTCGGCAAAGGGTGTTTTCTTGCCGACACGCCAGGCCTTCTGCGCTGCCGAGACCAGGCTGTTGTTTTCAAAATAGGCCCAGGCCGATTTGGGGAAAAAATGCACCGGCTCACTCAGGCCCTGGCGGTAGATGCCGAGCAGGGCAGTCAGCAATTCGAGCGGCTGCTCGACAGGCTTGAACGACAGCGTGCCGTCGATGCTCAGCCAATGCGAACGAGGCCTCGCATCCGGCGGCGGCATGGCGCAAAGCGCCAGATGGTTCAACCAAGCCCCCAGCAGGTCGACCCCGCGCTGCTTGTCGTAGCGCGAGCGCAGCAAGCCGGCCGGGCGCAGGTCGGCAAAAGAAGCCTGCAATTGCCAGGGCTCGCCAGACAGATCGAATTCGATCGCGATCTGGTGCGGTGCCAGACATTCTTCGGCAGTGGCCGCACGAACTTGCTCGGCGAATGCAGTCAGCGCTATCAATTCAAGCTCAAGCTTGCGCGCTCCGATGGCGCCGCTGGGCAACTCGTTGCCGGCCAGCGCAAGTTGCCTGACGGTATCTGCCGATGCGCCTTGCAGCAGCAATGGCAGCAAGCGGCGGGCCAATGCGTTGGTTGCCGGTTGGTCGGGAAGAAAGGGTTCCTCGTCGAGCAACTCGTCCTCCTCGCGCTGCAACTGGATGCCGAGCCGGCGCCGCAGCAGATAGCGGCAAGGGTTGCGGAAGAACTCGATCAATTGCTCCAGCGAGACCTGGCGCCATTCGGGGCCAGGCGCGGGCAGCGGTTGATTGAAAAAGCGCGGCAAATGCTCGGGCACCCGATCGTCATCGTCGCTCTCGTCGCCGTCATCAACAGCATCGAGCAAGGGGGTGATTTCCACGGCAGGGCTTTGCAGGCTGCGCCGCAAGGCCTCGCCGAGCTCGCGGTTGTAGCTGCGCAGACGCGGCTCCTTGCCGTCGCTGAAGCAATCAATCGCGAACGGCTGCAGCGGATGTTCGACCAGCAGCCGCCGTCTGGCCAGATCCAGGGATCCGGGCGATCCATCGGCAATCGCCGGCAACAAGGTTTCGAGCAGGTCGGAGACCAGCACCGAGGCCGGCTGCAATGAGTTGTCGCGTACGCTGCGGCCGCAGTAGCTGAGGTAGAAGCTTTGACGTGCGGCCAGCAGCAGGTCGAGAAACAGATTGCGTTCGTCATTGCGGCGTTGGCGGTCGCCGCGGCGCGCCTGCAGCGCCATCAGGTCGAATTCGGCCGGGCGCAGCGAGGTCGGAAAACTGCCGTCGTTCAGCCCGATCGCGCAGATCACCTCGAAAGGAAGGTTGCGCAAGCTGCTCATCGACGAAAAAGTGACATTGCCGCTGGGCACGCCGCCGCGCGCCGGATCGTCGAGCAGTTGTGCCAGCGCCTTGTGCACCAGCGCCAGCGGCAGCGCTTGCGTGACCCCGCCGCCCTGCATCTGCTCAGTCAATTCGCGGATCGTCTGCTGCAACTCGCGCAGATCGTCGAGATCTTCCCGGGCCGCTTCAGTGAAGGTCGCCAAGGCGTCGAGCAGCAGCTCGGCCCAGGCCGCTGGCAACTGGGGCTGGGCCAGCTTTTGGTGCAAATGCTGCAGGCGGTCGACAAAGCGCCAGAACGAACCGAGCGGCAGCGCGGCCGAACCTTCGGCCTGGCCGGCCGGCAGCAATTGTGCAAAAGGCTCATCGACCTGATCCGGCAAAGCGTAGCCGAGGAACAAACGGTCCAACCCGTCGGCCAAGGTATGCGCGGGGTCGGCCGGCACGCCGAAAGTGGCGCGGTGCTCGGCGTCGAGCGCCCAGCGCATGCCCGAGGCGGTGATCCAGTCGCGCAACTGCTGCAAGCTGTCGTCATCGAACTGGAAGCGCCGCGCGACGCAAGCCTGTTGCAGCAGACCGAACAAGGCGCTCGCCGCGAAGCGCGAGCCGGCCAGGTCGAGGATGGCCAGCAGCGCCTGGGCATGGCTGTTGGCGCTGCTGCGGGCGCGGCCGGTGATCGTGTAGGGGATGGAGCGGTCTTTCGGCGCAGTGCCGAAAATCGCTTCGATCAAGGGCGCTGCGGCTTCGAGGTCAGGCATGACGACCAGAATTTGCGCCGGCGCCAGCTTGCGGCCAGCGTCAGCCGCCTGAGCAAACAAGCCCAGCAGATGGTCCTGCAGCACCTCGAGTTCGCGCGTCAGCGAATGGCAGCAATGGACTTCAAAGCTGCGGTCTTGCGCGTCAAGTTGTACCGATCCGGCTTGCAGATCATTCAGATTGAGGATTGCATTCTGCAGGCTGGCCAGCAAGGAGCCGGCCGGATTTGCCTCGAAGCCGCTGTCGTCTTCGGCCGCCTCGCCGCATTGATCGACCAGCAGGTCGACATGCGACTGGGTCTGTTTACCCCACGAAGCCAGCAGCCGCGAACCTTCTTCATGGTTCTGATCCTGCCCACGCGCGGCCAGATGGCTCAGGCGCCGGCGGTCGATGACCTCGAACCAATATTCGCGACAGGGGTTGATCACATAGATTTGCAAATCGACGACGCGGCCAAGTTGCTGCAGCAACTCGATATGCAGCGGCGGCATCGCCGGCAGACAGAAGATATGGGCGCTGGCCGGCAGACCGGCAGCCAATGCGCCAGACGGGTCGAGCTGCTCGAGCTTGGCGATGAAACGACGGCTTTGCTGCAAGGCGTCGAGCTGGAGCTCGCTGCTGATCCGCCGCCACAGCGCCGCTTGCCAGCCCTCATCGGCCAGCGCAGTCTCGGCCTGGCTGCCCAGCTTGGCGGCAAGCTTTTGACCCCAGTCGGCCAGCCATTCAGGGCGGTAGGTGACATATTGGTCGAGCAAAGCGGCGACGCTGCCAGCCAGCTCGAAGCGCATCACCGCATCAGCTTGACCCAACCAGGCCGCCAGGCGCGGATGCAAGGCTACAAATGCCGGGTCGCTGAAGGCGCTGTCAACCCGCCAGGCCAGCACCGGCGGTGCCAGCGGTGATTTGTCGGCCACATCGGGCAGTAACCGGGCCATCTGCTGCCACAGCCATTGGGCCAGGTAATCGAACTGCACATTGGCGCAGATGCCGCGCTGTTCGGCCAGGCTCAGGGTCAGCGAGCGCCGCACCGCAGCGCTGGGCACGATGATCTGGTCAGGCGCAAAAACGTTGCCGCGCGCCTGCGCCAACTGGCCCACCAGCAGGTCGGTCAGCAATTCATAACGGTTGGAAAAATGGATTTTCAACATGGCGGCGCTGCTAGTGTGCCCGGTAACTTGAATGATTCGGCCAAGTCTGAGGCATCACCAGCTCAAATACTGAGCTATCCACCGGGCAAGCCCGACGTCACATTGCCCAAGTCCCGCAGTCCGGCGCCGGGTATTCCGACCGACTGTTTACACGCCTGATACTTCCACGCAGGCCTGCCCGTTATTCAGCAAGGCGTCTTCGATCATCGATCGGCCATCCAGGAAAATCTTGAGTGTCGTTGCGCGGCTTTGATTCATGGTTTTAAGCCAAATCACCTTGGGCGGCTGACCCCAGACAAGCGAAAGCTCTTCAAAATCCGCATCTCGGGTAACGATGACAAAACCTTCATCCTTCGCAAATTGCCAGACCTGAGGGATGCTCTGCATAACCCCTCACGGCTTGTGCTAGCGCGGCCTCGGGCGGTCTGCAGCGTTGCATTTCTTGCCAATAGCACTCGCTATTGGCCGCAAAATGCGCCTTGCATCCCATCCCGATCCGCGCTGCACCAACTCGCGTTGAGTTATGCAGAGCATCCCTCAGGTCTGGCAATTTGCGAAGGATGAAGTTTTTGTCATCGTTAACCGAGATGCGGATTTTGAAGA
>CAMDHE010000182.1 GCA_945898095.1 Roseateles toxinivorans | reverse complement strand
CGCCCAGCACCAAAGCGGCCTGGATGGCCGGCCCGACCGTCGTCTCGAGCAGCGCCATCGTGCGCGCATAGTCGTTGCGATGCACGGTGAAGCTGAAGTCGGTTTTTCCGTCACGCGCAACGTTCTGGATGATCACGTCGATGTCGATATTCGCATCGGCCACCGGTCCCAGAATCTGGAAGGCGATACCGGGCCTGTCCGGCACGCCGAGCAGCGTCACCTTGGCCTCATCGCGGTTGAAGGCAATGCCGGAAACGACGGCTTGTTCCATTTTTTCGTCCTCTTCAAAACTGATCAAGGTGCCGGACTTGGCTTCCAATTCAATCGCGATGTCCCATGGCGTGAAACTGGACAAGACCCGCAAAGGCACGCGATATTTGCCTGCAAATTCGACCGACCTTGTCTGCAGAACTTTCGAGCCCAGCGAGGCCATTTCGAGCATTTCCTCGAAACTGATCGTGTTCAGGCGTCGCGCTTCGGGCACGATGCGCGGGTCGGTCGTGTAGACGCCATCAACATCGGTGTAAATCATGCATTCGTCAGCCTTCATCGCAGCGGCAATCGCCACTGCCGAAGTGTCCGAGCCGCCACGCCCCAGCGTCGTGATATTGCCCTGCGCATCGACCCCCTGGAAGCCGGCAATGACGACCACCCGGCCAGCTGCCAGGTCAGCACGCACGCGCACATCATCAATGCTTTCGATCCGCGCCTTGGTGAACGATGAGTCGGTCGTCACAGCGACCTGCCAGCCGGTATAGCTGACCGCTTCGACCCCCTCGGCCTGCAAGGCAATGGCCAGCAGTCCGACGGAAACCTGCTCGCCGGTCGATGCGATCATGTCGAGTTCGCGCTGCAACTCCGGGCTGTTGCTGTCGGCCGAAAGCTCTTTGGCAAGTCCGAGCAGGCGATTGGTTTCGCCACTCATCGCCGAAGGCACAACCACCATCTGGTAACCGGCACGGGACCATTTGGCAACTCGCTTGGCGACGTTGCGGATGCGTTCGGTAGACCCCATCGAGGTGCCGCCGTACTTGTGAACAATCAATGCCATAGGATTCAATAAGAGCGGGAGTCAGGCCCGGTCGGGTTGCTTGCGCCGCGGTCGCAACCCGACATTCTAGCTGGCAGTTTCAGCATCGCTGCACCAACGGATTGCCAGCTGAGCCTCACCCTGAGCGGCCAGGCACCGGGCGTCCAGGCCCAGGCCAGGCACAAACACCAAGCGGGTTCCGGCAAACAGCAGCGGTCCATCCCTTTCCCAGGAAGGAATGCCGGCTTCCTGACAGGCTTTCTTCAGGCTGCGCGCGGTGCCACCTGGGCGACGTTGAAACTGTTCGCCACCCTGTCTGCTTCGCTGACTCACAATTTGCAACTGCAAGGCGCTGACACCACCGGTTTCGACCTGTTCGACCTGCCAACTGCCCTGCCAATCGACTTGGCGGTAATGTCCCGGAATGCTCAGGTCCAAACTGCGTAGCGCTGGTTTGGGAGCAGACAATGGAAGATCTTGAACCCAATTCAAACGGCCGCGATAAAGCCTCAACACACCCTGCCGACAAGGCCAACTGCCCGTGCCGGCGGATTGCCATTCATCCTGCAGGCGCTGCACCAGGCTTGCCGGCGCCGGGCCTCCGGTCTGTTGTTTCAACCAGGCACGCAAGGCATTGCTGGCGCGTGCGGGCGACAAGGTCTGCATGGCGGCAAGATCGAAGCCCTGAACATCAGCGAGGCTTTGCAGATCAATGCGGGCCATTTCCTTTTGCAAGGCTAGCGCCTGCTGTGCCCATGTGGCAGCGTGAGCAAGACTGGCCTGAGCCTGGGGAAAAGCTTCCAGCAAGGCCGGCCAGATGGACAGACGCAAGCGGTTTCGCGCGTAGCGCGGGTCAGCATTGCTGTCGTCGTCGATATGGCTGAGGCGATGCTGCCTGACATAGGCTTCAACAGCGGCACGCGGCTGATTCAGCCAGGGCCTGGCCCAGCACAGGCCGTCGCGCCATTGCCGGGCCGGCATGCCAGCAAGCCCGGCCACGCCGGCCCCGCGAAGCGCTTGCAACAACAAGGTTTCTGCCTGGTCGCGTTGATGCTGCGCCAGCAAGAGCAGATCGGCACCGGCGGCCTGCGCCATCTCGCGCAGCGCGGCATAGCGAACATTCCTTGCCCAGGCCTCGATGCTCTGCCCGGCTGCCGGCCGCTCAATCACGGATCGGTATTGCAGCCTCAGTGGCAGACCTGCAGCAGCCCAATCAGCGCATTGCCGCTGGCAATGCAAGACCCAGGCATCGGCATGGGTGCTCAGACCGTGATGAACATGCAGCGCCAGCACTTGCAGTCCGGCGCCTTGCTGATTCAGTCGTGCAGCCTGCAATGCAGTGGCATGCAACAGCGCAGTGGAATCAAGGCCGCCACTGTAGGCGACGGCAACGCAGCGGGACGGCTGATCAGCGGTTCTTGGTGTCGCCGAATCGGCCATAAGCCTGCAGACGCTCATAGCGCCGGTCGACCAATTCCTTGGGCTTGAGGTCACTGACCTGGCGCAAGGCGTCGCTCAGCGCGCGCTTCAAATTCGACGCCATCTGCTTGTGATCACGGTGTGCGCCGCCGACCGGTTCATTGACAATCTTGTCGACCAAGCCCATCGCCTTCAGTCGGTGAGCGGTGATGCCCAGAGCATCGGCCGCTTCCGGTGCACGATCCGAAGACTTCCACAGGATCGAGGCACAGCCTTCGGGCGAAATCACCGAATAGGCTGAAAACTGCAACATCAACATCTGGTCGGACACGCCAATCGCCAGAGCACCGCCTGAGCCGCCCTCGCCGATGATGGTGGCGATGATCGGCACCTCAAGCTGCGCCATTTCGAAAATATTGCGACCGATCGCTTCCGACTGGCCCCGCTCTTCGGCGTCGATGCCGGGGTAAGCGCCCATCGTGTCGATCAGCGTGAAAACCGGCAGGCCGAACTTCTCGGCCAGTTTCATCAGCCGTAATGCCTTGCGATAGCCCTCGGGCCGCGGCATACCGAAATTGCGCTGGGCCCGCTCTTTTGAGTCAGAGCCGCGCTGATGGCCGACCACCATGCAGGCCTGACCATTGAAACGCGCCAAACCGCCAACGATCGCCGCATCATCGGAAAAATGCCGGTCGCCATGCAGTTCCTCAAATTCGGTGAACACCTCGCTGCAATAGTCGAGCGTCTGCGGACGCTGCGGATGCCGGGCGATCTGATAGACCTGCCAAGGCGCCACATTGGCGTAGACATCCTTGGTCAGTTGCTGGCTTTTCTTCGAGAGTCTGTCGATCTCTTCCGAGATGTCGACCGCCGACTCATTTTGCACATAGCGCAACTCTTCGATCTTGGTTTCCAGATCGGCGATCGGCTGCTCGAATTCGAGGAAATATTTCTTGCTCATCCTGCTTCGGGTCTCTCAGAGATGATGGGCCATGGGCCATGGGCGTAAGTGCGGACCCTGCTAGGCGTTTCGCAATAAAGCGTTCAATACTCTACCGGTAAAGGGTCCAGGCTGCGCCAAATGTACCATGTGGCGACCGAGCGGAAAGGCGCCCAGGCCTCACCAACTTCACGCGCTTCCGCCCTGGAAACCGGTTCGCCTGAAAAGTAACTCTGGCTGATGCCCTTGAGCAGACCCAGGTCATCGAGCGGCAGCACATTGGGCCGCATCAGATAGAAAATCAGGAACATTTCCGCCGTCCAGCGGCCAATGCCACGGATCGCCACCAGTTCGTCGATGATGGTTTCATCGTCCATCTGCGTCCATTGCCGCACATGGACCTGGCCGGTTTCAAAATGTTGCGCCAGATCGCTCAAATATTCGACCTTGCGCGCCGACAAACCAGCGCCACGCATCGCCTCGACCGACAGGGACAGCACATCTGCCGGCAAAACCTTGAACGCGGGCAGCTCCGCCGAGGTCAAGGCGGAGAACCGGTCCCAAACCGATTGCGCGGCTTTGACTGAAATCTGCTGGCCGACGATCGAGCGCGCCAGCGTCGTGAAAGCGTCCCCTCGAGACTGCAGTCTGGCTTCACCAAAGCGCGGGATCAATTTCTTCATCACCCGGTCGCGTTTGGCCAAATGGCGGCAAGCCTCGTCCCAGTAGTCCGGGGTCACCCCGGCGGCGGCACTCGGACCCATCATTTCAGGCTTTCATCCAAGTGGTACCTGCAGGCGAATCCTGCAAGACGATGCCGGCGCTCAACAGTTCGGCGCGGATACGGTCGGCAGTCGCAAAGTCGCGCGCGGCCTTGGCCTGGGCCCTGGCTTCGATCTGCAAGGCAATTGCCGCCTCATCGAGGCCGCTGCCAGCTTGCAGATATTGGCGCGGCGCTTGTTGCAGCACACCCAGCACCGCACCGAGTTGCTTGAGCAAGGCCGCGTCGGCCAGGGAACCGGTCCGATTCACCTGGGTCGCCAGATCGAACAAGGCCGCCAGCGCACCCGGCGTATTGAAATCATCATCCATCGCCGCCCGGAATTCCGCCGCCTGCGGATGATTCCAATCGAGTTCGATCTCGGGCACCTGCAAACCGTCCAGCGCCGTATAAAGGCGGCGCAGGGCTGAGCGGGCATCTTCGAGATTGGTATCACTGAAATTGAAGGGGCTGCGGTAATGGGTACGCAGCATGAAATAGCGCAGCGTCTCACCATCGAAGCGCTTCATGACATCCTGGATGGTGAAAAAATTGCCCTCCGATTTGGACATCTTCTCGTTGTCGACATTGAGGAAACCGTTGTGCATCCAGACATTCACGAACGGCTGCCCCGAAGCGCCCTCACTCTGGGCAATCTCGTTTTCATGGTGCGGAAACTGCAGGTCAAGTCCGCCGCCATGAATATCAAAATGCTCACCCAGCAGCGCGCAACTCATGGCCGAGCATTCAATATGCCAACCCGGCCTGCCGGAGCCGAATTCGCTCGGGTACTTGGCATCTTCGGGTTCATCCGCCTTGGCAGCCTTCCAGAGCACGAAATCGAGCGGGTCTTGCTTGCCGTCATCGACCGCAACGCGTTCACCGGCGCGCAGGTCATCCAACGATTTACCGGACAACTTGCCGTAACCCGGAAACTTGCGCACTGAAAAATTCACGTCGCCGTTGCTGGCCCGGTAGGCCAAGCCCTTGCGTTCGAGCTTGGAGATCAAGCCGAGCATCTCTCCGACATAGTCGGTCGCGCGCGGCTCATGGGTCGGCCGCTCAATCCCCATTGCACCAATGTCACGGTGCATCGCCGC
>CAMDHE010000181.1 GCA_945898095.1 Roseateles toxinivorans | reverse complement strand
AGTTCTGGCTGACCGAGCAGATTCCGCTGGCCATCATCAACCTCGAGTAATCCTAGATTTGGCAGTTTGACGCTGCAGCCCCTTGGCTTGCGTCAGATGCCCTTGAACCTGGGCTTTCACAGCTTGCGTTGACTGCGCAGCCACTCGACCGTGTCGCGGATCAAGTGCCCGGAAATGCTGAAGCGCTGCGGAATGCCGGGCAGGGCGTCGATCGGGAACCAATACGCCTCTTCGATTTCACCCGGTTGTGGCCGGATCTCGCCCGCTACCCATTCGGCCGTGTAAGCCACCATCAGGCTATGCGGGAAAGGCCAGCTCTGGCTGCCGTAGTAGCGCAGGTTCTTCACCGTCAGGCCGACTTCCTCGGCCACTTCCCGGTGCACGCAGTCCTCCAGCGATTCGCCGGCCTCGACAAAGCCTGCCAAGGCGCTGAACATGCCCGGTTTGAAGTTCGGCGCCCGCGCCAGCAGCAATTCCTCGCCGCGCCAGACCAGCGCCATCATGGCCGGATTCAGGCGCGGGTAGACGGCATGCTGGCAGGCCGGGCAGCGCCTGGCGCGTTCATGCGGCAAGCTTTCGGTGGCGCTGCCGCAAACGCCGCAGAAGCGGTGGGCGCGGTCCCATTCGAGGATCTGGGCAGCGCGTCCGGCCAGCAGCATCTGTGCCTCGGGCATTGCCATCATTGCCGCGCGCAAGGGCATCTGCTGCCATCCCGCCGGCATTGCCATCAGCTTCATCGCCCAGCAGTCAAGGCCACCCAAGCGGCCGAGATAATGGCGAGCAACGGGTTCGAAAACCTCGGCAGGCAAGGGCAGCAGCCCATCACCATCGTCGGGCAGCAGCAATTGCCCTTCAAGAAAAGCGAAACACCAAGCGACTGGGCTCGGCTTGTCGGTGGGCGCAACGGCAGGGACGAATTCCATCACGCGATCAGCCGGTTCGGGCGGCACAAAAGTGGTTGATCCGCGCACTTTACGTGATTCACGGATCTACGGTCTTGACCATCATGTCGTGCCGGTCTCAGGCCAGCGGCTGCGAGCTGGCTGAAATCAGCTTGCATCGAATCACCAGATGATCACGCGCTTTTCTGGCGGCAGATACATCGGGTCGCCTGGCTTGATATCGAAGGCTTCATAGAACCCGGGCTGATTCGCCAGCGTACCGCGCACGCGGAACTCGCCCGCCGAATGAGGGCCGGTCTTGATCTGCAGGATCGCGGCATCCTCGCGCTGCAAGCTGCGGTACTTGATGCCGAAACCGATGTACAGGCGCTGCTCGCCAGTCAGTCCATCGAGCACCGGTGACGGCTTGCCGCCAAGTGACCGGCGGTAAGCCTTGTAGGCGATGGCCACGCCCGAGTTATCGCCGATGTTTTCGCCCAAGGTCAGCCGGCCGTTGATGAAATAGCCCCGAACCGGGCTGAAGGCTGAATATTGCTCGATCAAGCCACCGGCGCGCAGCATGAATTTCTTTCGGTCTTCGCTGCTCCACCAGTTGCGCAGATTGCCCAGGCCATCGTACTGGCTGCCTTGGTCATCGAAACCATGGCTGATCTCATGGCCAATGCTGGTGCCGACCGCGCCGAAGTTCACTGCGTCCTCGGCCTTCACATTAAAGAACGGTGGCTGCAGCAGCGCCGCCGGAAAAGTGATCGCATTTTTCAGCGGGCTGTACTGCGCATTGACGGTCTGCGGCGTCATCGACCATTCGCCGCGGTCGACCGGTTGGCCGAGTTTTTCCAGGTTTCGCTGGTGCGAAAAATTGCGCATTGCTCGCACATTGGCCACCAGATCGTCCGGCCGGGTCTGCAAGGCCGAATAGTCGCGCCATTTGTCGGGGTAGCCGATATTGGGTCGAAACATGGCCAGCTTGGTCATTGCTTCCTGTTTGGTCTGATCGCCCATCCAGTCGAGCGCGCTGATACCTTCCCGGAAGGTGGCCAGAAAGTTGTCGACCATCGCCTGTACGCGGGCCTTGTTTTCGGGCGGAAAAAATCTGGCGACATAGAGCTTGCCGACTGCTTCACCCATCGCCGCATCAACGAAACGCTGCGCCCGCTGCCACTGCGGTTCTTGCTCGAGCACGCCGCTCAGGACCTTGCCGCTAAAGGCAAATCGCTCATCGACAAAGTCGCGCGACAAATATTGCGCATAGCTGCTCAGCAGATGCCAGCTGAAATAGCTTTTCCAATGTTCCAGCGGCTGGTTCTGGATGACGCCGGCCAGGCCCGCGAAGTAGCTCGGCTGGCGCACGATCAAGGAATCCGCCTTGCCAGCCAGGCCGCCCGCCGCCAGATAACGGCGCCAGTCGAAACCTGGCGCGAGCTCAGCGAGTTGGTTGAAGCTGTAAAGGTTATAGGTCCGGGTCGCTTCGCGGTTTTCGACCCTCGTCCACTGCACCTTGGCCAGTTCGGTCTCCAGGGCCAGGATCTGTGCCGCATGAATCGCCGCAGCCGCATCGCCGCTGAGGGACAGCATTTTTTCGACATGCCTGGCGTAGGCCAGCCTTGCGACCTTCAATTTTGCATCGTCATCCTTGAGGTAATAGTCCCGGTCGGGCAGCCCCAGGCCGCTCTGCGATGCATAGACCGCATAGCGCGTGGCGTCCTTGGCGTCCTGGTAGACCGACAGCGAGAAGGGCGTGCCGACCCCGCTGCGGCTGAGGTAGGCCATCAAGTCCGGCAGGTCCTTCTTGTCCTGCAGGGCGGCGATCCGGGCCAAGTCAGCCTGCAGCGGCTTGAGCCCCTTCGCATCACGCGCCTTGCTGTCGACAAAGCTCAGATAAAGGTCGGCGATCTTGCGCGTCTCGCTGCCGGCCTCGCCGGGCTGTTTCAGCGTTTCGTCGAGGATGCTGCGCACCTGTTCCTGGGCAGTTGCGCGCAACTGGTCATAAGTGCCCCAGCGCGCCTTGCTCGCGGGGATCTGCGTGGCCCGCATCCACTTGCCATTGATATGGCCGTAAAAGTCAACCTGGGCCGGCACGGCCGGGTCAAATGCGCTGACGTCGATGCCCGAGCCCAGCGGCATGACGGGCTGTGCAAAGGCGGGCAGGGCGATTGCCAGGCAGGCTGCGATCATGAATGGTTTCAAGAGGGACTTCCTTCGGTTCGTTATCAAGGACTTGTGTAAAAACTTCCAGAATTCCCCGTTCGCCCTGAGCTCGTCGAAGGGCCAGGCTGAGGTAAAAACTTCCAGAATTCCCCGTTCGCCCTGAGCTCGTCGAAGGGCCAGGCTGAGCCGCGCCGAGTCCTTGCTTCGAAAGGGAAAAAGCGGAATCCAGGTTTGCCCAAGTACTATTTTCCATAGGCGCTGGCGATCTCGGTCATGAGGTACGGTGCTGGCCCGCGAGGGGCACGGAAATAAAGCTCTCTTGGGCAAGGGCGTGAATCACCCCACGCATGAGGTAGCTGTTGTCAAAACCCAAGGTGTATTGCCGCGCGTTGGGCGCGATGGGGTGCAGCATCTTGCGCTCCACCAGTTTCCTGATCTGGTAAGTGCGTTGCGCTGCGGTCATTCCCGGCATGGCCGCACTCAGATCTGCCGCCTTGGCAATGCCGGACTTCACCGAGGCAAGCAACACCGCCTCTTCTTGGGCCGTAATCAAGGCCCGGCTGCGCGCAAAGGTCAGCGCAGGGACAAGAATCTTGCCCTTCAGGTATTCGTATTGGGTGAGCTGGTCCACCTTGTTCAGCTCCAGCAACACGCCCAGCAATACGTACAGGCACCACTGCTCCAGCCCGGTGGGGGTGCCTGCATCGGCGCAGGCCAGCATGGCGTAGTACCGGTCACGGTCGCTGCAAAACACCGCTGTGGGGTTCAGCACCCGGCCGCCGGCCTTGACGTTAAAGCCGTACTTGATCATCAGCGCATAGGTCAGCAATCGCACCACCCGCCCGTTGCCGTTGCCAAAGGGGTGAATCCAGCCAAAGCGGTGGTGCGCCAGCGCGACCTTGATCAGGTCGTACTTGGGTGCGTCCGCCCGGTTGATGAAAGCCACCAGCTCCTGCATGTAATCGCCCACCAGCACACCCTCGGGCGGCAAATGCTCCGACTGGGCAATTTGCACCTGCCCCACACGGTAAGCGCCGGGGGTGGCATCGCCCTCGCGTACCAGTTTGCGCACGGCCAGGGCGTGCAGCTCGCGAATGAAGTGCTCCGATACCTCCGCACACGGCAGCATGACCGACTCAACGTAGGCCATGGCCTCTTCAATGTTGGCAATTTCAGCAAGAGGGTCGCCCGCCGTGGCGGTGCCTTCCAGCGAGCTCTCCACATAGTCGGCCAAAGTGGTGTGGTTGCCCTCGATTCGGGCCGAGCCCAGGCTCTCCAGCATGTGGAAAACCCGCTTCAGCTGATAAAACACCGGCGCCGGTGTGGTGCCCGCCAGCTTGAGGCGGCGCAAGTGCTCCAGCTCGTGCAGCACGTCGACCAGCGGGGAGTCAAACGCAGGGTTGAGCAGCGCCAAGTCGAAGTGCTTAAATGCAGCCATGGGTCACGTCATCTTTACTCAAAGCTAAAAAACATGTTGACTTTATAGGAAAAAGTCAATTAAAAACAAATGCTTAGTGCCATGGAGTAAAAATATTATCTTGAATCTTCCGGTGGCAACTTCTCTAACAGCAAGGCTCCATAAGTCAAATCCTGCCGGCCGGCAGCTCTTGCATCATGGCTTGGCCCGCAGGTGTCAGACGGTAGCGTTGCAGGCGGCTGTTGGGCTTGTCGGGCAGAGTCGGGGCGATCCACTGGCGCTCCAGCGCCGGCCGCAAGTAGTTGGTGCGGAAGGTGTGACGGTGCTTCAGGCCCAGGCCCGCCATCAGCGCTGATGGCGGCAGTGCTCCTGCGACCAGCAGCTGAAGCAGTTGATCGACTGGGTCGGTGACTGGGTCGGTGACCTCCCGGGCAGGTACCCGGACTGGGTCGCCTGGCGTGCGCCATTCCGTCGCAGGCCGCCGCGCCAACGCGATGAACTGGTTGCCTGCGGCGTCATCGAGCAGCTCGATCTGCGGCCATTCCCGCAACGCGCGTGGAATGCCGCTGCCCAGGCCGCGATAGGGCTGGAACTGGGCGGCATGTTCCGTCAGCGTTGGATTGCGGCGGCGGGTGCGGCCCTGCCGGTGCGTATTCCGGTGAACGTGACCCGCCATTCCGGCAACGTGACCTGTAATTCCGGTGAACGTGACCGGGGGTGGCGTTGCGCGGTTTGATTTTATGCCGAGGCGTTTTTCGGCTGCGTTGCCTTTCTTGGTTGGGTTACTTTATGAAGT
>CAMDHE010000180.1 GCA_945898095.1 Roseateles toxinivorans | reverse complement strand
CGAGAGCCATCGCTTGGCCGTCAGCGTCGGCGAATGGGTGATCGGTGAGGCCTTGTCGCAGGTCGAGTTGTGGCGCGCATCCGGGCTCGACATCCCGGTCAGCGTCAACGTCAGTGCGCGTCAGTTGCAGCAGTTCGACTTTGCCGACCGCCTGCGTTCGATGTTGGCCGCGCATCCGCTGGTGCAGCCGACCAGCCTCGAGCTTGAAATCCTCGAGACCAGCGCGCTGAGGGACATCGCGCAGATCGCCCGCTTGATCGAGACTTGCGCTGCCTTTGGTGTGACTTTCTCGCTCGATGACTTCGGCACCGGCTATTCATCGCTGACCTATCTGAAGCGGCTGAAAGTCACGACCCTGAAAATCGACCAGAGTTTTGTCCGCGGCATGCTCGACGACCCCGAAGATCTGGTGATTCTGGAGGGCATCGTCAGCCTGGCTGAAGCTTTCGACCGCAAGGTCATTGCCGAAGGCGTGGAAACGGTCGCCCATGGCAAAGCCTTGCTGGGCATCGGCTGCACCATGGGACAGGGCTACGGCATTGCGCGGCCGATGCCGGCCGCTGAGCTGCCACAATGGGTGGCATCCTGGCGCCCGGATCCGAGCTGGCAGGGCATTGCCGAACCATCAGCGACTGCGCGCTGATGGCGGGCGGCGAATCAGGCGCTGAGCAACTGGACTTCGAACAGCAGCGTCGCATTCGGCGGGATCACGCCGCCTGCGCCCCTGGCGCCATAGCCGAGTTCGGCCGGAATCACCAGCATGCGGGTGCCGCCGATCTTCATGCCTTGCACGCCTTCGTCCCAGCCCTGGATCACCATGCCGGCGCCCAGCTCGAACCGGAACGGATCGCGCCGGTCCAGGCTTGAATCGAACTTGGCGCCTCTGACGCCGTCCTTGTAGAGCCAACCGGTGTAGTGGACGGTGACGCCAACGCCGGCAACGGCGACCGCGCCTTCGCCCATCACGGTGTCTTCATATTGCAAGCCGCTGTCAGTCGTGATCATTGAATATCCTGTGATTGAAATGCCGCCGCAGTCGCAGACAGCGAGGCCGGCATCATGCCATCAAATCACGCCAGGCCGCCACCGCCTGGGCGAGCCATTCGGTTTGGCTGCTGGCGTCGAGCTGCAAGCCCAGCACCGAACCCGCCTGGCGCAAGGCTGTCAGCGGCTGACTCAGGTCCAGCGCTTGTGCGCCATTCTGCTTTGACAGCTTGCGGCCGTCCGGCCCCAGCACCAGCGGCAAATGCAGATAACGCGGAGGCGGCAGCCCGAGCAACTGCTGCAGGCGGATCTGGCGCGGCGTGTTGTCGGCCAGGTCCGCGCCGCGCACGATGTCGGTGATGCCCTGCGCCGCGTCATCGACGACGACGGCCAACTGGTACGCCCAGAAGCCATCGGCGCGCTTGAGCACGAAGTCGCCGACTTCGCTGTCAAGCCGCTGGGTTTGCAGGCCCAGGCGGCGGTCCTGCCAGGCGATGGTCAGCGGCAGGTTGCCGGCGAGGTCGGCGCTGCTGAGGAGGCGCCAGGCGCGCGGGCTGCGCAGCCCCGTACCGGCACGGCAAGTCCCCGGGTAGATCAGCTCGCCGTCGCGTTGCTGGCCCGGGCCGGCCAGCTCAATCTGCTTGCGCGAACAGGCGCAACCATAGGCCCAGCCGCTTTGCTGCAACTGTTGCAAAGCTTGCGCATACAGGCTGCCGCGCTGTGATTGCCATAGCGGCACTTCGTCCGGCAGCAGACCACAGCGCGCCAGTTGGTCGATGATCAGCCGATCGACGCCGGGCTTGCAGCGCGGCAGGTCGACATCCTCAATGCGCAACAACCAGCGGCCATCATGGGCGCGGGCGTCGAGCCAACTGCCCAAGGCTGCGACCAGCGAGCCGGCGTGCAGCGGGCCGGTGGGCGAGGGCGCGAAACGGCCGGTGTAAGCGCTCAAAGCAGCAGGCCTTCATGTTGCTCGAGCAAAGCCCGTCTTGTGACCTGGCTTTGCAGTTGCTCCAGCCACCAGGACAAGGCCCGGCCGGGTGGTTGGGCGGCGCTGCGCCAGGCGTAATGCATCGGGATCCTGCGACTTGCCTGGTAGGTGGTTTTCTTCACCAGGCGGCCGGCCTCGAGATGACGGCGCAGCATCGGCGCGGGCAGGGCGCCACAGCCCAGGCCGCGGATCAAGGCTTCGAGCTTGGCCGCCATCGACGGCAAGGTGAGGGTGTCCTGACCCGGCAGCACGCCGATCGTCATCGGCGTCAGGCTGCGCGCGGTATCGGCCACCGCGATGATGCGATGTTGCGCGATCGTGCTGGCGTCGAGCGGCTCCTGCACCTGTGCCAGCGGATGGTGCGGGGCGACGCAGAAGACCATTTCCAGCTCGCCCAGCAACTCGCAGGATACATAGGTCGCGGCAGTCCCCGGCGGCGTTTCGGTGGTGCCGATGGCCAGATCGGCCTGGCCCGAAACCAGCGCCTCCCAGGTGCCGGCAAGGACTTCGGTACGCAGCTTCAACCTTGTCGGTGGGCCCTGTTTCGAAGCCGAGCCAGTTTCGCCGACCGGCAGTTGGTAAAAAGCTTCCATCAAGTCGAACAGCGCGCGCCGCGCCACCGCATCGTCAACAGCAATCGTCAGCTCGCTTTCCCAGCCGGTGGCGATGCGCCGCACCCGGTTCGCCACCGCCTCCATCTCCTGCAGCAACCGCCGGCCTTCGACCAGCAATTCCTGGCCGGCGGCGGTCAGCACTGCCTGGCGCGAACTGCGGTCGAACAGCAGCACATCGAGCGCCTCCTCGAGCTGGCGCACGCTATAGGTCAAGGCTGAAGGGACCCGGCCCATCTCGCGCGCAGCAGCGGCAAAGCTGCCGGTGCGGGCAATCCTGTCCATCATCGACAGGGCATCGGGTGTGAGGGCGCGGCTGTTGTCGGGTGTGATCATGATTCATTTTATTTGAATGCTGGCGACAAGCCGGTGTCTCGCCTCGCAGCGCTGCCGGCCCTATAGTTTGATCGCGGGGATGACCCGATTGAACAAGGTGCTGCAATGCTCGAACTGATCAAATCCTCTGACCGTGGCTATGCCGACCATGGCTGGCTGAAGTCCTTTCACAGCTTTTCGTTTGCTGATTACCATGACCCGAAGCGGATGGGCTTTGGCGCGCTGCGGGTCATCAACGAAGACCGGATCGAACCGGGCAAAGGCTTTGGCACCCATGGCCACCGTGACATGGAAATCATCAGTTATGTGCTCGAAGGTGAGCTGGCGCACAAGGACAGCATGGGCAACGGCGAGGCCGGTGCGGCCAATGCCGGCGTGATCAAGCCCGGCGATGTGCAGCGCATGAGCGCAGGCACCGGCGTCATGCACAGCGAGTTCAACCATGCGCAGGGTCAGACCACGCATTTCCTGCAGATCTGGATCCAGCCTGACCAGCGCGGCGTCACCCCGGGCTACGAACAAAAACATTTCTCTGACGCTGACAAGCGCGGACAGCTGCGCCTGGTGGCGTCCAAGGGCGGCCTCGAGGGCTCGGTCGCGATCCATGCCGATGCCCGCCTTTATGCCGGCTTGCTGGACGGGCAGGAGCGCGCCTTGCTGAACCTGTTGCCCGGCCGCATCGCCTATGTGCACCAGGTTCGCGGCAGCGCGACTGTCAATGGCCAGTTGCTGAAGGCGGGTGATGCCTTGCAGATACAGCAGGAAGCGCAGCTGCATTTCAGCGGCGGGGTCGACGCCGAATTGCTGGTTTTCGATCTGGCCGCATAAGGTCGCTGCCGACCTGGCAGAAGGTGCAATGGGCTTACAGTCCGGCATGGATAAATTCATGGCAATCGCGGGTTTGATCCCCGCCGTCGATTGGCTGGCCCTGTTGCTTTTCTTCGCTGCCTGGCTCGCTTATGCGGTGTTTGCCAAGCGCAAAGCAAGGTTCGAGGGCTCGCTGCTGGCCGCGACCAACCGGGAGCGCAGGCGCTGGATGCTGCAGGTCACTTACCGCGATGTGCGGGTGATCGACGGGGTGGTGATGCAAAACCTCTCCAGCAGCCCATCGTTTTTTGCCTCGACGACGATCCTGATCATCGGTGGTCTGCTGGCGATGCTCGGGGCCAGCGAAAAAGCCAGTGAACTGGTCAGCGATCTGCCTTTTGCTGCACGCACGACCAATCTGGTCTTCGACCTCAAACTGGCCTTGCTGGCGTCGATCTTTGTCTATGCTTTTTTCCGTTTCACCTGGAGCATGCGCCAGTACACCTTCGGGGCTTTGCTGGTGGCTGCGGCGCCATCGGCCGAGCGTTTCATCAGCGAAGGCCTCTCACGTGAGGACTTCGCCGACCGGGCCGGACGTCTGGTCGGCATGGCGGCCGAAACTTTCAATGACGGTTTGCGTGCCTACTACCTTGCCTTTGCCGTCATCGCCTGGTTTTTTTCGCCCTGGGGGTTTATGTTCTCGACCTTGGGCGTGATCTATGTCCTCTACCAGCGCGAGTTTCGCTCGGAGGTGCTCGACGTGCTGCAGGAACGAAAATCCGGCGACTGAGATCGGGCTGCGGGCAGAACATCCTGAGGCCTGGGGTCAATCGATGGGCTGTGCGACGCCTGGTCCGGCCCGCTTTTACAATCCCGTCCTGTCTGATCCCGGGTCTTTGCAATGACTGAATTGAATGTTCTTGGCGGCGAACTCGTGCCTTGCTCCTACGACCCATTGACCGGTTTTTTCCGTGATGGCTGCTGCAATACCGATGCCGAAGATCAGGGCCGGCATCTGGTCTGCGCTCGCATGACCGATGACTTTCTGGCCTATTCGCGCAGCCGCGGCAACGACCTCAGCACGCCCAGGCCCGAATACCGCTTTGCCGGCCTGAAGGCCAACGACCGTTGGTGTTTATGTGTTCTGCGCTGGAAAGAAGCTTTTCAAGCCGGCCTGGCGCCGCCAGTGATCCTGGCCAGCACCCATGCCAAGGCGCTTGACCATGTGACGCTGGAGCAACTCGCCTCAGCGGTTTGAAGGCCGTTGCGGGCATTGGGGCACTGTGGGACGGTTCAGGACGGCGGCCGAGCGACTTCGCTCATGTCCCCCGGATCGGGCCTTGCCCGATCCTCCTCCTTTACTTCGCTGCGCCGCTCAGCCACCGTCCTGAACGGCGATACCTGCTCACTTTGGCAAAACATCCAAGCTGATCAGCGGTTTGAAGGCCGTTGCGGGTATCGGTGCCGGGCACTGTGGGACGGTTCAGGACGGTGGCCGAGCGACTTCGCTCATGTCCCCCGGATCAGGCCCTGCCCGATCCTCCCCCTTTACTTCGCTGCGCCGCGCGGCCACCGTCCTGAACGGCGATACCTGGTCACTTTGGCAAAACATCCAAGCTGATGAACCGGCCGGCTGGGCG
>CAMDHE010000179.1 GCA_945898095.1 Roseateles toxinivorans | reverse complement strand
ACTCAACGCGAGTGTGTGTAGTGCGGATCGGGATGGGATGCAAGGCGCATTTTGCGGCCAATAGCGCGTGCTATTGGCAATAAATGCAACGCCGCAGACCGCCCGAGGCCGCGCTATCACAAACCGTGAGGGGTTATGCAGAGCATCCCTTGGGATGCTCTGCATAACTCATTCGCGAGCGGGTGCGGTGCGGATCGGGATGGGATGCAAGGCGCATTTTGCAGCCAATAGCGCGTGCTATTGGCAATAAATGCAACGCCGCAGACCGCCCGAGGCAGCACCTGCACAAGCCGTGAGGGGTTATGCCGAGCATCCCTTGCCGCTGAGCCCCGCCTTCACAGCGCATTCTCGAATCCGATTCAGCCGGCTGCGCCAGTCGAAAACCGGACGGTTGCCGAACCATAGCGCAAGGTCGAGCGTAGCCAGGTGGGCGATGCCGTCAACCGCGCTGCCCAGGGCAAAAGGCAAGATCATGGGCAAGGATCGATCAGGATATCCAGCCTGCGCCGGCAACCCGACACAGCGCCCGCAGGATCGCCAAGCAGGCGCAGCGCAACTTCGGTACAGGCTTCAATCGATTGTTGCATCGGGCCTTCGAGCGCCTTGCAAGGCGAAATCTGGGTGGAATTGGCTGGAACGTCAGCATTGCCCTGCTGCAGTGGAGCCCGATGATACTTGCGCATCGAAGCCAGACAATCGGTGGACCGAGGCTGCGTCGGCAACCGGCCAGGAAATATCCATTCTTGTTACGATCCGGCCGCTGCCGGACCCCCGGCCAGCAAGCTCGAATCACGGAGAAGCGGCTTGAAAATTTCGATCCTGGATGATTACTTCGAGACCGTCAGAAGCCTCGCATGCTTCAAACAAATCGGTGGCCATGAAGTCAAGATCTGGCATGACCATGTGCAGGACGTCGATACCCTGGCAGAACGCTTGAAAGACACCGAAATCCTGGTGCTTATTCGTGAAAGAACGCAGATTCGCACGGCCTTGCTGGAGCGCCTGCCCAAGCTCAAGCTGATCAGCCAGCGCAGCGTCTATCCGCATATCGACGTTGATTGCTGCAGCCGGCTCGGCATCATCGTCTCTTCCTATCAACATACCGACACGCCCTGCGCGCCGGCCGCCGAACTCACTTTCGCCTTGGCGCTGTCAGCGATGCGCCAGATTCCACAGCAGATGCAGTCGCTCAAAGCGGGCAACTGGCAAATGGGCGTTGGCAGCACGATGCGCTACAAGATCTTCGGCATTTACGGTTATGGGCAGATCGGCGCCATGGTGGCCGGTTATGCCAAGGCCTTTGGCGCCGAAGTGCTGGTCTGGGGCAGCGAGGCTTCAAGGCTGAAAGCCAAGGCCGCCGGCTACGCAAGCGCCAGCAGCGTCGAACAGTTCTTTTCAGTCTGCGATGTGCTGAGCTTGCATCTGCGGCTTTATCCGGCCACCCGCGGCATCGTCAAAGCTGAACATCTGGCCTTGATGAAACCAAGCGCCTTGATCGTCAACACCAGCCGCGCCGGCTTGATCGAAAGCGGCGCGCTCGAGCAGGCGCTGGCAGCCGGCCGGCCCGGCAATGCCGCCGTCGATGTGTTTGACACCGAACCGCTGCGCGATACCAGCAATGCCTTGCTCAATCTGCCTCAGGTGGTCTGCACGCCGCATATCGGCTACTCGACCTTTGACCAGTATGAAATCCAGTTTGGCGATGTCTTTGACCAGATCAAGGCCTACATTGCCGGCCAGCCCAGCCATGTGGTCAACCCGGCCGTCCTGCAGAGCGCAGCGCTGCGCAGCTGATCAAGCCTGCCGCTGGGTCGCTGCGGGACTCTCGGCGCCCACGCAGCTTGAAAGCTCCGCTGGCGAGTTGCCGACGGTGCCGGAACCGGGCCGGTTTTCGATCGCCACCGTCTGGCCGAGCCAAGCCGGGAAGTCAAATCCGGCCAACACAGCGCGGCTGCGATAATCATCGGCTCTTCCTGCACTGCGCGTGGCCCCGGCCTGTTCGCGCCCCAAAGCCGCCATGTCCGCCCCGTCCCCCGATCTGCCCAAGCGCGCCCCTTCCCCGATCGAAGGCGAAGTCCTGCGCCGCCGCACTTTTGCCATCATTTCTCACCCTGATGCGGGCAAGACCACGCTGACTGAAAAGCTGCTGCTGTTCTCGGGCGCGATCCAGATCGCCGGCTCGGTCAAGGCGCGCAAAGCCACGCGCCACGCGACCTCGGACTGGATGGAAATCGAAAAGCAGCGCGGCATCTCGGTGGCTTCGAGCGTGATGCAGATGGAATACCGCGACTGCGTGATCAATCTGCTCGACACCCCCGGACACCAGGATTTCTCCGAAGACACCTACCGCGTGCTGACCGCTGTCGACGCGGCGCTGATGGTGATCGACGCGGCCAACGGCGTCGAGCCGCAGACGCGTCGCCTGCTGCAGGTCTGCCGCGCACGCAACACGCCGATCCTGACCTTCGTCAACAAGATGGACCGCGAAGTGCAGGATCCGCTGACGCTGATGGACGAGATCGAGCGCGAACTCGGCATGACCGTCGTGCCTTTCACCTGGCCGGTTGGCATGGGCAAACATTTCCACGGTGTGATGGATCTGCGCAAGCAGCAGATGCGCGTCTTCACGCCCGGCGAAGGCAAGGCTGGTGGCGACGACGAGATCCTCAGCGGCATCGACAACCCGGCTTATGCCGAACGTTTCGGCATGGAATATGACCAGGCCAAGGGCGAGATCGAACTGGTACGCGACGCAGCGGCGACCTTCGATCTGGAAGAGTTCCTTGCTGGTCGCCAGACGCCGATGTTCTTCGGCTCGGCCGTCAACAACTTTGGCGTGCAGGAAATCCTCGATGCGCTGGTCGAGATGGCGCCGGCACCGGCCGAGCGCGCCGCGATGCAGCGGGTGGTCAAGCCGACCGAACCCAAATTCACCGGTGTGGTCTTCAAGATCCAGGCCAATATGGACCCTTCACACCGCGACCGGATCGCTTTCCTGCGCGTCGTCAGCGGACATTTTGAACGCGGCATGCGCTTGAAGGTGGTGCGCTCGGGCAAGGAATTGCGGCCGAATACGGTGGTCAGCTTTCTGAGCCAGCGGCGCGAACTGCTCGACGAGGCTTTTGCCGGCGACATCATCGGCATCCCGAACCATGGCGTGCTGCAACTTGGCGACACGATCACCGAAGGCGAGGCCTTGCAGTTCACCGGCCTGCCTTTCTTCGCGCCCGAGATGTTTCGCGCCGTCGAAGTCGCTGATCCGCTGCGCACCAAGCAGCTCAAAGCCGGTCTGACCCAGCTCGGCGAAGAAGGCGCGATCCAGGTCTTCCGCCCGATCGCCGGCAGCGTGCTGCTGCTCGGCGCCGTCGGGCAGCTGCAGTTCGAAGTCGTCGCGCACCGGCTCGAGCATGAATATGGCGTCAAGGCCCGCATCATGCCGAGCCGCTTCCAGGTCGCGCGCTGGGTCACCTGCGACGACGCGGCCGAGCTGCGCCGCTTCATCGATGCCAATGATCACCGGATGGCTTACGACGCTGTCGATGCGCCGACCGTGCTGGTCGAATATGCGCCGGAACTGCGTGCGATCGAAGCCAACTGGCCGAAGATCAAGTTCCACGCCCTGCGCGAACATGCCGGCCTGGTGTTCCAGAAGCGCATGACTGACTAATTTCCCGCCGGCCAGAACGGCGCAAATCAATGCGTTGTCCTGGGTGGCTTGCGGGTACTATGCGGGCGTCTCCTTTGACCAGCATAGGACCAGACCATGAGATTGCAGCAACTTGGCAGACTCGGCAGACTCAGCGCATGGGCGCTTGCAGTTTTTTGCGCCAGCGCGGCGGCCCAGAACAGCGGCCCGGCGCCGAAATGGCCGGTCAAGCCGATCAAATGGGTCATCCCCTATCCGCCCGGCGGCATCACTGACAGCGCCACGCGCATGGTCTTGCAGAAAGTGCAGGAGCAGACTGGTTGGGTGATCGTGGTCGAAAACAAGCCGGGCGCGAATTCGCTGCTCGGCGCTGACCTCGTGGCCAAGTCGGCGCCCGATGGTTATACCTTCCTCACCGTCATCGCCGCCCATGCCGCCAACGCCACGCTGTACACCGGGCGCATTCCCTATGACCCGGTGAAGAGCTTCGCCCCGGTATCGCTGGTGGGCATCGCTCCGCTGGTCATGACCGTCACCAACGCGCTGCCGGCCAAGGACATCAAGGAACTGATCTCCTACGCCAAGGCCAATCCGGACAAGCTTTCCTTCGGATCTTCGGGCATCGGCGCGGCAGCCCATCTGACCACCGAACTGTTCAAACAGACGACCGGCGTGAGCATGGTGCATGTGCCTTACAAGGGCACCGCACCGGCCTTGCAGGACCTGATCGGCGGCAACATCCAGATCCTCGTCGATACCCCGAGCGCGCTGATGCCGCTGGTGCGTGGGGGCAAGATCCGGGCGATGGGCATGTTCTCTGCCGCGCGCCTGCAAGGCGCCCCGGAAGTACCGACCATCGCCGAAGCAGGCGGGCCCGCGCTGGAGGCTGCCACTTGGGTCATGTTCCTGGCGCCGGCTGGCATGCCGCGCGATATGGTCACTCGAATGGCCGCCGAGACCGGCAAGGCGGTCGCGTCGGCCGACCTGAAGGCCAAGTTCGAGGCCCTGGGTATCGAGCCAGTCGGCGGCTCACCCGAGCAGGCCGCGCATTTCCTCGACGACGAAGTGGCCAAATGGGCCAAGGTGATCTCGGCGGCAGCGGTGAAGGCGGAGTAGCCGGCAAGGACCAGCGCCCTGCCTGTATTCAGGGCTTCACACGGCCCTGATCAACTGCCTCACGCAGCAAGGCATTCACACGAGTCTGCCAGCCCCGACCGCTGGCCTTGAGTACAGCCAGCAGGTCAGCATCGAATCGGATGGTGGTCGCCACTTTGGGCGCCACCGCATGTGGACGGCCGCGCGCAACGCGCATCGCAGTCCGCCCCACGCCTTGTGTTACCTGCGCCCCACCGATTGACCAGATCGCCCGATCGCCGAAATCCTCGGTCAGTTCCGGCGCATCTTCGGGGTCAATCCAGGGTTTAGGGATGCTCTGCATAACCCCTCACGGTTTGTGCTGGCGCGGCCCCGGGCGGTCTGCGGCGTTGCATTTCTTGCCAATAGCACGCGCTATTGGCCGCAAAATGCGCCTTGCATCCCATCCCGGTCCGCACTGCACACATCCGCGTTGAGTTATGCAGAGCATCCTTAGCCTGAAGTTCCAACTGGCAATGGACGAATTTCCCTTTTAAATCAAGCGGTAGCTTGAATTCTGAGGTTGAGTTTCTGTCTACGGTCTGATGCTATCGATGAGCGCGAGCGCGCGTTTTTGGGCGGGCTCAGCGGTGGTCGTGAGCT
>CAMDHE010000178.1 GCA_945898095.1 Roseateles toxinivorans | reverse complement strand
ACGCGGAGATTCGCAATTCATTCCTGAAGCAGGGCTACGAGCGAGTAGGCAACACCCCCTCAGGAATTTTCCCTTTTCGTCAAGCAGGAAGTGGCAAAACTCGCGGCCGTCATCAAGGCCGCGAACATCAAAACGGAATAGGCGCTTGGTTCCACTGCGCGCGGAAAGCGCATCTTCAAAGGAATTCCTGAAATGAACATCGAATTGGCCGCACGCACAGACGGCGGCGGTTTTGCGGCCGACGCGTTACCACTGGCGGATTTGCGGGAACGAGATAGTGATTTCGAACTTCGCGACGGGCAGATTCTGCTTCGAGGAAGCCTTTCACGGTCGTCAGGCAGCAAAGCTTTCCCAGCACGCACCGTTTGCATGGAAACCGGCGCGCGCGACATGGAGCCCATGACCTTCGGGCCGGGCGGCACCCTGTATTCGTTTTCGGTGGTTCACGTATCCAGCTCGAGACCGACTCCTTACACGATTGGCTACGTGGACTTTGACAATGGTGTGCGCGTCTTGGCGCAGGTCGAATCGGGTGACACTGCCCTTTCTTGCGACCAGGCGGTGGAGGTTCGTGCCGATGGCAAGCGCTGGTTCGTTGTTCCCGTCGCGCGCGGAGGTGCACGATGAGCGACGCATTCATTGCTTCGGCCGCGATGATCCCGATGGGTAAGCACAAGGAATCGAGCTATTCGGGCCTGGCCCTGCCTGCTGTTCTTAACGCCCTCGCGGGAGCCGGCATCGGGCCCCGCGGCATCGATGCCGTCTATTGCGGCCACGCATTCGGCGGCATGCTCACCGGTCAGCGCATCGTCAAGGAATTGGGGATCGGCGCCGTTCCGGTCACCAATTTCGACAATGCCTGCTCCGGGGGCGCCACCGCGCTTCATGCAGCATGGAAGGACATCCAGGCCGACCGGCACGACGTTGTTCTGGTGATAGGCGTTGATAAGCTGACCCAGTTCGGCGGCGGCACGCTCCCACTCGTCGCGGAGGATCCTGAAGTCCAACAGGGCATGGTGATGCCTGCGTTGTACGCGATGCGTGCCCGGCGCTACCTATACGAACGCGACGCCGACGTGAAGGACCTCGCAGGCGTTGCGGTCAAGGCCCGGCGCCACGGTGCGAACAATCCGTACGCACAGTTCCGCTCCGCGGTGACAGTAGAGCAAGTTCTGCAGTCCCGCCCCATCGCCGACCCGCTGACGCTGATGCAGTGTTGCCCGACCGGTGATGGCGCGGCGGCAGTCATCGTCGTTTCGGAGAAAGGCCGGCGCCGCCTCGCAAAGCCGGCGGTGAGGATTGCAGCCTCAGTGCTTCATTCCGGCCAGGTCACCTCAGGCTTTCGCGACATGCTGCGCCCGGAGATAACCTACCAGTCGGCGCGTGACGCTTACGAGGCGGCTGGTGTCGAACCCGGGGATCTCGACGTGGTGGAACTGCATGACGCGTTCACCATCGCCGAGCTCGTATATTACGAAGCCCTCGGTTTATGCGCCCCCGGGTCTTCGGCGGCGTACTGCCGTGAGGGGAAGACAACGTACGGCGGCGACGTCGTCGTGAACCCCAGCGGAGGGCTCCTCTCGAAAGGCCACCCCGTCGGCGCGAGCGGTGTCGCACAGGCTGTGGAAATGTACTGGCAACTTACTTCGCAGGCCGGAGCCCGCCAGGTCGATGGCGCGCGCATCGGCCTCTCGCATGTCACGGGCGGTGGCATCGCCGGACTGGACCACGGCGCCTGCACCGTACACATTTTTGAAAAGGTGGACTGACGTGACCGACGACCGAACTTCGATCCCGCTCGCCGGCTACCGCGTGCTGGACTTGACCACCTTCCTCTCGGGCCCGTTCTGTACGCAGATTCTCGCTGACCTCGGCGCCGAAGTTGTGAAGCTCGAAGCGCCGGAAGGAGACTCGAGCCGTGCGATTCCACCGCATTTCGTAGGCTCGGACAGCGCATATTTCCTGGGCATCAACCGCAGCAAGCGCAGCGTCGTCCTCGACATGAAGCAGCCAGACGGGCTGGACACTGCGAAGCGCCTGATCGGCATCGCCGATGTGGTCGTGGAAAACTTTCGCCCGGGAGTCGCCGAGCGAATCGGCCTAGACGTCGTCGCCTTGCGTCAAGCGCATCCCAGGTTGCTGTGGGCATCGATCAGTGGCTTCGGCCAGACCGGCCCATGGAAAGATCGGCCTGCCTACGACATGATCGTGCAGGCGCTTTCCGGAGTCATGAGCCTCACCGGCGAACCTGGCCGCCCTGCAGTTCGTCTCGGCATTCCGGCTGGCGACATTGTCGCGGGGCTGTATGCCGCCATCGCCATCAACGCCGCACTTGCCGACCGTGAGCGCAGCGGCGCCGGGCGGGTCATCGACATCTCGATGCTCGATTGCCAATTGGCAATGTTGTCCTATCAAAGCAGCTACTCATTGATCGCGAGAGTTATCCCGCAACCGCAGGGCGCGAGGCACGATTCAATCCCGACATATCGGTCTTTCGTGGCTGCCGACGGAGGAGAGCTGGTGGTCACAGCGAATACCGAGCGGATGTGGCAGGGCCTATGTCGCGCGATCCGCCAGCCCTCACTCGCTGATGATCCCCGCTTTGCTGACGGGGCCACGCGCCTAGAAAATCGACACTCTCTCTGGCCCTTGCTCGAGCGCGCCTTCCTGGAACGAAATGCGGCCGACTGGATTGAGCCGCTCGCCGCTGAAGGCGTACCGGTTGCATTGATCAAGTCCGTTCCGGAAGCACTTGAGGACGCACGAGCGTCTGGTCGAGGGATGATCCTCTCCATGGACGGCCCGACACATAAAGGCGTGGAGGTAGTTGGCAATCCGATCAAATTCACCGGCGCCGCGATGCCAAAGCCGACCTACCCACCTGCGCTTGGCGCCGATACCGAAACGGTGCTGAAGGAATGGCTCGGTTCCGACGCTCAACACTAGCAAGTGTGAATGATGTGCAGGTCACGGGAAACGATTGCGCCGCGCCCCCTCAGCCCAGCTTCCGCCCCGCCGCATCCATCCGCCGGCATGCCTCCTTCAGCAAATCCAGCGACGTCGCAAACGACAACCGGAAATACGGCGACAGGCCGGCGCCGCTTGATCGCAGCGCCTCACTGCCCTTTGAACAAGCCCTGGAACTGGCGCGACACTGGCAGCTTTTCCTCGCGCCCTTTCAGCGTCAAGGTCATCGTGTTCTCGTCGACCCGGGTCGCGCTGGCGATGCGGCGGCAGTTGACCAGCACCGAGCGGTGCACCTGCCAGAACAGCTCAGCGTCCAGGCTGGCCAGCAGCTCCTTCAGCGGCGTGCGGATCAAGGCCTCGCCGCCGTCGAAGACGACCCGCGTGTAGCGGTTGTCACTCTCGAAGAAGATCACATCCTCGGGCGCGATCATCTTGACCTCGCGGCCCAAGCTGGCCTGGATCAGCCGCGGCCTGGCAGACGCCGCTGGCATGAGCTGACGCAGCAGGGCTTGCAAGTCGACTGGCGGCGCCGCCGGCTGCGTCTGCAGGCGCGCCCGTACCCGTTCGATCGCCTGGCCCAGCCTTGCGTCGTCGACCGGCTTCATCACATAGTCGATCGCGCCGGCGTCGAAGGCCGAGACGGCGTGGTCGCCGAAGGCGGTGACGAACACCACCTGCGGCGGTTTGGCGGTAGCGGCCATGCGGCGCGCGACCTCAATGCCGGTCAGGCCGGGCATGCGGATGTCGAGAAAGCAGATCTGCGGCTCATATTCCAGGAAGTCGTCCCAGGCGTCGACGCCATGTTGGCTGGCGGCCACGATGCTCAGCTCGGGCCATTGCCGCGCCAGCGCGGCGCGCAGTTGCTCGCGCGGGCCTTCTTCGTCGTCGGCGATCAAGGCGGTGATGGTCATTGCGCGATCTCCCTGCTCGGTTGGATGGTTTCGTCGGTTTCGCCGGCGCCGACCGGCCGCACCGTGACGCGCGCCTCGCAGCCACCTTCGGGCAGATCGCGCAAGCTCAGGCTGGCGCGCACGCCGAAGGCCTGCGCCAGCCGCGCGCGGCTGTTGCCCAGGCCCAGCCCTTCCTGCCAGTCGGGCGGCAGGCCGACGCCGCTGTCCTGCACGCGCAGCCGCCAGCCGGGCCCGTCGTCAGCGCTGCATGGCTGCAGTTGCAGCAGCAACTCGCCGCCGCTGAGCGAGGGCGCGATGCCATGTTCGAGCGCGTTCTCAACCAGGCTCAGCACGATGCCCGGCGGCAGCTCGGCGGCCGCCGCGCAAGCAGAGTCGACGTCAATCCGGTAGCGCAGCCGCTCGCCCCAGCGCGCCTGCATCACCTGCAGATATTGCTCGACCAGCCTCAGCTCGACGGCCAGACTGACGCGCGGCAGCAGCATCAGCTCGGCCGAGCCGCGCAGGAAGCCGGTCAGCGCGCGCAGCAGGCCGCTGGCGCGGGCGTCACCGCTGTCCACCCAATGCTGGACGGCCGACAGGGTGTTGAAGATGAAATGCGGCTGGATCTGCGCCTGCAGCAGCCGCAGCCGTGCTTCGCTGGCCTCGCGGGCCATGCGCTCGCGATCCTCGGCGTCGCGCAGTCGCTGCAATTCCTGCTGCATCCGGTAGCGCCGCGCGCTGGCGGTGATCCACATCATCAAAGCCAGCACCACGCAGAGCAGCAGCACCGCCGGCACGCCGACCTGGGCGAACTTGAGTGCCTCCTTTGGCAGGTCGGCCCAGGCGCCGAATCCCTTCATGGCCAGCCGGGCGGTCACCCAGCCGATCAGCACACCGAAGCTGCTGCCGGCGAAGACCAGCAGCAGCTTCTTCGGCCAGCCGCTGCCGCGCGCCACCGTCTCGGGCCGCAGCCAGGTTCCCAGCAAAACGAACAACAGCGCGATCACCAGCACCAGACTGATCAGCCAGGCCTCCAGCCAGCCGACGCCGTTGGCATGCAGCCCGCTGGCCGCGCCGCCGGTGCCCATCAGCAGGCCGAGCCAGAACCAGGCGCCGGCACGGCTGTACAAGAACTGATCCAGGCTGCGCGCCTGCGCCTGCAGCTCGGCCGGCATGCGCAGGTAATGCGGCTCGGCCCAGTTGAAATACCAGCGCTGGAAGGCGTTGCGCTCCTGTTGAACTGGCTGAGGGGGAAGGTGAGATGGGTTCATGCGCCGCAGTTTAGGCAGCCTGACGGCAGCCCCGCTAGGCCTTGCGGTGGACTGCGGCAGCGGCGCCATCAGTGGCAGCCGGCTCAGGCGAACAGCGCGCCGCCGACAAAGATCTTCAGATCTCCGGGAGCAAAGGCGGTCCAGGGTTCGACGGCGCGGTTGGCCAGCCCGGTGAAGCTGAACATCACGTCGGTCGGCGTATTGGCATTCATGCCGAGGAGTTGGCACATCGTTCGAGCTTATTCGAAGAAAAGGCGGCGCAAGCCTTTCAGACTGAATAAATTGCCAGGATTGTTGGTTTCGTTCAAGATCCCGCT
>CAMDHE010000177.1 GCA_945898095.1 Roseateles toxinivorans | reverse complement strand
CAGCTCTGCGCATGAGGTCAGCGCCCAAGCCGCGGCCTCGCAGGCTTTCCGGGACAAGCAAAAGTTGCGTGAAGAGCCATTGAAATCCTGTGTTGCCCCATAGCCCGCCGATGATCTTGTTGTGCGAGTCACGGATCGTGATAACCAAGGGCCGGCCATCGTTCGGGCCAGCTTTGGAAATGTTGTACGCGATGAGCGGCGCCACGATTTCATTGCGGACTTGCTCGTTGGCGACATCGCTGAGGTCGATTGTGTAATTCATATCATTGGCGGCGCGAAAGCCCGGTATTTTGAGGCCAGCCTTCAGCGCTCAGCTTGGGCGAGAGCTTGGTGCTTTGGTTTGCCACTGGTCTTGAAGCAGCAACGACTGGAACTTCATACGGTTCTGCGGTGCCTCGTTTGATTTTGAAACGGACTGTTTCGCCGACTGACTTTTTCATCGGGGCCTTGAGATCGTCTGCCTTGGCGCCAGCGATCACGATGCCTTGAAGAGCGATCACAACATCGCCCACAGCCAGGCCTGCGGCGGCTGCAGGTGAGAGCGGAGCGACCTTCTCGATCTTCACAGACCGCAACGTAGGATTGAAGGAGAACCCTTCAGTTTCGATGCTGAAAGACAGGCCGAACCAGCCCTTTTCGTCTGCGGCCATAGACAAAGGAGAGAGCGCCGCGGCAAGGGCAAAGAGCATTGCGCTCACAGTAGGTCGATTCATCTAATTCCTTGAAGGGGCAATTCTCGAGATCGGGCTGGTTGAATATTGTCAGGCGGCCGCGTGGGACTATGCCTTCCGGGACCAACGGTAATGTAGGTCATCGGCTACTTTGAAAATCCAGCCCTTTCGACCCAGTAAACTCGGGCAGGAAGATGCGGCCGGATTTACTGTTCAGTGGCCGCAAGCTTGGCTTCCAGATCAGTGATGCGTTTGCGTAGTAATGCGGCCGGCAGCTGCCCGAGAAGTACCCCCCCGACGGCGAAACCTGCAAGGTAGGCCTGCTCAATGCCCACGTAGCCGATTTTGTTACCTATCGCGCTGCCGCAGAATGCCATAAGTAGTGCGCCGAGCACCAATTGCAAATTCGACTTCATGCGGTTCATCCTGTATCTGGGGAGACTGCCTCGAGTCTACGGTGTCGCTGCGGTGTCATGGCTTGATTTGATCCGGTCGGAATTTTCGATCTGTTCCCTTGAAATTCAAAGCCGGTCAGGGTACCGCCACAGGTGGCTGAATGAGCTAGCATGTTGTTACGGTGTAACACAGAGGAACAAGACCAGGACTGAAGCGACTTTCACCTTCCGCGTCGATGAAAGCCTGAAAGATCAATTCACAACGGCAGCCAAGGAGCGTGACCGCACGGGTGCGCAACTGTTGCGGGACTTCATGCGAGACTTCGTTCGGCAACAGCAAGAAGTGGCCGAGCATGACGCCTGGTTCCGTCGTCAAGTTCAAATCGGTTTGGACTCGGCCAATGCTGGCAAGCTGATTCCTGCGGCCGAGGTGGAAGCCAAATTTGCGGCCAAACGGGCGGCAACGCGCCGCCGGCTTGAAGCCGCCGCCAAATAATGGAATTGTTTTGGACGCCCGAAGCGGCACAGGATCGCGACGAGATCTATGCCTATATCGAGGCCGACAACCCTGTCGCCGCAATGGCGCTGGATGAGGTGCTTGCAGAGAAAGCCGGCCGTTTGCTCGATCATCCCGGCTTGGGCCGACCTGGCCGGGTTGCCGGTACGCGCGAGCTGGTCGCGCACCAAAATTACATCCTTGTTTACGACAAGGCTGCCAATCTGGTGCGGGTGCTGCGTGTACTGCATGCTGCCAGGCGTTTGCCGCAGGGCGATCAGTCCAAGACCTGAAGCCTCGCCTTAAATGCCAGCCTGCGAGATGAACTTCGGGTTCAGATAGGCTTCGAGCGCTTCGGTGCCGCCTTCCGATCCATAGCCCGAATCCTTGACCCCGCCGAACGGCGTTTCGGGCATGCCCAGGCCGACATGGTTGATGCTGATCATGCCGGTCTCGACAGCGGCGGCGACGGCTTGGGCGGTGCGGGCCGAGCGCGTCCAGGCGTAGGCGGCCAGGCCGAAAGGCAGGCGGTTGGCTTCCTTCACCGCGTCGTCAAAGCTGCCGAAAGGGTTGATCACGGCCAGCGGGCCGAAGGGCTCTTCGTTCATCACCCGGGCTTCGATCGGCAGCTCGGTGATGACGGTGGGCTCGTAGAAGTTGCCTGGCTCGCCCAGACGGCGGCCACCGCTGCGCAGTTTGGCATGGTGGCGTTCGGCATCGGCCAGATTGGCTTCCATCGCAGCGCTACGCCGCGGGTTGGCCAGCGACCCCATGTTCACGCTGCTGTCCAGACCGTTGCCGACCTTCAGCAACTTGGCATGGGCGACGAACTGCTCGACGAACTGCTCATAGATGCCTTCCTGCACCAGGAATCGGGTCGGTGAAATGCAGACCTGACCGGCGTTGCGGAATTTGCTGGCGACCATCGCCTTGGCTGCAGCAGTTGCATCGGCGTCGTCGAAGATGATTACCGGCGCATGTCCGCCGAGCTCCATCGTCATGCGCTTCATATGCTGGCCAGCGATCGCCGCCAGTTGTTTGCCGACCACGGTCGAGCCGGTAAACGAGATCTTGCGGATCACCGGATGCGGGATCAGGTAGGACGAGATCTCCGCCGGGTCACCGTAGACCAGGTTGACGCTGCCGGGCAGCACGCCGGCGTCGGCAAAGACGCGGATCAGCTCGGCCGGCGAGGCCGGTGTTTCTTCGGGCGCCTTGACGATGATCGAGCAACCTGCAGCCAGTGCAGCTGACAGCTTGCGAACGATCTGGTTGACCGGGAAGTTCCAGGGCGTAAAAGCCGCCACCGGGCCGACCGGTTCTTTCACCACCAACTGGTAAACGCCTTCAGCGCGGGCCGGGATCACCCGGCCATAGGCGCGCCGGCCTTCTTCGGCAAACCAGTCGATCGTGTCGGCACCGCTCAGGACCTCCATCCTGGCTTCGGCCAGCGGCTTGCCCTGTTCCATCGTCATGCAGCGGGCGACCAGGTCGACCCGTTCGCGCAGCAGTTGCGCGGCGCGGCGCATGATCTTGTAGCGTTCGAAAGCCGAGACCCGGCGCCAAGCGGCGAAGCCGCGTTCGGCGGCTGACAGGGCGTCGTCCAGGTCAGCAATGGAGGCGTAAGCGACATGGCCAATGACTTCGCCGGTCGCAGGGTTGCGCACCGGCAGATTGCGGTCGCCACTGGCATTGCGCCAGACGCCGTCGATATAGAGTTGTGTGTTCGGGTAATGGGTCATTGCTTGCTCAGGGATGGGAACTTCAGGTTATGGTGGCGCAGCGGTCTTCAATCACCATGGCTGCGCCTTTCTCGCCGATCATGATCGTAGCTGCATTGGTATTGGTCGATGTCATGCGCGGCATCACCGAGGCATCGATCACTCGCAGACGCTCGACGCCTCGCACCCGCAGCCTTGAATCGACCACCGATTGCTCATCCCCGCCCATGCGGCAACTGCCGCTGGGGTGGAAGACGGTGCCGCCCTTGTTGCGGGCGAAGGCCTCGAGCGCCGCGGCAGTCTGCACCGCATTGCCCGGCATATATTCCTCGCCGGTGACGAGGTCGCGGAACGCCGGTGCGGCATAGATGTCGCGCAGCATGCGCAAGCCCGAGACCAGCACTTTTGCGTCCTGCGGATTCTGCAGATAGTTGGCCTCGATGCGAGGCAGTTGCAACGGGTCGGCGCTGCGGATCTGCACGCTGCCGCTCGACAGGGGCCGGCATTGCGTCACCGAAGCGGAGAAGCCCGAGAATCGGTGCAACGGATCACCCGGCTTGTCGACCGACAAGGGCATCACGTTGAACAGCAGGTCAGGGCGGCCGCTCTGGGCATGCTCGCTGCAGGCCAGCCCGCCGACCTGACCAGCACCGACCGTCAACGGACCGCGCTGCTGCAGCAACCATTGCGCACCCATCTGCAGCAGCCGCAAGGGCCGGCGCATATCGTCGTTGAGCGAGCGCGGTTGCTTCAGCTTGACGATCACCCGGGCCTGGTAATGGTCCTGCAGATTGGCGCCGACTTCCGGGGCGTCGACCTGCAAGCTGATGCCATGCTGGCGCAGCAAGGCGGCCGGGCCGATGCCCGACAACTGCAGCAATTGCGGCGATTGCAGCGCACCGGCGGCCAGCAGCACTTCGCTGTCGGCGCGTGTTTGCCGCAGCTTGTTCCCTTGACGCCATTCGACGCCCACGGCACGCCCCTGCTCGATCAGCACCTTCGTGGCATGAGCGCCGGTGGCCACGACCAGGTTGGGGCGCTGTCGCACCGGGCTGAGGAAGGCCGTGCCGGCATCGCTGCGCCAATGCCCGCTCAGCGTCAACTGGTAGCGGCCAACGCCGGCGGACTGTGCGCCATTGAAATCATCGGTGTGCGGATGGCCGGCCTGCACGGCAGCGTCCAGCCAGGCTTGGCAATAAGGGTGGTCATTGCGCAGGTCCGACACGCCGAGCTCGCCACCGGCACCGTGAAACTCGGTCTCGCCGCCTTCATAGCGCTCCGAACGCTTGAACCAGGGCAGCAGCTCGCGGTAGCTCCAGCCTTGCGCGCCCAGCCTGGCCCAATCGTCAAAGTCTTGCGGCTGGCCACGGATATAGAGCAGGCCGTTGATTGCGCTGGAGCCGCCGAGCAAGCGGCCGCGCGGCCAGACCATCTCGCGGTCACCGGTGCTGGCCTGCGGCTCGAGCGGGAATTGCCATGAAAAGCGCGGGTCGTAGATGGTGCGGAAATAACCGACCGGCAGGCGCAGCCAAAAATTGCGCGACGCACCGCCGGCTTCGAGCAACAGCACCCGGCAGGCCGGATCCGCGCTGAGGCGGTTGGCCAGCACGCAGCCGGCCGAACCGGCGCCGACGATGATGTAGTCGAAGCTGTCGGTCACCCGCTCAGCCTTTTATCGTCTGCATGAACAACTGCGGGTCGAAGTACTTCGTCGCCGGCACCGGGTTGGCGATATTGCCGGCCTGGACGAAGAAGTCGGTCACCTGCTGCAGCCAGCGGGTCACCGTGCCATCGGTATATTTGGTCCGCCACTGGGCCGATGAGTAATATTTCGACTGCTTGAACTGTTCCCTGAACTCCGCCAGCGGCACATCCTTGTACTGGGTCTTCTGCAGCATCTCGGCCGCCGCGTCGAGATTGGCCACGATTGCATCGTTGGCCTCGGCCCAGGCCGCCACCAACTGGGCCAGCGCCGGTTTGTTCTTCTCGTAGAAATCGTTGCTGGCGGCCCAGCCGCCCATGATGGCGGCTTGCGGGTAATAGGCCGATGCGTCGACCAGCTTGCGCGCGTTGGGCACTTTCTGCTTGACGATGGTGTCAAACGGAACCCAGAGCGCCACGGCCGGCACCGCGCCCGAGACGAAGGAGGTCACCGCTTCGGCCATGCGCTGGTTCACCAGTTGCACATCCTTGGCAGGGTCGAGATTGGC
>CAMDHE010000176.1 GCA_945898095.1 Roseateles toxinivorans | reverse complement strand
CCGGTCGAACTCTGGCTGGTGCGGATCACCTGGACGCCAAGATTGCCACGCACGGGAATGAAGGCCTTGAAGTCCAGACCCATCTTGCCGTAGGCGGTCGTCACCTGTTCGCTGACACCCCAGATCCGGCCCGGGGCCGAGGACTGGTTGATGGCGCCCGAGTTGTAGACGCCACTGTTGATCGCGGCCATCATGTCAAAGCTGACCAGGCTGGAAACACCGACAAAGCCGAGGTCAGCCGGAGACTGCAGAATGCTGGACGGGATCGGCGCGCAAACATCCTTGCCGCCGATGCAACTGGTGCCGTTTTTCAAGGCATAGATCGTCTGCGAACGATTGGTGTCCTTGGACCGATCGGTGAAGTTGACTCCACCCTCGAAGCTGCTGAACGGCCCGAAATTCAGATCGCGCTTGGCCGACAGGCGTAGCGCTTTCATCTCGTCGTTGACGACGATGGGCGACATCGAACCGGCCGAACCGACGCCGTTCAGATTGCCCCAGTCAGAAATGCCGCGCAACTGCATCACCGTGCCGCTGCCGTAATTCACTACAGGCGTGAACTGGGAAAAGCCGGAGCCGGTTTGGGCAAAGAAGCTGCTGAAACCTGTCATCGCGGTTGACGATGCATAGACCTCACCGACCATTTCGTCGCGCTTGGCTTTCGAATAGCTCAGGTCGGCCGTGGCCTTCCAGTCGGCGAGCTTGAGCTCGGTGTTCCAGCCGCCGGCGAGCACCTTGTCGTCGCGCTTGCTGTAACGCATCAGCACAAAGGGATCGACATTGGACATAGCGCCACTGGTCGCGACAGCATCCTTGCCGACCACAGTGGTCTTGACGTTGCTGAAGATCGGCCCGCCAGAAACCAGGGCGTCGGGAGTACCGTTACCGCTCCAGTCAGGCATCAGGTTGGCCTGGAATTCACGGCCCTGGGAAGTCTGGCCGAACTTCGAGTAATAGAGGTCGACCTGGCTATGCAGGTCCTTGTTCGGCTTGTACTCGAACACTGCCATCAAGCCATCGCGCTTGTTGTCGATATTGCGCACGCCGGCATCAAATCCCTGCAAGGTGCTGGGTGCCTTGCTCGCGTCGGCATTCTCAAGACCGCGGAAACCACCCCACCAGATTGCCGAATTGCCCCACCACCAGGAGTCGAAGTATTTTTCCTGGTTCGGGCTGTCCAGATGGGAAAAGCCCAGCGCCACGCCGACTGTATTGCCGGCAAACTGGTCGATGTAGGAAGCGCTGATGCGGTTGCCCTTGTCGCTCGAACCGGGAATGACCGCCCCGTTGGCGTTTTTCTCGAGGCGCGCGCTGAGGTTGACTTGACGGCCGCGCAGATCGAGCGGGCTGACGGTCTTCATATTGACCGTACCCGACAAGCCCTGGGCGCCGAGCGCTGCATCAGGGGTCTTGTAGACGGTTGCGCTATTGATCAATTCGGCTGGAAACTGGTCGAATTCGACTGAACGGTTGTCGCCGGTGCTGACCATTTCGCGGCCATTGAGCAGCGTGACACCGAACTTGTTAGCCAGTCCGCGAATCGAAATCACCTGATCGCGGCCATTGACCCGCTGCGCCGTGATGCCGGGCAGGCGCGCCAGCGATTCGGCAATGCTGGTCTCGGGCAACTTGCCGATGTCTTCGGACGACACCGCTTCAACGATCGAGTCGGAATTGCGCTTGGTCGCGATCGAGGTCTCGATGCTGCTGCGCAGGCCGGTGACCGTGACCTGCTCCAGTTGCTGGGCCTGCTGCGCGAAAGCCGCGCCAGTTGAAAAAAGCAAGACCGAACAGGCCATTGCCACCGGCGTGAGGCGCGTTGCGGCGGATTGCCCTTGGCGCTGCTTGAAGTTATCCATTTTTAAATCTTTCATTGTTGTCCCCTTGAATTACCGTTTGAATAAATCCCGTTGCAAGTTCTGCATCTGGTGGTTGCAGAAATTGCTCTTTTAAAAACCGCCTTGCTCCGTTTTTCCAATACAAGCCCCCTTGAAGATCACTCTTGTGAATCGGTTACCGACCATTGCCATCTGCGCCATTTGCCACTTCTTCAAGGATTCAGGATCGATGACGCTCGACCTGATCTGCCATTGCGGTTGAAAGCTGCCACCTGGATCACGCCCTTGGCCCGGATCGGCCCGCTGACCAGCGGACTGGCCTGGGTCGGCAAACTGCCGTCGTTGGTAAAGCGCAGGTCAAACCCGGGCATTTGCTGATTCACCAGCACCTCGCCGTTCACTTGTTGGAGCCCGGGCGGTGCGATGCGGTAGGCAACGCCCGCCTGCTCGGCGTCAAGCCTGGGCAACAACTGTTTGCTGACCTGATTGATGAAGATCGAATAGGCGGCTTGGTGCAGCTGCTCTGCACCGCGGGTGGCCGTGACCCAGGCCGGATCCGGCGCCCAGGCGCGTTCGGCCAGGCCCAGCAGGCGCGGCATCAGCATGTAGTCGAGCCTTGCGGCGTCGCGGACTGTTTCAGAAAACAGCGTCGCCTCCAGGCCGAGGATCTGCTTGCGGCCAAAATCGCTCAGCTCGTCCTTGCCTGCCATGCGAGTCTGCGCAAGCGGCGATTTGCGCAGCATGTCCAAGGGCATGAAGTCGTAAACATTGTCGAGGTCGATATAGCCGCCCCAGTTATGCCCCGGCTCGGCCGGATCCTTCAGATGGCCCAGATCAAAGTACAGATGGGTGACCGGTGCCAGCACGGTCTTGTAGCCTGCATTGGCAAGACGGTAGGCCAAGTCTTCAGCGCCCCACAAGTTCTGCCAAACAAAGAGCGTGAAGCCATGATTGACAAATTGCGGGTTCGGCAGCAGCTTGTCTTCGCCGCGAATTCGGGTCCTGCGCGCACCGAGTTCTTCCCAACCAGCAGCCGACAGTCCATGCTGACGCAGGATCTTGTCGACACGCGCATAGAAGTAGTCCCATAGCTCGAGCGTCGAGGGCAGCTTCAGGCTCTGCATCAAGGACAGACTGGCCGGCGATTTTTCCCAAGCCCCAGCGGGCACTTCGTCGCCACCGATATGGAGCATGCGCAGCGGCGTTCCGGCGCGCTTGTGCATCGCCGTCATTTCAGTCACGACCTGTTCGATGAAGGCATAAGTCGAGGGCAGTCCCGGGTCGATCAGATGGTCGGTGTATCCCTGTGCGGAGCTGTAAACCGACTTGTCGGCGGGGTCGCTCAACAGGTATTTCGACGCCGCTGCAGGCTGGCTGGCCGCGAGCTTTTTATAGCGGCTTTGCATCGCCTTGACCGCAGCGCGGGCATGACCCGGCATCTCGATTTCAGGGATCACCTCGATATGCCTGGCTGCGGCGAATTTCAGGATTTCGACATAGTCAGACTGGGTGTAAAAACCGCTGCCTTTGCCATCACCGACATCGGGGCCTGAACCGTAAGCTGGCGGCAGATGGGCTTGCCCATCTGCCGAATGGCCGCGCTTGGCACCAAAGCGGGTCAGCTCGGGAATGGCGGCGATCTCGATGCGCCAGCCTTCGTCATCGGTCAGATGCAGGTGCAACTTGTTCAGCTTGTAGCGCGACATCAAGTCGAGCAATCTGAGCACCGCAGCCTTCGGTTGAAAATTACGCGCCACATCAAGCATCACGCCGCGATATTCGAAGCGCGGCGCATCGATCAGGTGCATTGCCTCGAGCTTCAAACCTTTCGGCTCTTGACCCGGCAGCGGCAAGATGCCGCGCAGCGTTTGCAGACCGCGATACAGGCCGGCGGCGCTGGCGCCGGTCAGCAGCAAACCACGGTCCTGATCAATCGTCAATTCATAGGCTTCAGGTTGTGTCTGGCCGGCAATCACGCCGATGCTCAGGCGCAAAGCCGGCTCGGTGGCGGCGCTGCGAGCGGCAGCAAAATGAGGGCGGAGCAGTTCGGCGGCGAACGCTGCTTCACGCTTCAAGCCCGGCGCAGCGATGATTCTTGGCGACGAGCTCCAATGCAGCTGACCTGTGCCGCGTTCGAACTTCAGCGGCGTCGGGAATACCGGTGGCAGCGTTTCGACAGGCAGGTCGGCAATGCCTTGATAGCGGGCGAACAGCGCTTGCGCGGTCATCAAAGGCGGGTCGGTCGGCCCGAGTTGTTGGGGGCGAGTCGGCGCCAGCAACTTGTAGTCAGTGATCGCCAGGCCGATATTGGGTTCGCTGTCGTAGACCAGATAAGGCGCCTGAGGCGCTTTGTCGATCATCACCATCAATTCCGGATGGATGAATTTCATCCTTGCGGTCTGGCCGCTGGCAAGCAAAGGGAAACCTTCTCTTGGCCGCAGGCGGAACAGGGCGCCATTGACACGCTCCAGCGTCACATGGCCTTCAGCCGGGCCGGTGACCACCCCGGCGATGCTGCTGAAATAAATCGACCAACCCTGGGCTGGCAAGGCTTTGCTGTCGAGATTGGTCAAGCTCAGCAAGGCCTGCGTGCGGCCGGCCGGGAACTCGGGCGTGACAAGATTGCTTTCGATTTCCCAGCTCAGCCGCATGGGGGCTGTCAGCCCTGCATCGGGCGCAGCAGAGGCGGGCAAGGCCAGCGCCCATCCCAGCAACAGCCATTGCCGGCAGCGCTTGAGCATGGCCATCATTTTCATCGGCCTGGCACCGATTCGGTGATCGATCTGGCCAACTGAGTCGCATCGCCGCCAAGCAGCACATGGACCAGCGAGGCTGAAATACGCTGCAGGCCCAAGGCACCGAGCAATTTCAGCGCCGCCTCGTCGACCAGGGAAGCATCGCTGACTGACAACCGCAAGCGCGTACCCGCCACGGCTTCAATTTGCTGCAGATTAGCGGGCCCGCCGAAGGCCGCGAGCCAGGCCTGTGCGTCGACCGCCAGCCTTGTCGGCATGTCGGCGAGTTGCCGCAAAGCCAGGCGAATTTCGTCGGCCACGCTGTCGGCCTCGGGACCGAGCACTACCTGAACGCTACCCGCCGCCGGCTTGATCAGACCGCGGGCGCCGAGTTTGTTCAAGGCCGCAGCGTCGATCGCTGCGTTGTCAGCCACTTCAAGGCGCAAGCGGGTGGTGCAGGCGTCGACTGACTTCAGATTGGCCGCACCACCCAGGGCCTTGATGAAGCCAAGCGCGCGGTCGCCGCCTCTGATCAGCAGGCGCGGCGGGGCAATACCTGGCGCTTCGCGACCGATCGTCATCAGATCAAATTTCCTGATGAAAAAAGTAAACAGGCTGTAGTAAATGGCGAAATAGACCGCGCCGACAGGCAGCAGCAACCAGCCGTTGTGGCCCTTGCCGAAGGACAGCAGATAGTCAAACAGACCGGCCGAGAAGGTGAAGCCCAGCCTGACATCGAGCGCATGCATCAAGGCCATCGACAAGCCGGTCAGGACCGCGTGGATCGCATAAAGCAGCGGCGCCAGGAACATGAAGGAAAACTCGACCGGTTCGGTCACGCCGGTCAGCAGGGCCGTCAAACCCATCGACAGCAGCACGCCGCCGACTGCAGTGCGGTTTTCTGGCCTTGCCTGCCGGTACATGGCCAGACAGGCCGCCGGCAAGCCGAACATCATCACCGGAAAGAAACCGGTCATGAAGCG
>CAMDHE010000175.1 GCA_945898095.1 Roseateles toxinivorans | reverse complement strand
CAAGCCGTAATAGATGGCGAAATAAGCAGCGCCGACCGGCAGCAGCAACCAGCCGTTGTGGCCCTTGCCAAAGGACAGCAGATAGTCAAACAGTCCGGCCGAGAAGGTGAAACCCAGCCTCACATCGAGCGCATGCATCAAGGCCATCGACAAGCCGGTCAAGACCGCATGGATCGCGTAAAGCAGCGGCGCCAGGAACATGAAGGAAAACTCGACCGGTTCGGTCACGCCGGTGAGCAGCGCCGTCAAGCCCATCGACAGCAGCACGCCGCCAACTGCAGCGCGGTTTTCTGGTCTTGCCTGCCGGTACCTGGCCAAACAGGCGGCTGGCAGGCCGAACATCATCACCGGGAAGAAGCCGGTCATGAACCTGCCCGCTGCCGGGTCACCAGCGAAGAAGCGGTTCAAGTCGCCGGTGGCGATCTTGCCGACCACCAGCGGATCCGGAAAGCTGCCGAACACGAACCAGGTCAGCGAGTTCAGGATATGGTGCAGGCCGGTGACGATCAACAAGCGGTTCAGCGTGCCGTAGATGAACAAGCCAATCTCGCCCGCATCGATCAACCAATGGCCCAGGCTATCAATGCCCTGCTGCACCGGCGGCCAGACCATGCCCAGCAGCAAGCCCGCCAGCAGCATCGCAAAGCCCGAGGCAATCGGCACAAAGCGCTTGCCGCCAAAAAAGCCCAAGTAGGAGGGCAAGGCAATGTCCTTGTAGCGGTTGTAAAGCAGCCCGGCGCTGACGCCGGCCGTGATGCCGGCCAGGACGCCCATATTGATCTTGGCGTCGCTGGCCTTGAGCACCGCCGTCAACACCAGATAGCCGATTGCGCCAGCCAGGCCGGCAGTGCCGTTGTTCTCCTTGGCGAAACCGACCGCCACGCCGATGGCGAAGATCAAGGCCAGATTGGCAAAAATCGCGTCTCCTGCCTGCGCCATCGCCGCAATGCCCAGCAGATCGGGTTGCCCGAGCCGCAACAGCAGGCCTGCCACCGGCAACACGGCGATCGGCAGCATCAGGGCTCGCCCCAACTGCTGGATGCCGGCAAATCTGCGTGAACTCATCGAATTTCTTTCGGTTGAAGGGCTTGACCCTGCGGTGGCCATAGCAGGCGCGCAGCGGCGCGCACCGCCTCGGCGGACTCGAGCTGCAACAAGGCCTGCGCAGCCATGCGGCATTGCGCCTGCGACAAGCTGCGCACCAGGGCCTTGACCTCAGGCACCAGCAGCGGGCTGACCGATAACTCGGTCACGCCCAGACCCAGCAGCACCGGCACCGCTTCCAGTTCGGACGCCATGCCGCCGCAGAGTCCGACCCATTTGTCATGTCGCTTGGCGCCTTGCACCGTCATCTCGATCAGCCGCAGCAGCGCTGGATGCATCGCGTCGATGCGCCCCGCCAGCCCGGCATGGCAGCGGTCCATCGCCAGCGTGTACTGGGTCAGGTCATTGCTGCCGATCGAAAAGAAATCGACATGGGCGGCCAATTGATCGGCAAGCAAGGCCGCTGAAGGCACTTCGATCATCACGCCGAGTTGGGGAGGCACAGCGATCTGCATGGCTTGGGCGATTGCAGCGATCCGTTCGCGCACCCTCAGCACTTCGCTGACATCGGCAATCATCGGGATCAGGATGCGCAAGTTCGACAGCGGTTTCACCGCCAGCAAGCCGCGCAGCTGCGCGTCAAGCAAATCGGGCTGGGCGAAACCGGAACGGATGCCGCGCAGACCCAGCGCCGGGTTGTCCTCGGCAGGCCAGGTCAAATAGGGCAAGGCCTTGTCACCGCCTGCATCAAGGGTGCGGATGATGACGGTCCGGCCTTGCATCGCGTCGACGATGTCCTGGTAAGCCGATTGTTGTTCACTCGCATCGGGCATCGTGCTGCGGCCCATGAAGAGGAATTCCGTGCGCAACAGGCCGATGCCATCGGCGCCCATGCCGAGGGCCTCGCGGGCATCGTCCAGATTGGCGATATTGGCCGCCACTTCGATCCGCACCCCGTCGAGCGTCAGCGCAGCCTGGTCGGCATCAGCCAGCATCATTTCGCGCATTGCCGCGCCAGCGGCGATCTGCACACCAGCATCGGCCATCTGGGTCAGCGAAACTGCGGTCTCGATAAATCCACGGCTGGCGTCGAGCAGCACAGAGTGGCCGGTCTGCAGCTTCAGCAGTTCCGGACCGACCGCGACCAGCGCCGGAACGCCCAGCGCACGAGCCAGGATCGCCACATGGCTGGTGGCGCCGCCGTTCACGGTGGCAAAGCCTGCGAGCCTGTCGCGCGGCAATCCGGCGAGATCCGAAGCCGAGAGCTCGTCGGCGACCAGGATCGAACCCAGGCCCAGTTCCGGTTTGTCAGCACCCGCATAGCCCATCGCAGCCAGCATCAGGCGCTCGACATCACGCAGATCACTGACCCGCTCGGACAAGAGTTGATTGTCCAGACCGAGCAATACCGCGACTTGCGCGCCGACCGCTTGACGATAGGCAAAACCGGCACCCAGGCCCTTATCGATCTCCGCCCTGGCCGCATCGATCAGCTCCGGATCTTCAGCCAAAGCCAGATGTGCGGTAAAAATATCCTCCTCGACGCTGGCCTGCCGTATTGCTGCTGCGCTGATCGCTGCATGAATCTCGAGCGCGCCTTGCGTCAGCGCAGCATTCAGGCGGGCCAATTCGACTGTCACGCCCTCGCCCTGCTCCGGCACGACCGCCGCTCGTTGATCGAGCCGGACCACCGAGCCCAAGGCCAAGCCAGGCGCAGCGCAAATGCCATGCAAACCCGAGGCTCTGACAGCAGGCACAGACCGGGCAATTGCCGCATGGATGACCGGCCGCGAAGCGCTAACTTTGATCTGCAAGGCCTGCACCACCGCAAGCAAAGCTTCCGAAGCATCGCTGCCCTTGGCGCTGACGCTGACTTCCCCGCCCTCGACCACACCCAGGCCCATCAAGGCGGTCACGCTTCTGGCATTGGCGCTGCGGCCCTTGAATTCAACCGTGATCTCGGCACTGAAACTCTTGGCCACGGCCTGGACCTGAGCTGAGGGCCGCGCATGCAGGCCGCTCTCATGGCTCACCAGGGCCATGGCGCGCAAAGCCTGCCCATCGATCATCGGGGCAGCCTCGGCCGCTGCGCGCATCACCAGCGTCATGAAACCCGCATCGCCGGCCTTGAACATGCCACGGCCACGGGCGCTGATCTCGAAACCCTGATTGACGAGCACCAGCATGGTCTGCAACGAAGGCGAGCGGCGCGCCACCCGGTCGATGTCGACATCGATCAAGGCTTGTCCGCCGCTGACCTTGTCGCCTTGCTTGACCAGCGCCGTGAAACCCTCGCCGCCCAATCGGACGGTGTCGATGCCGATATGGATCAACAACTCGGCCCCGTTGCTGGCCGTCAAGGTCAATGCATGGCCGGTCCTGGACAGCTGGGTGATGACGCCGTCGCAAGGCGCCAGCAAGGTCGAGGACAGCGGTTCGATGGCCAGGCCGTCACCGAGCATCAAGCCGGCGAACACCGGATCGCTGACCGCCGTCAGCGCCATCGCGATGCCATCAAAGGGAGCAAGCAGGTCGAGCCTAGGCGTCATTGCCTGGCCCAATGCTGCGGCGGGTACCCGGCCAGATTCGCGCTGGGCGCGAAGTTCTGCAGGCCGGCTTTGCTATCGAGCTTTTCCAGACAGCCTTTGCGGTAACAAACCAGCAGCAGGCCCGCGCGCGCTGCGCCCGCTGCAGCCAGCAGCAGCAATTTCAGCAGTGATTTGAACTTTGGAAATCCCGGATGCACGGCATGCCTCGCAACGATTCTTTGCCAGCGAACTGGAAAATTGATGCTAGCAGTGACGCCTGTGTGACACCAGCGCGGCTTGGCTGCCTTTCCCTGGCCCTCGAAACAGCTCGTTTCATAGGAGAGCGCACCGCTGCCGGGGGCCGGCCAGCTTACATTTCCTTACCTGCTGCCCGCTTCGCTGTCTCCACAGCGACCCGTCAATTGATAAAACTGATGGAAAAGGTCAGGACAAGGAAAACTTACGAAATATTACAAATCAACCGGTAATCGCGCACCAAAAAGAGACATTCCATACTCAGGCGCTGACGATCCAGCCTTCCAGCGGGTCGACGACATCAGGGAAACCATGGCCAGGCTGCACCTGCGCCCAGGCGACCTGCAGCAGGCACAGCACGGCGTCGAGCCGGTCGCCGCTGGCGTCGTCAACCAATGCTTCGCGCTGCGCATGACTGAGCTTGAGGCGCAGACCGAGCCGGCTGCGACCCTGCTCGAGCGCGTCGATCAGATCCTTGCGGGCGATCAAGCGGTCGGGCGTTTGCTTCGACGAATCGTCGCTCTTGTAGCTGCGCCGGCCCAAGAACTCTCTGGCCAGCAGGCCTGGATAGGCCTCCAGGGCGACTCTCGATTTGTCACCGGGATGCAAGCCCGGCAGGTCTGCACCGGCCTGCAGCAGCAGCGGCACGCCGGCATGCAGCATGTAAGCCACTGGTGGATTGACCCATTTCATGCTCGGTGAACTGCCAGCGGGAATATCGCAGGCGCGGTGCGCGAATTTCCCGCCGACCGGGCGGGCATCGCAAAAACCCGCGAAGGCAGTGCGGATCTCGGCCCGCGACAGCTGGCAATAATGCGCCATCAAGTCCGGCCAGTTCTGCGGCCAAGCCAGGCTCAGCACCAGCTCTCGCGGCAGACCGAATGGGAAATCGAAGCCACCCAGCCAGGGTTCGGGCAAGGCCAGGTGGGCGCCGAACGAAGCCAGGCTATCGAAAGCCAGCAGACCTTCAAGACGCAGCACCTGACCCTGGCGCTGACCTTGCGCCAAAGTGATTGGTTTACGTCGGGTCGGGGCGCTGCTGAAATCGACGCCAAGCAGGCGCGGGCAAGTAAGGCTAGAGTGCATGCTCGCCAATGTAATCGCCCAAGCACAGGAGTCGACATGACCGCAGCAAATTCAGACCCGAAAGATGAGTCAAGCAAGACCCCCTTGCTCGAGCGTCTGGTCACGACCGAACATGAGTTGCAACTGGGTGAACGCAGACTCCGCTACAGCGCCAGTTGCGGCAGCCTGCTGCTGCAGGAACCAGCGGCCAAGGACGGGCAAAGCCAGGGCGATAAAACCCGGGCCAGCGTCTTCTTCATCGCTTACACATTGAAAGATGTCGCCCCCGACCAGCCGCGGCCGATCACCTTCAGCTTCAATGGTGGCCCGGGCTCATCGAGCGTCTGGTTGCACCTGGGCCTGCTCGGTCCGCAGCGAGTTCCTACCGATGAAATGGGCCAATGCAGCGCACCGCCCTATGCCTTGCAGGACAATGAATTTACCCTCTTGGCCGACTCGGACCTGGTCTTCATCGACCCGGTGGGAACCGGACATTCGCGCGTTGCCGAGGGCGAGAAGCTGGCTGAATTCCATGAATACCAGCGCGATCTCGACGCAGTCGGCGAGTTCATTCGCCTCTACATCACCCGCCATGGTCGCTGGGCCAGTCCGAAATACCTGATCGGCGAAAGCTATGGCACAACGCGAGCCGTCGGTTTGTCGCGTCACCTGCAGGAAAAACACGACATCCATCTGAACGGCCTGATGCTGGTGTCGCTGGCGGTCGATTTCCAGACGCTCAGCTTCGACCATGGCAACGAGCTGCCCTACCCGCTCTATCTGCCGACCTATGCTGCGACCGCCTGGTACCACAAGGCGTTGGCACCCGAACTGCTGAATCAATCGCTG
>CAMDHE010000174.1 GCA_945898095.1 Roseateles toxinivorans | reverse complement strand
CCCCTCACGGCTTGTGCTAGCGCGGCCCCGGGCGGTCTGCGGCGTTGCATTTATTGCCAATAGCACGCGCTATTGGCCGCAAAATGCGCCTTGCATCCCATCCCGGTCCGCACTGCACACATCCGCGTTGAGTTATGCAGAGCATCCCTGAGGCGCCGACAATATGGCTGGCGGTGGTTCCCACGGGTTCGGATAGGGATAGACCGGCATCGGATAGAGATACCAGGCATTACCTACGACCCACCACCAGCCCAGCCGCCCATCGTGGCGACCTTGGGTCCAGCGACCGCCGCGCCAGACACGCAGGTCATGTTCGTGAAAGCGCGAAATATCGCCCTGCCACTGTGGATGAGGCGGTGCGCGCCGATGTTCGACCTGCGCCACTGCGGGCTGGCTCAGGGTGGATGCCGAAAAAGCAAGCAGCCAAGAAGCGGCGAATCGATCGATGCCGTGAACGTAGCGTGACTTCATCAGCAACCCTTTTTCCAATCAACAGGGGGAGTCCGGCCAGTTTCGAATCAGCCTTGCCATGGCGGTTGAGTTTCATCACTTCACATCGGCATCTTGGGGACTTCGACGGTTCAGGACGACAGCGGCCCATGCTATAGTCGGGGGCTTAACTGAGGTGTGAGCTTTCGGTTGAAGACGGAAGAAAATGCGGGAATAGCTCAGCTGGTAGAGCGCAACCTTGCCAAGGTTGAGGTCGCGAGTTCGAATCTCGTTTCCCGCTCCAAATTCAAAAGCCCGCAGTCATAATGCACGGGCATTGAAGCCTTGCCCGGGTGGTGAAATTGGTAGACGCAGCGGACTTAAAATCCGCCGACCTTGCGGTCGTACGGGTTCAAGTCCCGTCCTGGGCACCAAGTCAAAGTCAGTCACGAAGCTTCCAAGTCGAACAAGGACAAGGGAGCTTTTTTGTGGTTGGGTCGGAAATTCACTGGCTAGCAGGCCATTCGTAAGCTAGGCAAGCCGTACTGCATGACATTGGCATCCAAGCGGCCCCTATCACGCCGATTGGGCCGACCCATTGACGTCAGAAGGCGTCATGCGTGGTTTAAATAGCACGATCGTGCTTTTTTATTCGGCCTGGCTTGAAGCCGATGTGATCGGCGCCTTTAGAATGCGGTTAACGTAAACGTCAATTAGAGCTGGAGTAATCGATGAAAGTCCTGGTGCCTGTCAAACGAGTGGTCGACTACAACGTCAAGGTGCGCGTCAAGAGCGATGGCAGCGGCGTTGACATCGCCAACGTCAAGATGTCGATGAATCCATTCGATGAGATCGCGATCGAAGAGGCTGTCCGTCTGCGGGAAAAGGGCATGGTCACCGAGGTGATCGCAGTCTCCTGCGGCTTGCTGCAATGCCAGGAAACGCTGCGCACGGCAATGGCGATCGGAGCCGACCGGGCGATATTGGTCGAGACCGATGCCGAGTTGCAGCCCTTGGCCGTGGCCAAGTTGCTGAAGGCTTTGGTTGACAGGGAGCAACCTGGCTTGGTGATCCTGGGCAAGCAGGCGATTGACGACGATTGCAACCAGACCGGCCAAATGCTGGCTGCGCTGGCGCAGATGCCGCAGGGTACTTTTGCCAGCAAGGTCGAGATGGTTGACGGCCATGTGCGTGTGACGCGTGAGATCGACGGCGGTGCCGAAACGCTGACGCTGAGCCTGCCAGCCGTGATCACGACCGACCTGCGTTTGAACGAGCCGCGCTATGTGACGCTGCCCAACATCATGAAGGCCAAGAAGAAGCAGATGGATGTCTTCAAGCCAGCCGATCTGGGCGTTGACGTGACGCCGCGGATCAAGACGCTGAAAGTCGAGGAGCCGCCCAAGCGCAGCGCCGGCGTCAAGGTGGCCGATGTCGCCGCCCTGGTGGATAAACTGAAAAACGAAGCCAAGGTTATCTGATCCTGGCGCTACAGACGCAGCGGCGCAGCCGCTAGGTCTGTCCCCGATTGACCCTCAGCTGCGGCCGCTAGCCGCGCGCATGATTCCTGAGAATTCAACAATGACAACGATCGTAATTGCCGAACATGACAACGCCTCCATCAAAGGCGCAACCCTGAATACAGTCAGCGCAGCGCTGGCCCTGGGTGGCCCGGTGCATCTGCTGGTCGCTGGCCATAATGCCGGCGCCGCAGTTGCAGCTGCCACGCAGATCACCGGCCTGGCCAAGGTGCTGCATGTCGATGCAGCCCAGCTGGCCGAGGGTTTGGCTGAAAACATGGCCGCCCAGGTGCTGGCCATCGTGCAATCGGGCGGCTACAGCCATGTGCTGTTTCCCGCCACCGCCAGTGGCAAGAATGTTGCGCCCCGTGTTGCAGCACTGCTTGATGTGGCGCAGCTGTCCGATGTCACGCGCGTGATCAGCGCTGACACCTTCGAGCGCCCGATCTATGCCGGCAACGCGATTGCCACGGTGCAGAGCAGCGATGCGATCAAGGTGTTGACCATCCGCACGACCGGTTTCGACGCGGCTTCAGCCAGTGGCGGCAGCGCCAGCGTGGAAGTTCTGACGGACGTGGCTGACAGCGGCAAGTCGAGCTTCAATGGCCGTGAAGTCACCAAGAACGACCGACCCGAGCTGACCGCAGCGAAAATCATCGTTTCGGGAGGCCGCGCACTCGGCTCGAGCGATAAGTTCATGGCGGTTTTGACTCCGCTGGCCGACAAGCTCAATGCTGCACTGGGCGCCAGCCGCGCCGCGGTCGACGCTGGTTACGCACCGAACGACTGGCAGGTCGGCCAGACCGGCAAGATCGTCGCGCCCCAGCTCTATATCGCTTGCGGTATCAGCGGTGCGATCCAGCATCTGGCCGGCATGAAGGATTCCAAGGTGATCGTCGCGATCAACAAGGATGCTGAAGCGCCGATCTTCTCGGTCGCTGACTACGGGCTCGAGGCCGATCTGTTCGCTGCCGTACCTGAGCTGGTGAACAGCCTCTAGGCATTACTCGCGCATAACCCTGGGCGCCTGACTTCGCAGTTGTGGCGCCTTTTTTTTGGAGCTCCCATGCCTTACCGTGCCCCTGTCAAAGACATGCTGTTCAATATGCAGGAACTCGCCGGCCTGTCCAGCCTGAACGAGATTCCCGAATTTTCCGACTATGACCTCGAGACGGCGCGGGCGGTGCTGGAGGAATGCGCCAAGTTCAACGAAGCTGTGGTCGCGCCGCTGAACTGGGAAGGCGACAAGAATCCTTCTTACTTCAAGGACGGAGAGGTCTTCACCACCCCCGGTTTCAAGGATGCTTTCAGACAGTTTGTCGACGGCGGCTGGCAGGGTTTGCAGCATCCGGTCGAGTTCGGCGGGCAGGGCCTGCCCAAGACGATAGGTGCGGCCTGCGGCGAGATGATCAACAGTGCCAGCATCAGCTTTGCGCTTTGTCCTCTGTTGACCGATGGTGCGATCGAGGCTTTGCTGACTGCGGGCAGTGATGAGCAAAAACAGATTTATTTGCCCAAGCTGATCGACGGCAGTTGCACCGGCACGATGAATTTGACCGAGCCGCAGGCGGGGTCCGATCTGGCCCAGGTTCGCACGCGTGCCGAGCCGCAGGCTGACGGCAGCTTCAGGATCTTCGGCACGAAGATTTACATCACCTATGGCGAGCACGACATGGCCGACAACATCGTCCATCTGGTGCTGGCGCGCGTTGCCGGAGCGCCCGAGGGCGTGAAGGGCATCAGCCTGTTCCTGGTGCCGAAATTCCATGTCAATGCCGATGGCAGCAACGGCGCGCGCAACGATGTGCATTGCGTCTCGATCGAACACAAGATGGGCATCAAGGCGAGCCCGACTGCGGTGCTTCAGTTCGGCGACAAGGGCGGCGCTGTCGGCCAACTGATCGGCGATGAAAACCGTGGTCTTGAATACATGTTCATCATGATGAATGCGGCGCGTTTTGGCGTCGGCGTTCAGGGCATCGCGGTGGCCGAACGGGCTTACCAGAAGGCAGCTGCATTTGCCCGGGACCGGGTGCAGTCGCGTCCGGTCGACGGCTCGGTGGCCGGTAGTGCCGCGATCATCCATCACCCTGATGTGCGCCGAATGCTGATGACGATGCGCGCGTTGACCGAGGGTTGCCGTGCGATGTCGAGCGTTGCCGCAGCGGCCTTTGATGCCGCCCATCACCATCCGGATGCCGAGACACGCAAGCAAAACCAGGCTTTCTACGAGTTCATGGTGCCGCTGGTCAAGGGTTACAGCACCGAGATGAGCCTGGAGGTGACCAACCTGGGCGTGCAGGTACATGGCGGCATGGGCTTTATCGAAGAGACCGGCGCTGCACAGCATTACCGCGATGCCAAGATTCTGACGATCTACGAGGGCACGACGGCGATCCAGGCCAACGACCTGGTCGGGCGTAAGTCCAGCCGTGACGGCGGTCAACTGGCCCGCGCTATTGCCGCGCAGATCGAGTCGACCGAAGCCTTGCTGGCCGGCCGCGACAGCCTGGCAGCCAAGGCCGTGCTGAAGCGTCTGAGCGCAGCAAGGCTGGCCTTTCTGGATTCTGTCGCCTTCATCGTCGCCAATGCCAGGAGCAGCCCGAATGCCGCTTATGCGGGTTCGGTGCCTTACTTGATGCTGGCCGGTAATCTGGTGGCGGGCTGGCAGATGGCGCGCGCCATGATTGCGGCCGAAGACTTGCTCGATGCAGGCCAGGATGTGTCGTTCATGAAGGCCAAGATCGCCACCGCGCGTTTTTATGCCGAGCATGTGCTGCCGCGCACCGGCGGCTTGCGCGATGCGATCGTCGAAGGCGCTGACAGCGTCATGGCCCTGGCGCTCGACGCTTTCTGATTACAAATCTCTCTGGAGTCCTGGATGTCACTGCCCCATATGCTGCCCAAAGTGCTGCAAAACCTGAAGCTGCCGATCATCGGCTCGCCACTTTTCATCATCAGCACACCGAAGCTGGTGATTGCCCAATGCAAGGCTGGTGTCATCGGTTCGATGCCAGCTCTGAACGCGCGCCCGGCCGCACAGCTTGACGATTGGCTGGCTGAAATCACCGAAGCCTTGGCTGCCCATGATCGGGCCCATCCGGACCGCCCGGCGGCGCCGTTCGCGATCAACCAGATCGTGCACAAGAGCAATGACCGGCTCGAGCATGATCTGGCCGTATGCGCCAAGTACAAAGTGCCGATCATCATCACTTCTCTGGGTGCCCGCGAGGATCTCAACCAAGCGGTGCATGCCTGGGGCGGCATCGTGTTGCACGACATCATCAACAACAAGTTTGCGCACAAGGCTATCGAGAAGGGCGCTGACGGCCTGATCGCGGTGGCCGCCGGTGCTGGCGGGCACGCCGGGGTGAAAAGTCCGTTCGCGCTGATGCAGGAAATTCGCGCCTGGTTCGATGGCCCGGTGGCGCTGTCCGGCGCGATTGCCAGCGGTGACGCGGTGCTCGCGGCGCTGGCCATGGGGGCCGATTTTGCCTATATTGGCTCGGCCTTTATCGCGACCGAGGAGGCCAGGGCTGAAGACGCTTACAAGCAGATGATCGTCGACAGCGATTCAGACGATATTGTCTACAGCAACCTGTTCACTGGAGTGCATGGCAACTATCTGCGAGGCTCGATCGTCAAGGCCGGCATGGATCCGGAACATCTGCCCGAAAGCGATCCGAGCAAGATGAATTTCAGCAGCGACTCGGCCAAGGCCTGGAAGGACATCTGGGGCAGCGGCCAGGGCATCGGGGCGGTGCATCAGGTGCTGCCGGCTGCGGCGTTGGTCAAGCGACTGGCGGACGAATATCTGGCAGCGCGCCAGCGTCTGGCACTGGCCTGATCAG
>CAMDHE010000173.1 GCA_945898095.1 Roseateles toxinivorans | reverse complement strand
AGATGGCCGCAGCCTATGCCCGCGAACGCAAGGCATTCGGCCGCACGATCGGCTCCTACCAGGGCATCAAGCACAAGTTGGCCGACCGCTACACCGCCAACCAGATGGCCAGGGCGCATTGCTATTACGGTGCCTGGGCGCTGGCGGCGGATGTCGAGCAGCCGGGTGGCGCACCTGAACTGCCAGCAGCGGCGGCGGCAGCGCGGGTGGCGGCCAGCCAGGCCTTGACGCTGATGGCGCAGGAGAACCTGCATGTCCATGGCGGCATGGGCTACACCTGGGAACTCGACTGCCATTTGTTCTATCGTCGCGCGCGCCAGCAAGCGGTCTTGCTCGGCAATGAGCATGTCTGGCGCGAGCGCCTGGCCGGCGAGCTGGAGGCCAGGCTCGACGCGCCCGAAGCAACAGCGAGCTCACGCAGCCAAGCTGACCCGGAGGCGATGGACTTCGATGATTCAGCCGATGAAGCGCAATTCCGCGCCGAATGTCGCAACTGGCTGACGGCCAATGCCTTGCTCAAAACCCGGCCCGATGACAGTTTCGGCCCGAGCTTGAGCCCCGCCTTGCGATTACAGGCGGCCAGGCAATGGCAGGCGACCAAGGCCGATGCCGGCTTTGGCGCCATCACCTGGCCCAAAGCCATGGGCGGACGCGGCGGCACGCCGATGCAGGAGCTGATCTGGCGCCAGGAAGAGGGCCGTTTCAACTTGCCGACCGGCTTTTTCAATGTCAGCCTGGGCATGGTGATTCCTTCGGTGATGGCGCACTCGAGTCCCGAGGTCTGCGCCACCCATATCGCGCCGGCGCTGCGCGGCGAGAACCTCTGGTGTCAGTTGCTGTCCGAGCCGGGTGCTGGTTCCGACCTCGGCATGGTGCGAACCAAGGCTGTCCGCTGCAGCGATGGGCGTGATGGCTGGCTGATCAATGGACAAAAGGTCTGGACCTCGCTGGCCCAGTTCGCCGAGTTCGGTCTGTTGCTGACCCGGACCAACCCCGATGTGCCGAAGTTCGAGGGTCTGACGACTTTTTTCATCGACATGAAAAGCCCAGGCGTCAGCGTGCGGCCAATCCGTCAGGCCGGCGGCGAATCGGAATTCAATGAAGTATTTTTCGAGGATGTCTTCGTTCCCGATGGACAGCGGGTCGGCGCCATCGGCGCGGGTTGGAAGGTCACGCTGACCGGTTTGATGAGCGAGCGCCTGGCGATCGGCGGCGTGATGCCGGCCGAACTCTGGCGCAATGCGGCGCAGATGTTGCGCGAGGCCCGGCTGTTCGGTGCCAGCGCGCTGCAAGACGGCCGCATGCGCGAACGGCTGGCCAATCTCTACCTCGACGCCCAGGCGCTGTGGTTGTTGCAATGCCGGGCGCTGACCGCTTTGAGCAAAGGCCGCGAGCCGGGTCCGGAAATGAGCGGCGCCAAGAATGTCGCTGCCGCCACCTTGCAGTCATTCAGTTATTTCGCCATTGACCTGCAAGGCCAGCGCGGTGTGTTGGCAGCGAGTGAGTTGGGCGAGGGCTTTGCCCTGGTCGAGCGGCTCTGGTTCGGAGCCGCCGGCATGCGCATCGCCGGCGGCACCGACGAGATCATCCGCAACAGCATCGGCGAGCGCGTGCTGGGCCTGGCGGCCGAGCCGCGCAGCGACAAGGGCGTGCCCTTCAGTCAATTACCCCGTTGACATGAGCGACCCGGCTTCGATCATCCACGACTTGCCAGCGCTGGCCCAGCGTCTGGGGGAATGGTTACAGGCCCTTGGCCGCATCGATGCCCGCATCACTGGCTTGCAGACCAGCAAGGGCGGCTATTCGAACATCACCTTGATGGGCGAGTTGCATCAGCGGGATGCTCAAGCGCAGAACATCGTCTTGCGCATCCAGCCCGAAGGCGCCTCGGTCTTTCCGGACTGCGATGTGCAGACCCAATACCGCACGCTGACCCTGCTGCAGGGCTCCGGCCTGCCTGTACCCGCGCTGCTGGGCCTGGAGCTCGACAGCAGCGTGATCGGCGCGCCTTTCTTCCTCATGGCCCGCATCGAGGGCAGGGTGCCCAACGAGAATCCGCTTTATCACCTGGAAGGCTGGTTCCATGATCTGACGCCGCAACAAATGCGTCAGCATTGGTTTGCCGGCGTCGACGGTTTCGCCGCGCTGGCAAAGCTCGACTGGCGCGCGCTAGGCTTTTCCTTCCTCTTGCCCCAACAGGGCCAAAGCCCCCTGGTTCAGCAACTCGACTATTACGAGCGCATGCTGGCCTGGAGCGAAAGCCTGTCCGGCCGCAACTATCCCCTGCTGTGGCGCGCGCTTGAATGGCTGCAGCAACATCAGCCGCAAGACGAGCCGATGGCGCTGAGCTGGGGTGATGCCAAGCTCGGCAACTGCGTCTTCGATGGCGATGGGCATCTGGTCGGGATGCTCGACTGGGAGCGCCCGGCCTTGGCCAATCCGGTCGATGACCTGGCCTGGTGGTTGATGCTGGACGAATCGATGTGCACCGGCTATGGCCTGCCCAGGCTGGCGGGTCTGCCTGAAAAGGCCGAAACCATCGCCCGCTGGGAACAGGTCAGCAGCTGCAGCGCGACCGACCTGCCTTATTACGAGCTGCTGGCTGCCTGGCGCTTTGCCATCGTGATGAGCCGTATCGGCGACATCTTCACAAAGCGGGGTTGGGTCGGGCCGGACGCAAGGATGGACGAGCGCAATGGCGGCAGCCGGCTGCTCGAGTTGCACGCCGAACGATTGAATTTTTAGGATCAAGACCATGACTGCAAGCATCGGTCCGCTTGTCAATGCGGATGAATTCTTCAATCACCAGATCGTCGAGACCCATGCCAGCGTGCTGCAAAGTGACCCCAGCTGGGCCGAAAAAGTCTGCGGCATGGTGGCGGCGCGCGACGGCAGCCTGTCGATTGGTTTCGGCTTCGGCAAATATGTCAATCGCAATGTCGTCGACGCTTATGGCGGCGTGTCGCGCGGCGTCGAGCAATGGACGGTCCGCGCCAGCCGCGCGCTCGACAGCGCAGTCAACAACATCGATGTCGGCCCGCTGAGCTATGAGGTGATCGAGCCCTTGCGGCAGGTGCGGGTCAGGCTGGACGCGACCGATCAGCAACCGATTGCCTTCGACCTGCTGCTCGAGGGCTTGCTGCCCTGCATGCTTGAGGACCGGGAGGACCGGCGCACGCTGACCGGCTATCGCCACAGCGCCAACCAGATCCGCTATCACCAGACCGGTGTGGCCAGCGGCTGGATCGAACTGCAGGGCCAGCGCCACCAGGTCACGCCCGAAGACTGGGTGATGACGCGCGACCATTCCTGGGGCTTGCGGCCCGGGGTCGGCGCGCCATTGACCGATCTGCAAGCTGACCCGGTCGACGCCGTCGCACCGCGAATTCTGGCGATCTGGAACCCCTTGCTGTTCCGCAACCCGGACGGCAGCCATTACGGATTCCACCAGTATTACCTGCTCTATGCGGGCGAGGGCTGGCAGCATGAAAAAGTGCAGGGCGGTTTCGAATACCCGGACGGGCGCCGCGAAGGCCTGCGCCGGATCTTGCCGAGGCTGCAATTCAACCCCGACAACCAGCGCCTGCTGGGCGGCGAGGTCGAGCTGACGATGATGGATGGCAGCCAACGCTTGTTGCATTTGCAGGTGCAAGGTGATACCGGCTTCCACCTCGGCGCTGGCCTTTACCATGGGCTCGATGGTCGCTTTCATGGCCAATGGCGCGGTCCGCTGCTGGTCGAAGGCGAATATTGCGCCGACTGCTCGAGCCCCGCTGCCGTGGCACGCCTGAACCAGTTCCGCGATGCCCTGGTCACGGTCTTTGACCCGCTGACCGGTGCTACCGGTTGGGGCAATTGCCAGACCTGGAACCACGGCCAATGAAGCGCCAGCTTCACCGATCTTCCACCGATCTTTTTCAACTGGAATTTGCATGAATCAAAACCCGATCGGGGCGACCAGTTGGCGCGCCCATTGCACCTTGTTGATGCTGACCTTCGTCTACGCGATGAGCTTGATCGACCGCCAGATCATGGGGGTCTTGATCGAACCAGTGAAGCAGGAATTCCAGGTCTCGGACACCGCCATGGGTTTGCTCAGTGGCCTGGCTTTTGCCCTTTTCTATTCGACCCTGGCGGTGCCGATGGGCCGCATCGCTGACCGGGGCAACCGGCGCAATATGGTCGCCTGGTGCTGTGCCGCCTGGAGCGTGATGACTGGCCTTTGCGGACTGGCCGGCAGCTACTGGCAACTGGCCGCCGCCAGGATCGGCGTGGCGGTCGGCGAATCAGGTGGCACCGCGCCCTCGCTGTCGATGATTGCTGACCATTACCCGCCGACACAGCGCAGCCGCGCCATGAGTGTATTCATGCTCGGCCCCCATTTCGGCACCCTGGTCGGCCTGGGCCTGGGCGCCTGGATTGCCTACAAATATGGCTGGCGCAGCGCCTTTCTCTGGATGGCCGTTCCCGGTTTGATTGCCGCGCTGCTGCTGCGCTTGGCCGGTATCGAACCGCTGCGCGGCCGCTTCAACAGCCAGGGCGAGGCCGCGACCGCCAGCGCCGGAGAAGGCGAAAGCCTCAAGACAGTCCTGCGGGAAATCTGGGCCTCGCCGGCTTTCATGCGCATCACCCTGGCCGGCATGCTGATCGGTTTTGCCGGCTATGGCATCGGTATCTGGAGCACCGCATTCCTGGTGCGCAGCCACGGCCTGAGCTTGAAGGACGCGGGCATCCTGGTCGGCCTGTTCAGCGGGCTGGCTTCGATCGTCGGCGCGCTTTTCAGCGGCTGGCTTTGCGACCGCCTGGCGCAGCGCGATGCGCGCTGGCAACTCGGCGTGCCCATCCTCGGCCTTTGCATCGCCTTGCCTTGCGGCGTGATGTATCTGCAGTACCCAGCCGGACAATTCTGGCAACTCGGCCCGCTCAATGTTCCGCATGCGATGGCATTCAGCCTGCTGTTCTCGTTTTTCGGCGTCTGGTGGACTGCGCCGAGCTATGCCGCGCTGACCGCGCTGGTCTCATCGCACCGCCGCACCACCGCGCTGGCGCTCTACAACCTCGGCCTGACGATGATCGGCGGCGGCCTCGGCCCCTTGACCGTCGGTATGTTGAGCGACGCGCTGACCCCGCGCTTCGGCGCCGAAGCCCTGCGCTGGTCGCTGATGGCCGTGATGTTCACATTCGCCCTGGCTGCATTGGCTTTTGCCTGGGCGCTGAAAAGTTATGCCAAGGCGGTGGCCACGCCACGCTAACTGGGTTCTCTGTGCCACCCGGCTTGGCGTTGGCAAGATGACTGAGGTACTTGGAGGCAAACCCGATCGCCCAGCACAGAGCAAGCGGTGAGCGGCGTAGCGAAGTAAAGGGGGAGAGCCGGGCGGAGACCGGCTCGGCGGACATGAGCGAAGTCGCTCGCCGATTGTTCTGCAGACGGGCCGCCGCACCTCTTGGTTACGGGTCGTGGGAAGTCTGTGCTCGACTCGGCGTTGGCAAGATGGGTGCTCTGCTTCGTTCATGTCATCCGACGCCGGCCTGCAGCCGCCGTCTCCTTCTTTACTTCACTACGCAGAACACCCATCCTGCCAGTTGCAGCGATGACCGCGATGACGGCCGCGTTTCGGGGTAAACCCGGTCGCCCCGCACAGAGCAAGCGGTGAGCGGCGTAGCGACGTAAAGGGGGAGAGCCGGGCGCAGACCGGCTCGGAGGACATGAGCGAAGTCGCTTGCCGCTTGTTCTGCAGCCAGACCGTCGCGTCGAGCTTGGATGGGCAAGTCGACTCGCGCTTGGCGTTGCTTGGCTACGCCACCAGGCGAATTTCAATGGGTCAATTCCGCCCGTCCGAGATCTG
>CAMDHE010000172.1 GCA_945898095.1 Roseateles toxinivorans | reverse complement strand
TACTTGGCAAACGCGTTGCCGAAGGCGAAGACTGAATTCGGTGCGGTGATACGGATTGGCTTGACTACCGGCTCCATCGAGATCGCACGCCGTATCGGTGAGGCTTCGATGGTCACGCCCTTGGCCAGTTGATCCTCGACCAGTTTGCGCAGCGACACCGAGCTCAAATATTCGATCATCTTGGCGTTCAGACTGGTCCAGAGTTCATGCGTGATGCAGCGACCTGTGTCCTCACCCATGCAATTTTCACGGCCACCGCAACCGGTCGCGTCGAGCGGCTCGTCCACCGCAAGAATGATGTCGGCCACCGTGATCTCGCTCGACTTGCGCCCGAGCGAATAACCACCGCCGGGTCCGCGGGTGCTTTCAACCAGTTCCTGGCGTCGCAACTTGCCGAACAACTGTTCCAGATAGGACAGAGAGATTTGCTGCCGCTGGCTGATCGCCGCCAATGCGACCGGCCCGCCGTTTTCGCGCAATGCCAGGTCGATCATCGCCGTGACGGCAAAACGGCCTTTGGTGGTGAGACGCATGCAAACTCCTTCAGTCCGGGGAACCATTGATCAGCCAAGCTGACCGCACCGTGGGCCCAATGTCGGTCCATTTCCCCAGTGGGAAATCGCTACAACGGGTTAACCCTTGGCTAATTCCGACTATTTTACTCAATTATTCCGGTTCATGTTGCCAGCAAGATTCGGCACTGCCGCCCAAGGGGCTTTTGGCATGCCGGTGCTGACAGGAATCGTGATCGTATCGTGTACCACCGCCCCAAAAACCTGCTCCCGCAGCTGGGCCAACTGGTCCCTGACCCTGGCCGCTTTCTCGAAGTCGAGATTGCGCGCATGTTCGAGCATCTGCTTCTCCAGCAACGCCATGCGCTTGCTGAGGTCCTTCTCGGACAGCTGTTCGACTGCGGCTGCCTGCAGCAACTTCTGGTCATCGCGGCCTGATTTTTCCGAGTAGACGCCGTCGATCATGTCCTTGATGCGCTTGGTGACGCTGCGTGGCGTGATGCCGTTGGTCAGGTTGAACGCGATCTGTTTGTCGCGCCGGCGCTCGGTTTCGCCGATCGCCTTGCGCATCGATTCAGTGATCCGGTCCGCGTAGAGAATCGCCTTGCCCTTGACATTGCGCGCCGCACGGCCGATGGTCTGGATCAGGCTGCGCTCAGAACGCAGAAAGCCCTCCTTGTCAGCATCAAGAATCGCCACCAGCGAAACCTCGGGAATGTCGATCCCTTCGCGGAGCAAATTGATGCCCACGAGCACGTCGAAGACGCCAAGGCGCAGATCACGCAGGATTTCAACCCGCTCGACGGTGTCGACATCCGAATGCAAATAGCGCACCCTGACGCCGTTGTCACTGAGGTAATCGGTCAATTGTTCGGCCATGCGCTTGGTCAGCGTGGTGATCAGGACCCGCTCGCTCAGTTCGGCGCGGTCACGGATTTCCTGCAACACATCGTCGACCTGGTGAGTCGCCGGCCGCACCTCGACCATCGGATCGACCAGGCCGGTCGGTCGCACCACCTGTTCAACCACCTGACCGGCATTCTCCTGTTCATAGGCGGCCGGCGTGGCCGATACAAATACGGCTTGGCGCATCTTGCGTTCGAATTCGGCGAACTTCAGCGGTCGGTTGTCGAGCGCCGAAGGCAGACGAAAGCCATATTCGACCAGCGTCGTCTTGCGCGCCCGGTCGCCGTTATACATGCCGCCGAACTGCCCGATCAGCACATGGCTCTCGTCCAGGAACATCAAGGCATCGGCGGCCAGATAGTCGACCAAGGTTGGCGGTGGCTCGCCGGGCGCCGCACCTGACAAATGCCGGGTGTAGTTCTCGATGCCTTTGCAATGCCCGACTTCCTGCAGCATTTCCAGGTCGAACCTTGTACGCTGCTCAATCCGCTGCGCCTCGACCAGTTTGCCGTCAGAGACGAATTGTGCGACCCGCTCACGCAACTCCTGCTTGATGCCGTCCATGGCAGCCAGCACCCGCTCGCGCGGCGTGACGTAATGACTGCTCGGATAGACGGTGAAACGCGGAATCTTCTGGCGGATCTTGCCGGTCAAGGGGTCAAACAACTGCAGGGTCTCGACTTCGTCGTCAAACAGTTCAATGCGCAGGGCAAGTTCGGAATGCTCGGCCGGAAAAACGTCGATCGTGTCGCCACGAACCCGGAAAGCGCCGCGGCTGAAATCGACTTCATTGCGCTGGTACTGCATGCGGATCAACTGCGCGATCACGTCGCGCTGACCCATCTTGTCGCCGCTGCGCAGGGTCATCACCATCTGGTGGTAATCAGTCGGGTTGCCGATGCCGTAGATGGCGGAGACCGAGGCGACGATGATGACATCGCGTCTCTCCATCAAGCTTTTCGTCGCGGACAGGCGCAACTGCTCGATATGTTCATTGATGGCGCTGTCCTTTTCGATGAACAGATCGCGCTGCGGGACATAAGCTTCAGGTTGGTAATAATCGTAATAGCTGACGAAATACTCGACCGCATTGTTTGGAAAGAAGTCGCGGAACTCGCTATAGAGTTGGGCGGCCAGGGTCTTGTTGGGCGCAAAGATGATCGCCGGACGGCCCAACCGGGCAATCACATTGGCCATCGTGAAGGTCTTGCCGGAGCCGGTCACGCCCAACAGAGTCTGGAAACTCAGGCCATCGTTGATGCCTTCAATCAGCTTTTCAATCGCTGCCGGTTGATCTCCGGCGGGCTCGAAAGGCAGGAAAAGCTGGAACGGCGAGCCCTCGAACGAGACAAACCTCCCCGGCAATGCTTCGGGTTCCATCGGGTGGCTGTCAGTGAGGCTTACGGGTTCTTGCATCGGGTATTCCCTGAAACTTGGCCGCAAGCCGCCTAGAATCAAGGCTTGCGCAATCCGACAGGGTAGCGCAGACGCTCAAGCGTGTCGCCGGAACGCGCTGAGATGGGGCAAGTGATTGCGCCATCGCTGCTCATTTTTTCACTCAGGAATCCATTCATGTCCTTGTTTGCCGCTGTCGAAATGGCCCCCCGTGACCCGATCCTGGGTCTGATCGAACAATTCAATGCCGACCCGAACCCTGCCAAGGTCAATCTCGGTGTCGGCGTTTATCAGGACGCCAACGGCAAATTGCCCTTGCTGCGCTGCGTGGAAGAAGCCGAAGCCACCATGCTGACGCCACCGAAGCCGCGCGGCTATCTGCCGATCGATGGCATCGCAGCCTATGACAGCGCCGTGCAAAGCCTGGTCTTCGGCGCCGACAGTGCGATCCTGCAGGCCCGCCGCGTCGCCACGGTCCAAGCCATCGGAGGCACTGGCGGTCTCAAGGTCGGTGCCGATTTCCTGCAGCGCCTGAACCCTGGGGCCGAGGTGCTGATTTCTGACCCGAGTTGGGAAAACCACCGCGCGCTATTCAGCAACGCTGGTTTCAAGGTCAACAGCTATTACTATTACGACGCAGCCAAACTCGGTATCGATTTCGAAGCCATGCTGGCTTGTTTGAACAATGCGACTGCAGGCACGGTAGTCGTGCTGCATGCCTGCTGCCACAACCCGACCGGTTACGACTTGACCCCGGAACAATGGGTTCAGGTCGTCGCTGTGGTCAAAGCGCGCGGCCTGGTGGCCTTCCTCGACATGGCTTACCAGGGTTTCGGCATCGGTTTGGCTGAGGATGGTGCGGTGGTGCAGCAGTTTCTGGACGCCGGGCTTGATTTCTTCGTCGCGACCAGTTTCTCGAAAAGCTTCTCGCTTTACGGCGAACGTGTCGGCGCCTTGAGCGTTGTCTGCGCTTCAGCGGAAGAAGCCAGCCGGGTGTTGAGCCAGTTGAAGATCGTCATCCGTACCAACTACTCGAACCCGCCGATCCATGGCGCCCAGGTCGTCGCCACCATTCTGTCGACGCCGGCCCTGCGCGCGCTCTGGGAAGAGGAACTGGGCAGCATGCGTTTGCGCATCCGGGCCATGCGCAAGGCCTTGGTGACGGCCTTGCAAGCTGCCGGGGTGACACAGGATTTGAGCTTCGTCACCCGTCAGAAGGGCATGTTCAGCTATTCCGGGCTTTCGACCGCACAGATGCTGCGTCTGCGCAGCGAATTCGCTATCTACGGCCTGGATTCGGGTCGAATTTGTGTGGCTGCATTGAACGAAAAGAACCTGCCTGTCGTGGCCAAGGCGATGGCCGAAGTGATGCGTGGGTGATTGTCTCGAATCCGAAACCGGCAAACCGCTTGCCGAACAAGTCACAATTGTTTACATCTTTGACGCCGCTTCAAGCTAAAATGGTGCACTGCACAATAAATGGTTGATCCCTGGCGCTCTTGCCAGCTTCGACAAGTCCAGATTCCGAGGCCAAACCATGCTGTATCAACTTTTTGAAACCCAGCGCGCCCTGATGAGCCCGTTCGCGGAGTTTGCGAGTGCTTCTGGCAGGCTTTACAGCCATCCCTTGTCGCCGTTCTCGCAAACCCCGCTGTCGCAGCGCGTCTCAGCCGGACTTGACTTGATGCATCGCCTGGCCAAGGACTACGAAAAACCGGAATTCGGCATCCGCGGCGTCGAGGTCGACGGGGTCGAGGTCGCGATCCAGGAATTGGTGCCATTGACCAAACCCTTTTGCCGTTTGCTGCGTTTCAAGCGTTACACCGATGACCTGACCGTACTGGCCAAGATGAAGGATCAGCCGACCGTCCTGGTCGTCGCACCCTTGTCCGGCCACCACAGCACCCTGCTGCGCGACACGGTTCGCCAGTTGTTGAAGGATCACAAGGTCTTCATCACCGACTGGACCGACGCACGCATGGTGCCGCTTTCAGCCGGCGCATTCAGCCTCGACGACTACATCGCCTATATCCAGGAATTCATCCGCCTGCTGGGACCTGAATGCCATGTGATTTCAGTTTGCCAGCCGACCGTGCCGGTGCTGGCGGCCATATCACTGATGGCCAGCAATGGTGAGCAGACGCCGCGCAGCATGACGATGATGGGCGGGCCGATCGACGCGCGCCTGACGCCGACATCGGTGAACAATCTCGCCACGACCAAGCCCTTCAGCTGGTTCGAAAACAACGTGATCTACCGCGTGCCGACCAACTTCGCTGGTGCGGGTCGGGCGGTCTACCCGGGCTTCTTGCAGCACACCGGTTTCGTGGCCATGAATCCGGATCGCCATGCGACCTCGCATTACGACTATTTTCTCGACCTGATGCGCGGTGATGACGATGGCGCTGAAGCCCATCGCCAGTTCTATGACGAGTACAACGCCGTGCTCGACATGCCGGCCGAGTATTACCTCGACACGATCAAGACCGTGTTCCAGGATTTCGCCCTGGTCAATGGCACCTGGGAAGTGCAGGGCCAATTGGTACGGCCGCAGGACATCCGTGGCACGGCGCTGCTGACCGTCGAAGGCGAGCTCGATGACATTTCAGGCGCCGGCCAGACTCGTGCAGCTCATGGCTTATGTTCAGGCATCGAGGACGAGCATCGCTACCATTACGACGCCATCGGTGCCGGCCATTACGGCATCTTTGCCGGTCGCCGTTGGCGCGACCATGTTTATCCGGAAGTGCAAGGCTTCATCGCCAAGTACGACCGGCCAAGCGCTGCGGCACCCGCCAGCGCCAAGAAACGCGCTTGACCCAGGAAAGGCCCGCTCCGACGCTCGCTGCGCTGGTCTCGCGCATCGAAGCGGCGCTGCCGCAAACGCAATGCACGCGTTGCGGCTATCCCGATTGCCGGGCCTATGCCGAAGCAGTGGCGATCGGGGTGGCTGGCATCAACCAATGCCCGCCCGGTGGTGCCCAAGGTATCGCCAGGTTGGCCGTCATCACCGGCCGACCCGCCCTGCCCCTGGATCCCGCGCATGGCAAAGAAGGTCCGCGACTGCTGGCGGTGATCGACGAAGCCTGGTGCATAGGCTGCACGCTTTGCATTACGGCCTGCCCGGTCGACTGCATCGTCGGCGCGCCCAAGCAGATGCATCTGGTCGTCGCCGAGCAAT
>CAMDHE010000171.1 GCA_945898095.1 Roseateles toxinivorans | reverse complement strand
GACATCGGAGCATTGATGGATTTGTCAGCCCAACTGGCGACGCTCAACCTGGCGCGCTACAAGACCTGGAGCCGTGAATCGACGGCCGCCAACAGCCGACCGGCCTTGCTCGCTTTCAACGGCGATGTCTATGACGGGCTGCAGGCAGCCAGCCTCGGCTTGCCGGATCTGCAATGGGCGCAGAGTCACCTGGCGATCCTTTCGGGGCTCTATGGCATCTTGCGCCCGCTCGACCTGCTGCAGCCCTACCGGCTCGAGATGGGTACAAGATTAGCCAATCCGCTGGGAGCCAATCTCTACAACTTCTGGGGCGATCGCCTGGCCCGCCAGTTGGACCTGCTTGCCAAGGCGAGCCAATCGAACGTGATCGTCAACCTGGCTTCGCAGGAGTATTTTCGGGCAGTCGACCGGCCTTGCCTGAAGACCCCGGTGATCGAATGCGTCTTCGAAGATTGGAAAACCGACCGCTACAAGATCATCAGTTTTTTTGCCAAACGCGCCAGAGGCTTGATGGCCCGCTATGCGATCACCAATCGGATCGACGATCCGCAAGCGCTGACCGATTTCGATCTGGATGGCTACAAATATACGGGCGAGTTGTCGACACCCTCGCGCCTCCTGTTCAGGCGCCGGCAGGACTGAGCCCGCTTGATGAGCGTGGACGGAATCACCGCCGAATTGCGCCATTGGCTGACCCAGCAGGCCGAGGCCGGGCAGTCCGACGCGCAGTCGATCACGGCCATGCTTGCCAGCGGTTGGGACCAGGAAGACGCCTTGCAGGCTTTGCAGCTCTTCAAGACTGACGAGGCTTTGCCCGCGGCGAGGCTCCAAGAGATACCCGACCCAATCCGCCCGGATGCGCAACCCTGTGCAGGGACGCTCTGGGCCGGCGATCGCGAGGTCAGGGTGCTGCTGAGCATGCGATCGCCACGTATCGTGGTTCTTGGCGGGCTGTTGTCGGACGAGGAATGCGATGCATTGATCGCAACGTCGGCGCTGCGCATGGTGCGCTCGGAAACCATTGCCAGCCACAGCGAGGGTGTCGAATTCAACCCGGCGCGCACCAGTGATGGCATGTTCTACGCCAGGGGCGAGAACGAAATCGTGCAGCGCATCGAGGCCCGTCTGGAAGCCTTGCTGGCCTGGCCGATCGAGCATGGTGAAGGTCTGCAGGTGCTGCATTACCGGGCGGGCGCTGAGTACCAGCCGCATTTTGACTATTTCAACCCCGAACATCCGGCCACGTCGGAGATCCTTCAGCGCGGCGGACAACGACTGGCGACGGTAGTCATGTATCTGAGCAGCGTGACTGCGGGTGGTGCAACGATCTTCCCGGATGCGGGGCTTGAAATCATACCGGTCAAGGGCAATGCGGTTTTCTTCAGTTATGACAGGCCGCATCCGGCCACTGGCACCTTGCATGGCGGCGCATTGGTTCTCGCTGGCCACAAATGGGTGGCGACAAAATGGTTGCGCGAGGGCCAATTCGACTGAAGCCGGCCCTAGAATCCAGTTAGCGATTTGCCTTCAATAATTCAAACTTGGAGTCCAGCATGAACAAGACCACCGCAGTCATCCTTTCTTTCCTGCTGAGCGGTGCTGCATTGGCCCAGGCGACCACACAGGCAGTCCAACCCCCGCCACCGGCCGCACCGGCTGTGATCGGCCGTGTTGCCCCAGCCCCAGCGGTCCAAGCTGCAGCTCAAGCGCCAGCCGTCCAAGCGCCGGCTCCTGCCAAGGCTGCAGACAGCAAGACTCCTTCGACCAAGAAGGCCAGCAAGAAGAACAAGAACAAGAAAAAGAAGAGCAGCGCTGCAGCCAAGTCCGACGCCAAGTAAGGGCAAGAGACCTGACAAGCGTCGGCAGCAAAAAAAGAGCACCCTCGGGTGCTCTTTTTTTGCTTGACTGCGCTGCTTGAGGCGGCGCCCAAAGCGTTCAGACGCGTTTGCGGTATTCGTGGGTGCGGGTGTCGATCTCGATCTTGTCACCTTGAGCAACGAAGATGGGCACCGGAATTTCGAATCCTGTGGCCAGCTTGGCGGGCTTCAACACTTTGCCTGATGTGTCGCCCTTGACGGCGGGTTCGGTCCAGACGACTTCGCGTACGACCGAGGTCGGCACTTCAACCGAAATCGCCTTGCCGTCGTAGAACACCACTTCAACCGCCATGCCGTCTTCCAGATACTGGATGGCGTCGCCCATGTTGTCGGCTTCAACTTCGAACTGGTTGTATTCCTCGTCCATGAACACATACATCGGGTCAGCGAAGTAGGTGTAGGTGCAGTCCTTCTTTTCCAGCATGACCTGGTCAAGCTTGTCATCGGCCTTGAAGACGACTTCAGTGCCAGAGTTGCTCAACAGGCTTTTCAGCTTCATGCGCACAGTGGCAGCATTGCGGCCGCCGCGACTGTATTCAGTCTTCAGCACGACCATCGGGTCCTTGCCGTGCATGATCACATTGCCAGCGCGAAATTCTTGAGCGATCTTCATGAGATGTTCCGATATTGCGAAAGGTTCTTCGGTGCTTGACGGCCAATGCCGCTAGCGATGTCGAGCTTCGGGGGGCGGCTTGAGCAGCTCGAATGCCCCAAGTCACGGCAAAGCTGTTGATTTTAGCTCGAATCGCGAACCGTTTTGAGCAGTTGCGAGCTCAAATCTGCTTGACCCAGCAAATGCTGCCGCCAGACCCGGGCATGGGCTGTGGCGGCGCTGGTCGCTGGCAGGTGGATTGAATGCCAGGGCTGAAGGCCGTTCCAGGCCCGCCACAATTGCCTCGACTGATGTGCCATCTCAGGCTCGGCCTGGTCCAGCCATTGGTCGAGGAAGGCTGTCAGCTTCAATTCATGGGCGCCGTCATCCTGCGGGTAGATCTGCCAGACAAAGGGCTTGGCCGCCCACTGAGCGCGGACAAAGCTGTCCTCTCCGCGAACAAAATTCAAATCGCTCGCCCACAGCAAATGGTCATAGTCGGCTTGACTCAGGTAGGGCATGGCATGACAGCGCAAGGTCTGCGGCAAATTCATGCCGGCAATCTGTTGCTGGGCCGCGCCGGGGCAAACCATCAGCAAGGTCGGTTGGCCAGCAAGCAATTCGAGCAACCCAGGCAGTGCCTTGTTCGGATAGGCAAACAGTGAAACCACCCGCTCCTGGGCAAGGCGCTGCTGGCCTTGCCCAGCCAGCCAGGCTTGTGGGTCGAACATTTCCTGTAGCGCCAGAAGTCCCGGCTCGCGCAGCAGGCCGCCAGTTCGCGGCGTGAAGCCAGGGTAGAAGAAACGCTTGATCAAGCCCCGACCCGGGCTGCTGAATTGCGGTGACTGCAGGCCATGGCTGCGCTCGACATAGGACTCGGCGCTCAGGTATTCGAGGTTGATCCAATGCGGCGGCTTCGGCCTCGCTGCCATGCGGGTGACAACTGCATCGGGCAACTGGCAACCAAAAGCTTCGATCACCACATCGCCAGTTGGTTCGGCATCCATGTCGGGGCCTGCAGGCCATGCCAGCAACTGCACATTCGCCGGTTGACCGGCAGGCGCCATCCATTCCAGCGCGCTGGCATCGTCGAGCCAGAGTCGCACCTGCTCGCCGCGTGCAGCCAGATCGCGCGCCAGACGCCAGACCACACCGACATCGCCGTAGTTGTCGATCACCCGGCAGTAAATATCCCAATTCATCCGCATCGCTGAATTATCCCTAGCGGACCGAGCGAATCCGCACGGCACAATCACGTTCCATGAAAGGCAATGAAAAATCGCGCGCCAAGGTGCTGCTTCAAACTGAAACTGGCGCCGCCAATCCTGCCCCGGACTCAGGGAATGCCGAACGCGCCCTGATCGAAGCGGCTGAAATTCAGCGCGTGGCCGAGATCGAAAAAGGCGCGCTGGACGGGCGCGAACGCCTGCTGGCCGAGGTCGCCGCGCTGCCCGGGATGCCGGGTGTCTATCGCTATTTCGACGCCCAGGATCAGGTGCTTTATGTCGGCAAAGCCAAACATCTGAAAAAACGCGTCTCCAGTTATTTCCAGAAGGACCATGGCGGCAGCCGCATCGGCATGATGGTGGCACGCATCGCCAGGATGGAAACGACGGTGGTTCGCACCGAGTCCGAGGCCTTGCTGCTGGAAAACAATCTGATCAAGGCTTTGAACCCCAAGTTCAATATTCTTTTCCGCGACGACAAGAGTTATCCCTATCTGAAGCTCAGCGGTCAGACCTATCCGCGCATCAGCTATTACCGTGGCGCGGTCGACAAGCGCCACCGCTACTTCGGGCCCTTCCCGAGTGCCTGGGCGGTAAAAGAGTCGATCCAGCTGATCCAGAAGGTTTTCAAACTGCGCACCTGCGAGGACACGGTCTTCAACAACCGCAGTCGACCCTGCTTGCTGTACCAGATCAGACGCTGCACCGGGCCTTGCGTGCCTGAAGGGCAGGGCGCTGACTATGCCCGCAATGTCCGCAATGCCGAGCGCTTCCTGGCAGGCGAAACGCAGGAAGTGATGGACGGTTTGCAAGTGCAGATGATGGCTTTTGCCGATGCTTTGCAGTTCGAGCTGGCGGCCGAGGTGCGCAACCAGATCACCGCGCTTTCCCGCGTGCTGCAGCAGCAGTCAGTGGATGAAAACAGCGCTTCAGGCCGCGACCGCGATGTCGACATCCTTGCCGTCAAGTTGCAGGGTGGGCGCGCCTGTGTCAATCTGGCAATGGTGCGCGGCGGCCGCCATCTGGGTGACCGGGCCTATTTCCCCAAACATGTTGAAGAAGCCACTGCGGTCTTGCTGGCCGATAGCGAGGACGAACAGCAGGCTCGCCCGTCGCCCGAGCAGCAGGTGCTCGAAGCCTTCATTGGCCAGCATTATCTGGACTTGCCGGTGCCGGCCTTGATCGTCACCAGCGACCAGGTCGAGGGCGCCTTGGCCGAGGCGCTGAGCAGTCAGGCCGGCTACAAGGTGGCGATTCAGTCGCAGCCGCGTGGCCAGCGTCGCATCTGGCAGGAAATGTGCATCAAGGGTGCCGGTCTGGCGCTGGCAAGGTTGCTGTCGGAAGAGGGTTCGCAACAAGCGCGTACCCGAGCCTTGGTCGAAGCGCTCGACCTGTCGGTGCCTGAGCTCGACAAATTCCGTATCGAATGTTTCGACATCAGCCACACCGCAGGCGAAGCGACGATGGCTTCTTGTGTCGTCTTCGAGGCACACCAGATGCAGAGCAGCCAGTACCGGCGGTACAACATCAACGATGTCACTGGTGGCGACGACTATGCGGCGATGCGTCAGGTGTTGACAAGGCGATACAGCAAATTGGTCGAGGCGGTGCAACTGGGAACCGGTCGTTTGCCGGATCTGGTGCTGGTCGACGGCGGGCGCGGCCAGGTATCGATGGCGCGAGAGGTATTCGAGGAGTTGGGGCTCGATCTGGCCCTGATCATCGGAGTTGAAAAAGGCGAGGGCCGCAAGGTCGGGCTTGAAGAATTGCTGTTTGCCGATGGCCGTGAAAAGGTCTATCTGGGACGCGACTCCGCAGCGCTGATGCTGGTGGCGCAGATACGCGATGAGGCGCATCGTTTTGCGATTACCGGCATGCGTGCCAAGCGCGCCGCAGTGCGTACCGGCAGCTCACGCCTCGAGGACGTGGCCGGCATCGGCCCGAAAAAGCGCGCCCAGTTGCTGCAGCGCTTTGGCGGCGTACGCGGTGTGGCCGAGGCCAGTGTCGACGAGATTGCCAGCGTCAAGGGCTTGTCCAAAGAACTGGCTGAAGAGATCTACCGTGTCCTGCATTGAAATTCGCCTGGCGCCTTGCCTTGCCGCCTGCCTGACCTTGCTGGCCGGTTGTTCAAACGGCCCGCATCAAGCGGCAGCCGTTTCTCGATCGGTGGCCGAAACTACATCCTTGCGCCATGAACCCTTGCCTGCCGGTGGTCAGGCTGGGGCAGCACCGCAGCCAATGGCCACCTTGCCCGCGCCGAAGCCTGTGCACAGCCACGACCAACTGCGCCGGCAGGCGGCAATGCGGCTGGTTGCAGCCAACCCGGACCGCGTCTACCTTGGCCAGGTCCCGGCCGTGCTGCTGGCAATCCCGGTGCTCGAGGTTGAACTGCATCGCAATGGCAGCATCAAACGCATCAAAGTTCTCAGGCGCCCGGGGCAAGCGCCGGAGACGCTGCAATTGGCGATCGAAGCCCTCTACCGGGCAGCGCCTTT
>CAMDHE010000170.1 GCA_945898095.1 Roseateles toxinivorans | reverse complement strand
GCGAAGGCAGTGTCGTCTTCGCTCGAACCCAACAGCTGGGTCCAGGCTTTGCTGCCATCAGCGCTGTATTTGGTCAGGACTGCGTCATAGTAGCCGCCGCTGTTGGTCTGCCCATCGAGTACTCCGTCTGTAATCCCACTGACATAGATCGAGCCATCGAGGCCGGTGGTGAGGGCATAGGCATAGTCATTGCCGCTCGAACCCAGCAACTGGGTCCAGGCTTTGCTGCCATCAGCGCTGTATTTGGTCAGGAATGCGTCTTGGCCGCCGCTGTTGGTCTGCCCATCGATTGCGCCATCTGTATACCCTGTGACATAGATCGAGCCATCGAGGCCGGTGGTGAGAGCATTGGCATAGTCATTGCCGCTCGAACCCAGCAGCTGGGTCCAGGCTTTGGTTAAACCTCGGCCCAACGCACTCGAATATTGCACCATGAAGTCGGCAGTTGTGGCTGTTCCTCCAAGGTCCAGGTTAACGGTGAGCTTGCTGCTGGTATCGCCTGTGCGGGTAAAAGTGTAGACAAGATTTCTAGTGCCGTCCTCAGCCACCGAGTCGGTAGACATGGCCACGCTGACCGCGGGAATTGCGGCCGTGGTGAAGTTGTAGATCGTGGTGCCGGCGTAGTAGTTGCCGGCGATGTCCTTGATCGACCCGGCAGCGAACTCAATCGAGTAGGCGGTGCTGTAGCTCAGGTCAGCGCTCGGGTTGATCGTCAGCGTGTTGCCCGAGATGCTCAGGTTGGCGCTACTGGCCGCGTCGTAGGTCGCCACGATCACGCCAGCGGCGGTCTTCAGCGTGATATTGCCTGTGCCCTTGGCGATGGCCTCGTTGAAGCTCAGCACGATGTTGCTGCCGATGGCAACGGATGTGGCCTCGTCGGCAGGGCTGAACAGGCTTACCGTCAGCCCGGTCGTGAAGTTGTAGCTCGTGGTGCCGGCGTAGTCGTTACCGGCGAGGTCCTGGATCGAACCGGCAGCGAACTCCACCGAGTAGGCGGTGCTGCCGACCAAATCAGCGCTCGGGTTGATGGTGAGCGTGCTGCCCGAGATGCTCAGGTTGTCGCTGCTGGCAGCGTCGTAGGTCGCCACGACCACACCGGCGGTGGTCTTCAGAATGATGTTGCCCGTGCCCTTGGCGATGGCCTCGTTGAAGCTCAGCACGATGTTGCTGCCGATGGCGACGGCCGTGGCCTCGTCGGCGGGGCTGAAAATCATCACCCCGGGAGCGGTAAGAGCAATTAAATATGATTTCTGATTATTTAAATCTTGCGTGATGAGATTGTTGTAATTCGATGAACTGGATCCCAGGCTGCTGGCATAGGTCTTGAATAAATCGGCATACGAATTATAGATTTCATAAACCTCCGAAATGAATATATCAAAAGAGCCTTGGTAATATTTTACTGCTCCTGATATATCAGCGTAGAACGCTCGTTCGCTGGCCAGTATGGCTTCACCAATTGATACATACATCCCGCTGCTGCCAAACGCGCCGTTCAGGGTGTATTGAGCCTTGATTGCGGTTATATTTAAATCTAAATTGGATTTACATTCAAGATATGCCGTGTCGGCATAACTACTGATGTATGGCGTGGCTGGGTTGGTCATAGATAGAGCTCAGATATTCTAAAATTCAACCGGTCGGCGTGCCAGCGCTTGAGCGCTTTGATCGTGTTTCGCGGTTCATGGAGTGCTGAAGGATCTGGTTGCTGCCGTTGAACAGGTCTCGGGACCGCGTAGCTTCGAGGTCAGCAGCGCGGGTGAAGCGGGTCGGTTGGACCAGATCCGGGATCCGACCGTTGAAGCGCTCAACCATGGGGCGGGTCTAGGGCTGCCCGCACCACCGGTCAACGAGTCCGAGCCCGCCGTGCCAGTCAATAAAGTCACGCGATCAACTCCTCAAAATTGCCTGGGAAGCAAGAAAGTTTTGACTTGAATCCCGGAGCCAATGCCGCCTTCTGACTCGGCGCCAAGTCAGGCGCCAACCCGATCAAAAAATGCCCATGCTTGCGCCAGACAACCTGGCCCGCCTGAACGAATGTGCCGATACGTCATCGCCTTGCCCGAAGCGCCTCGTTGTTCAGGGCAAATTTAGCCAACCTCAGCAGCTGCGATCGGCCTCGGCAGGTAATTTGCCGTAGCACAGCCAAGCGTGAAAACAGTTTGCTTGTTTAAGGTAACTCTACCAGTAAATTTGTAATTTACTAAGAATGCGCTGCATAACTCAACCGGCGCCTGTGCAGTGCGGATCGGGTGGGATGCAAGGCCGCAGAGCGACCCTGTGTATTTAGTTACATTCAGGCCGAATGGGCAGTCGATGGACGGCAAGGGCGAAGTTTCAATCGCCCGGACTCGCCTTGCTGTCCGCACTCAAGCCAAGCGGCGGGTGCCCTTCTCGACGAACGAACCCCGCATTCTGCCCTTCGGGCCATCCATGCGGGCTACAAACCGACCCCGTAGCCCGTCAAGCAGCGCAGCGGATTGCGGGGTTTGACAAGCGCGAACGATCCCCGCATTCTGCCCTTCGGGCCAGCCATGCGGGCTACAAACCGACCCCGTAGTCCGACAAGCAGCGCAGCGGATTGCGGGGTTTGACAAATACGAACGATCCCCGCATTCGGCCCGTCGGGCCATCCATGCGGGCTACAAACCGACCCCGTCGCCCGTCAAGCAGCGCAGCGGATTGCGGGGTTTGACGATTTCGAACGATCCCCGCATTTGAATCTGGTTGGGTGGCCCGGGCGGCGTTTACATGCCGGCGTAATTCGGTCCGCCGCCGCCTTCAGGGGTGACCCAGACGATGTTCTGGGTGGGGTCCTTGATGTCGCAGGTTTTGCAGTGGACGCAGTTCTGCGCGTTGATCTGCAGCGCGTCGGCGCCTGATTCAAGTTTGACAAATTCGTAGACGCCGGCCGGGCAGTAGCGGCTTTCGGGTCCGGCATAGATCGCCAGGTTGATGCCGACCGGCACCGAGGCGTCTTTCAGCGTCAGGTGCGCGGGCTGGTTTTCTTCATGGTTGGTGTTGGAAACGAAGACCGACGAGAGCCGGTCGAAGGTCAGCTTGTTGTCGGGCTTGGGGTAGTCGATCTTCGGGCAATCGGCTGCGGGCTTCAGGTATCGGTGGTCGGCCTGGGTGCGGTGCACGGTCCAGGGCGGGGTCTTGATGCCCAGCTTGGGCAGCAACCATTGTTCGACGCCGGTCATCACCGCGCCGACCAGGTTGCCCCATTTGAACCATTGCTTGAAGTTGCGCGACTGGTGCAGTTCGGCATGCAGCCAGCTGGCTTCGAATGCGGCCGGGTAGGCGCTCAACAAGTCATGCTGGCGGCCGGCGGCCAGCGCCTCAACGGCGGCTTCGGCGGCGAGCATGCCGGTCTTGATCGCAGCATGGCTGCCCTTGATCCTTGCGGCATTCAGGTATCCGGCTTCGCAGCCGACCAGCGCACCGCCCGGGAAGATGGTCTTGGGCAAGCTCAACAGGCCGCCAGCGGTGATCGCACGGGCGCCATAGCTGATGCGCTTGCCACCTTCAAGGTGGGCGCGGATGCTCGGGTGGGCTTTCCAGCGCTGCATTTCTTCGAAGGGGCTGAGCCAGGGGTTTTCGTAGTTGAGCCCGACGACAAAGCCCAGGGTGACCCGATTGCCTTCGAGGTGATAGAGAAAGCCGCCGCCATAGGTCTGGCTGTCCATCGGCCAGCCTGCGGTGTGCACGACATGGCCGGGCTTGGCTTGGGCCGCGGGCACTTCCCACAGTTCCTTGATGCCCAGGGCGTAGCTTTGCGGGTCGCTGTCGGCGTCGAGCGCGAACTTGGCGATCAGCTGACGACCGAGGTGGCCGCGCGCGCCTTCGGCAAAGATCGTGTACTTGCCCAGCAACTCCATGCCGAGCTGGAAACCGTCGTGTGGCTGACTGTCCTTGCCGATGCCGAGGTTGCCAGTGGCGACGCCGCGCACCGATCCGTCTTCAGCGTAGAGGACTTCGGCGGCGGTGAAACCGGGGAAGATCTCGACGCCCAGCGCTTCGGCCTGCTCGCTCAGCCATTTGGTCAGCGCGCCGAGCGAGATGACGTAATTGCCCTCGTTGTGGAAACAGTCAGGGGTCAGCCAGCCGGGTGTTCGGGTCGCGCCGGTTTCGCTGAGGAAAAGCACCTCGTCACCGCTGACTGCCTGCTTCAGCGGCGCGCCCATCGCCTGCCAATCGGGAAACAACTCGTTCAGGGCGCGTGGGTCCATCACCGCGCCGGAGAGGATATGAGCGCCGGGCTCGGAGCCCTTTTCAAGCACCACGACGCCGACTTCATTGCCGGCAGCCGCCGCAAGCTGCTTGGCCCTGATCGCAGCGGCCAGGCCTGCCGGGCCGGCACCGACGATCACCAGGTCGTATTCCATCGCCTCGCGGGGGCCGTATTGGGTCAGCAGTTCTTGGCTTGTCATGGCGATCTCTGTTTGAATTTGTTGCCGCCGATTCTATCGAAGCGATTCCTGCGGCTGGCGCTGCCCAGGGCAAAGCTTGCGCTGACCCCGGCAATGCGGGATGGCGTGCTATCGTCATTTCAAATTCGGGAGGATGACCATGAGCTACAGCATTGATCTTTCGGGCCGCGTGGCCCTGGTGACCGGGGCTTCCAGCGGCCTCGGGGCGCAGTTCGCCAGAACGCTGGCCAAGGCCGGTGCTTGCGTGGTGCTGGCCGGGCGCCGCACCGAGTTGCTGAAGACGCTGCGTGCCGAGATCGAGGGCTCTGGCGGCGATGCCCATGTGGTCAAGCTCGATGTGACCGACATCGACAGCATCAATTCAGCCGTCGCCCATGCCGAGACCGAGGTCGGCACGCTCGACATCCTGATCAACAACTCGGGCGTCAGCACGACGCAAAGGCTGATCGACGTCAGCCCCGACGATTACGACTTCGTCATGGATACGAACACACGCGGCGCTTTCTTTGTCGCGCAGGCAGTGGGCAAGCGGATGCTGGCGCGCTCTCAAGGCCATGCGCCGGGGACCTTCATCGGCGGCCGCATCGTCAATATCGCGTCCATGGCCGGCCTGCGGGCGCTCAGCAAGATCGGTGTCTATTCGATGAGCAAGGCGGCGGTGATTCACATGACGCGGGCGATGGCGCTGGAATGGGGGCGCTATGGCATCAATGTCAACGCGATCTGCCCCGGCTATATCGACACCGAGATCAACCACCACCATTGGGCCACCGAGCAGGGCAAGAAGCTGGTTGAGATGATGCCGCGCAAGCGCATCGGCCACCCGCAAGACCTCGACACGACTTTGCTGATGCTCTGCGCCAACGAGAGTCATTTCATCAACGGCGCGGTCATCCAGGCTGACGATGGCTTCGGGATTTAGCGGAAACGATTCGGGATCCTGTTGTGTGCTGGGCTCAGGCCCTTCGACAGGCTCAGGGCGAACGGGGTTTGGGTTTTGCGTGAAAATATTTCGTTCGTGCTGAGCAACAACCGTTCTTGGTGAGTGACATCCCGTTGCTGGTGACTGACATACCGTTTGTGGTGTCAGACATCCCGTCCGTGGTGACAGACATCCCCCTCGTGGTGAGTGCATCCCGTTCGTGGTGACAGACATCCCGTTCGTGGTGAGCCTGTCGAACCATCCATTGCGCTGCGCTGGGCTCAGGCCCTTCGACAGGCTCAGGGTGAACGGGGTGAAATCGGGATTGGATATATGAAAGTTGAGCAAAATGGCTTTGAGAACATTGACTGCGCTTGAAGCGCGTGTGCTGGCGGTGCTGGTGGAAAAGCAGGCGACGGTGCCTGACAGTTATCCGCTTTCGGTCAACGCTTTGACGCTGGGCTGCAACCAGAAGACCGCGCGCGATCCGGTGATGAATGCCAGCGAAGCCGATGTGCTGCAGGCGCTCGACGAGTTGAAAGCGATGCATCTGGTGAATCCGATCAGCGGCAACCGGGTGACTCGTTTTGAGCATAACGCGGCGCGGGGCCTGGGTGTGCCGAGCGCGGCGATGGCGATCCTCGACCTGCTGATGTTGCGCGGCCCGCAGACTGCGGCCGAACTGCGCTTGCATACCGAGCGGCTGCACCGCTTTGCCGACATCTCTTCGGTCGAAGGTTTCCTGGACGAGATGGCCGAGCGTCAGCCACCTTTTGTCGTCAAACTGGCCCGCGCCCCGGGTGCCCGCGAGGCGCGCTGGGCCCATCTCTTGTGCGGCGAGGTGGCGCAGGATCGATCAGCGCC
>CAMDHE010000169.1 GCA_945898095.1 Roseateles toxinivorans | reverse complement strand
CCTCGACACGCCAAATTTGTGCCCCTATCCGTTCCGGGGTCAGTCCTGTAACCTGCTTACGGCGGTTGCGCAGGATGCGGCGATTGAGCCGGTAAGTTTCCGAAATATGCGCACGGAGTTGTCGGACGCCCTCACAAAAATCCGGATCATCTTCCTCCGGTAATTCCAACAAACAATCCTTGAGTAGCCTAGACAAATAGGTGAGTCGGGCGTCGTTCGGGATTCGGATCAGCAGATCGTCAAGGGCGGAGTCCATGAAAAGGGCGTTGCTTGGGTGGAGCGCCGCAACCGTCTCCGCAAGCGCTTGGCGGTTGATGATTTTTGCCCGGAAACCTTCCAAATCCTCAAGCGGATACACCACCGAATCAAGCAAATGCAGCATACGCAAGAAACCAGCCTCATTGCGCAGGATAGGCGTCGCCGACAACAGCAGCAAACGCTCGGAGAGTTGGGCCGCCGAGCTAACGAGTCGATACAACGCTTGCATGTGCACGCTGGCGTTAGGATCGGCGAGGTGGTGCGCCTCGTCGATAACCAACAGTGACAGACGCGGCAATGCATTGCGCAGTGCGGTACTGTCTTCCAGTGGGAGAACAAGTACCGACTTATCAAGGTAACCATGCAGGGCAAAACGCGTCGAAAGTTCCGCCCGCCATTGATTGACTAAAGCATGCGGAACCAAAACGAGTACACGGTGACCTCGAAGGTCGTCGAGTACTGCTTGGCGAATTACGACACCAGCCTCGATGGTCTTTCCCAAGCCAACTTCATCGGCGAGCAAATAGCGCTGCGAGGGATCGGTCAAGACACGACGAATCACGCCAACCTGATGTGGTTCAAGTTCAATTGACGAGGACAGGAGAGCGGAAATCCCGAACGCGCCACCGCGTTGCGCCAAGTAACTCTGCAGAAAGTCTGATCTTGCCTGCGAGTAAAGAGGCGTCTCGGTGACAAAGTTTCCGAGAAAGACAACAGGATCATGGATCGCGCGTTTCCAGCGCACAAAAACCTGTTCATAGGGAAGGTAGATGTCGACCTTGCCGGCCAACCGCACCTCTACACCACCGCCATCGTCATCCCGAACTCGCCCGATACGCCATTCGCTGCGGAGTTCGTCAAGCACATAGACTCGAGTATTACGCCCCAGTTTCTTAGGCTCGATGTTTGAGGTTGGTACGTTCCTTCGACTACGCCCACCGACCAACGGGGAATCGAAATACTCAACGACCGCATGGCCATCCTCATCGCCTACTAATTTACCTAGCCCTACCCTCTCCGCGCCTCGTATGAAACAGAACATGGTCCGCCTTGTCGTGTAAGACTTATAAATCGGGCGCCGAAGCACCGCTGGTGCTTGGATTACCGATGAGTTGATCCGGCAAGACGAGGAAATGCATCAAGCGCCCCGCCAGGCCTTCGCTGCGCAAGCGGTGCTGGATGCCATGCAACTGCCATTGGGCTTGCCGCGCGACATTCTTGACTTCGCCTTGGTAACGCTTGGTCAATGCGCCGTCAGCGCCGATGTCCAGTGCACCGGACTTGACCTCCAGGATCGCCACGTCACCCGCGCTGTTGACGACGACGATGTCCAGTTCGCCATGCCGGTCGCCAATGGATTCCGCCTGCGTCCAGTCGACGCTGTGAAAAAGCTCGAACGCATCCGACAAGCCATGCGCCAGCCGGCTGAGCATTGCCAGCTCGGCATGGTCTCCAACGGTGAGCGGATGAATGCTCGCGAGCGGTGGCGTGACTTTGGCCATTGTTCTTGTTCGTCTGGCCAAGGCTGCAAGCGCCGAGCCGGAAACCTATTCCTCTATGAGTTACTTTTTTGAACTCACCGGAATTGCGCAGATTGGCGCAAATTTCGAGGTGAGGAATGATGCTGATTCTGTGGGCAATTCAAACGCGGCCCAGGCGCCGTTGCAATTAATTTCATAGGTGTTTGTGCTGAGCGGGGGCAAAAATTCCGCCGCCGAGCAGCGCGTTGGCGAGCCTGATGGATATGGGTTTCGGTGCATATCAGCCCAATGCCTCCACCCAGCGTTGCAGATCGGCGCCGGGCGGATCGCGGCTGACGAGGACGATGTCCAGACCGTAGGCTGCAACTTGCTGGCAGGCCCGGGCGATGGCGGCACGGATCCAGGCTGGGTCGTTGCCGAAGACGCCGCCGCCCAGCATGGTCAGCAGCACGGTGTTTGACGCGCCGCGCTGGGCATTGAAGACGGCAGCCCAGATCGTTGCTTCATAGGCTGCCTCGAGAACCAGGCCGGCCAACGGCGCCCAGTCGGCGCCGCTTGTGTCACCCCGGTTGTAAGCCACGGGCAATGCCGAGCAGTAGGCCTGTGAAACCGTCGAGCCGGGGAGATTGCCTCTGTCGCCATCGGTAACTTCGACGTCACGGTGCAGGCCGATTTTCAGGCGCTGGCGCAGCAGGTCGAGCGCTGGTGGGTCGAGGCTGGTGATGTAGTTCGACATGCTGTCGACCCCTTGGCGGGTGAACATCGCATAGCCATTGCGCATGGTCCACAGCGTTGCTGCGGGCTGACCGAGGGCCAGGGCCAACGTGCCGCCAAGATCGGCAAAGCCGTCGAGTTGCAGCTCGGCCGTCTGGCCGATTTGCTGACCCACCGGGGCGAAATAGTTGCGGTAGATAGTGGCCGCGCCGGCAGCGATCGCGCAGGCCGGTCCCTGGGTGTGGTCGTTTTGATATCCGGTGACACCATGCTCGGGCGTGACCGTTTCCCCGACCATTTCGAGCAGGTTGAATTGCGAGGCCACCTGGAACAAGGCGCCGGCGTATTCGGGGCGCTGGTGCAGTTGCCGCACATCGCCATGCACGATGCGGAGCCGGCTGCGGCCCGGCACCGGCGGCCCCTGCCGGGCCTGCTCGCGCAAGCTGCCCATCGCCACCAGCGAGAGTTGCCCGATGCCAAAGCTGCGCTGGTTGACCCGCGAGCGCAGGCTGCTGCCTTCGAGCTCGAAACGCTGGCGCGTCTGCTCGTAGCCGCCTTTGCCGGTGCTTTCGCGGAACCCCGTCAGTCGCTCGAACCAGTCCATCGCTTGGTGGTTCATCGCTGCGGCAGACGGTTCGCTTTGGCAATGTCGCCTGGCCGGGTTGCTAGCTGACTGGCGGGCCTGATCGAACAGCCAGCTGGCACAAACCCGGGTGGCGTCGAAACTTCAAACATAGCGCCCCGCCGCGTCATGCAGCGCTCTTTTCATGCGGTTGCGCAGATCAAGCGGCGCCAACACTTCGACATCGGCGCCAAAGCGCAGCAGGTCGCCGATCAGTTCGCGTTCATCGGAATATGGCAGTTCGAGCAGATAGCTGCCATCGGCTGCGGTGGCGCTGCGCTGTTCGGGGTGCCAGGTCTCGCGGCTGACCCATCGGGCGCGCTCGGGCGTGAAGCGCAATTTGGCCCAGGCTTTGGCGGCGCCGTTGAAGATGCCGTAGCTTGATCGCATGGCTTGCTGCAGCTCGGTGCTGTCGATTTCAAGCGCCGGCTCGGGCAGCAGTTCGCAGGTGGCGATGGCGTCTACAGCGAAGCTGCGCAGAGCTTGGCGCAGATGGCACCAGGCGTCGAGGTACCAGTTGTCGCGGTAGTAGACGAGTTGCTGCGGCGAGACGATGCGGTGCACCAGTTCGCCGTTCTGGCGGTTGTAATGCGCGATGCTGATGCAGGTGCGGGCCAGCGTGGCCGAGGCCACCGCCTCGAAGTTTTTCAGGGCCACGCGACGTTTGCCGGCCGGCATCATGAGGACGCGCTGGGCCAGTTGGCCATCGCTGATCCCTTGCTTGGCCAGCATGGCGGACAGGCGCTGCTGAAGCGGTTTGAGCTTGGGGCCGAGCAGGCCGGGCTCGAGCTGGGTCAGCATCTGCTCGATCGTCAGCAGCGCCAGCAATTCTTCGGACGAGAACCAGATGCCGGGCAATTCGCTGTCGGCATGGACCGGGTCCATCTGGTAACCGCCCCGGTCGCGGTTGAAGCTGATCGGCACATGGAGCTGGTCGCGCAGCTTGGCGATGTCGCGCTTGAAAGTGGCTTCAGAGACTTCCAGCGCTTCAAGCAATGAAGCCTTGCTCACCACCCGTCCACCGGCCAGCAGGCTCTTGTATTGATAGAGGCGGACGACTTCACTCATGATGGATGGTAGCTTGGAAATCTTGTGGATTTGGGAATTGATTAGGCGCTGAGCGGGGGTTTGTTTGATTTACTTGGATTTGGGGCTTGATTTTGTTTTGGTGGTTTGGGTCCTTCGACGGGCTCAGGACGAACGGGGTTTTTTGGTCAGGGCGAACTTGATTTGTGCGGGATCCTTCGACGGGCTCAGGACGAACGGGATTTATGGCTGATCCTTCGACAGGCTCAGGACGAACGGGGGTTTTTTGGTTCGTCCATCGGCAAGTCAACATGATCCGTTCGCCCTGAGCTTGTCGAAGGGTTCAACCTGAGGTGGTTTGGGTCCTTCGACGGACTCAGGACGAACGGGATTTTTGGTCAGGGCGAACTTGATTTGTGCGGGATCCTTCGACGGGCTCAGGACGAACGGGGGTTGGGTGGTGCACGCGAACGGGGTCATTGGTGCTTCGTCCATCGGCAAATCAACATGATCCGTTCGCCCTGAGCTTGTCGAAGGGGGTTCACCCTGCGGAGGTTTGGGTCCTTCGACGGGCTCAGGACGAACGGGGGTTGGTTGGTGCTTCGTCCATCGGCAAATCAACATGATCCGTTCGCCCTGAGCTTGTCGAAGGGTTCAACCTGAGGTGGTTTGGCTCAGGACGAACGGGCGCGTCTCAGCGCCAGCAACTCCGGATCACTCACGCTTCCGACCCTTGCCCTCCTCGACCTTGCGCCGCAGGAAGGCGGGCATCAGCGATTCGGTCTCGCTCTTGCTGTACTGGATGTCCTCCTTGGCGACCAGGCGCCTGGACATCTTGGCGGATGAAAACTGGACTTCCTTCATCATCATGTCGCGGTCACTGATGCTGAGTTCACGCAGGCTGATGAGTTTGTCGCGCAACCAGGGGTGCCGGGCAAAGCGGGCTTCGAGGCTGGTCAAAAGGGCTAACGCGGCTTCGATATTGCCGCGTTTGACCAGGTCGAGCGAGGCCTGGGTGGCTTGGGCGAATTCGGCTTCGAGCAGGCGCTGTTCAATCATGGTTTCGGCCGGTAAGGCGTCGATGGCTTGCTGGGTCAGGACGGGCAGGCTCAGCGGGCCGGCATGGGCGCTGATGGGCTGGCCTTCCAGGTTGTTGGCTTGCAGGCTGACGGCAAGCAGGTCGCGCTGGCTGCCGGCTGCGCTGGGGCTGATGTGCAGGCGCAAGGCGATCCAGGCTTCGGCACCCCAGGCCAGATCGCTGAGGCGGTAGCTGCCGTCGCGGTTGGGCTGCACCAAGCCGATCGGCTCGACGATGACGCCTTGAGCCGGCACCAGCTTGATGTCGAGTTGGCGCAGGTACAGCGCCTGCAGCAGCGAGAACTCTTCGTCAAAGCTGTCGTGCAGGTCTTTGGCGCTGCGGCCGTAATATTGCTGGCCGCCGCCGGCCCGGGCCATCGCGATCATCAGGTCTTCGTTGAAGCCTCGCCCCAGGCCGACCGTGGTGGTGCTGACGCCCTTGGCGAGCCAATCGCTGCAATGCTGGGCGATGGCTTCTTCGTCTTTCAGGCCGCAGTTGAGCTGCCCATCGGAAAGCAACAGCACCCGCGAGATGGTGCCCGGCACGCCGCCTTCGAGTTGACGCGCGCCCTCCTCCCAGCCGCCGAACAGATTGGTGCTGCCGCCGCTGCGGATCCCGCTGATGGTCTGTTCGACCGTCGCCGCGGATGGGGTCTGGCGCAAGGTCAGTTTCGTATCGACTTCGTCGTCGTAGACCACCAGGGCCAATTGGTCAGCCGGGGTCATGCGGCCGGCGATGTAGGCGACACATTTCAACGCTTCCCGCAGCGGCTCGCCGTCCATGCTGCCCGACCGATCGACCACCAGCGCCAGCCGCTTGGGCGTGACCTTGGCCGCCTGATCGGCCGGCTGATCGGGTGCCTGCACCCGCACGACGATGTCGAGCGTGCCGCCCTGTGCAGGGATGGCGGGCTTGAGCGGCGAAAGCAGAATTTCTGGCTGGAGCATGACGTTTCCTTTAAGGCTGACGGTGAGGTTGCGAGCAGCGGCGAACTGATGGGTAGACCGCTGCTGGCCACGGAAAACAAGTTTGTTCCCTGCGAAGCTCATGACATGACCCCGCCAGGCTGCAGTTAACTACAGCGGTTTGCGACAGTTCCAGACGTGGGGCGGGCTCATGAGGTGAGCTTGGCCTGCTTGGACTGCCAGTTCTGCGACGGGTTCAAGCAGATCCCGGAAC
>CAMDHE010000168.1 GCA_945898095.1 Roseateles toxinivorans | reverse complement strand
GATGCCCGATCGCCTGTCAGTCGACCCGCGCAGTCCGCATCACATCGCGGCCTTGTTCGAGCGAGAGATCGGCATCCGCCTGAACGGCGTCGAGCGTTTCGACGTCGAGGAATATTGCATCAGCGAAGCCTGGGTCAGAGTGCCGGCGGGCAGGGCAGTGGATCGCAAGGGCAAGCCCTTGCTGATCAAGCTGAAGGGCAAGGTCGAGGCCTTCCTGCGTTGAGGCTTAAAAGGCCCGCTGGTAGATCGCCAGCGCATCAGACTCCGAGACCTCGCGCGGGTTGTTGACCAGCAAACGGGTCTGCAGCATCGCGTCCTGTGCCAATTGGGGCAAGGCCGATTCATCGATGCCATGGTCGCGCAATCGCATCGGCAACTTCGTTGCAGCGATCAAGTCCTCCAGGTGACCGATGAAGGCCATCGTTCTGGCGTCCTGACTTCCCTGCAAGCCCGGTAGCATTGCATCCGCAAGCATGGCGTAATTTGCGGCAGCCGCCTCGGCATTGAAGCGCAACACATGCGGCAACACCAGGGCATTGCTCAAGCCATGTGGCAAATGAAAACGCCCGCCCAGCGGGTAAGCCAAAGCGTGAACGGCCGCCACTGGCGCGTTGGCAAAGGCCTGGCCGCCCAGCATCGCGCCAAACAGCATGGCCTCGCGGGCTTGCAAATTCTGACCGTCGTTGCATGCCCGCAGCAGATGCTGTGACAGCAAGCGCAATGCCTGAATCGCCAACTGGTCGGACATCGGGTTCTTCAGCCTGCTGCTGGTAAAGGCTTCGATCGCGTGCACCATTGCGTCGATACCGGTGGCGGCCGTGATGGCAGCGGGCAGTCCCGTCGTCAGCGCGGCATCCAGGATCGCCATGTCCGCGTAGAGCTGGCGCGCGACGATGCCGCTCTTGGTCGTGGCACCAGTCGTGACGATGGCGATCGGCGTCACCTCCGAGCCAGTGCCTGCGGTAGTCGGAATTTGTACCAGCGGAAGGCGTTCGCCTTCGACCTTGTCGATGCCGTACATCGCTGCGAGCTGCTGCGAGCCGGCCAGCAGGACGGCCACGAGCTTGGCTACATCCATCGAAGAGCCGCCGCCCAGGCCGATCACCAGCTGGCAGCCAAATTCACCTGCCCTGGCCGCCACTGCCTCAACCACATGGTCGGGTGGATCGGCCTGCACATCGTCGACCACCTGAACCGCAAAGCCAGCGTTGTTCAAGCTGGCCAGGGCCGGGTTCAGCAGGCCGCTGCGATGTAGGAAGGCGTCGGTGATGACGCAAACCCTTCCGGGCTTGAAGCGTTTGGCCAGCAACGGCCCTAGCGCTGCCGCCGCGCCAGTCTGCATGATGATCTGGGGGACGGTTTGAAAGGAAAACATCGTCATCGGAGTTCCTGGTAGAGGGTTCGGTATCGCGGCCATGCCGGCGGCCGTTGAGGCGGTATGCCGACAACAACTCGATTCTGCCGTTGCCGGCTCTCACCACCAAAGCATCATCGCTGCTTGTTCGCCTTGTGGTGGATTTGGTACTTGGTCGAACTGGCCCATGGAACCGGCGCGATCCACTCTGTTGAGTGAGAATTCGTGCCTGGAGGAGCTTACTGGATGAACCGACAACACCGCAATTGGGGCAAATGCCTGCTGGCTTGGCTGTTCGCCTTGCTGGCATGGCCTGTCTGCGGGCAAGAGTTGAATTCCGAACTCGGCGAAGCGGTGCTGATGATTCCGCGCGCTGGGTTTACCGAGCCGAGCCTGGAGGTCACGCTTTACCGCCCGCCGGGCGAGGGACCATTCCCGATTTTGCTGATCAACCATGGCAAGGCGCCTGGCAATGCCCATTTTCAAGCGCGTTACCGTCCGGAAGTGGTAGCCCGGGAATTTGTCAGCCGTGGTTTTGCCGTGGTCGTGCCGATGCGTCAGGGCTTCAGCAAGTCCGGTGGCAGCAATCCCGGCACCGGTTGCGATGTCCACAACAACGGCTTGCAGCAAGCCCGTTCGGTGCGGCGTACATTGGACTGGCTGGCTCAGCAACCCTGGGCTGACCTGTCCCGCAATGTCATGTTGGGGCAATCGCATGGCGGGCTGACGACCTTGGCCTATGGCACCGTACCGCATCCCGGCACCAGATTGTTGGTCAATTTTGCCGGCGGTCTGCGCCAAGAAAGCTGCCATGGATGGGAGAGCGGACTCATAGAAGCGATCGGCAACTACGGCGCTTCGGCCCGGCTGCCTTCGATCTGGTTCTATGGCGATAACGACAGCTTCTTCCCTCCATTCGTCTGGCAGGGCGCGTTCGAGCGCTACACGAAAGCCGGCGGTCAGGCCGAACTGGTGGCCTTTGGCAGCTTCGGTACAGATTCGCACAATCTATTCGGGTCGCGCGCCGGGCTGAAGATCTGGCTGCCCAAGGTCATCGCCGCGATGGCTGCGGCGGGTTTGCCGACCGAGGTGCTGCATGAAATGCCCACGCCGGCTGATCTGCCTTCGCCCCCGGCCAGCGACTTTGCCGAGCTTGACGCGCTTGACAAGTTGCCCATGGCTGGCGAAGCCGTCCGCAACGCCTATAGTGCCTGGCTGGCCGCCGAAGCTCCGAAGGCCTTCGCCATCCTCCCCGGCAAGCGCGGCTGGGGTTCGGCCTGGGGTGGAGACAGGCCGATTGCCCGCGCGCTGGCAAATTGCGAGCGCAGGGTGAACGAGTCCTGCAAACTCTACGCGGTGGACGAGAAGGTGGTCTGGCGCATCGACTGATGCAGCGAAGTGGCAGCTTTGCTAGACTGCGCCGGCAGCTCGTCATCCGCGGCGGGAGATCCCAACTGACCGAACCAGGAATCCCGCATGACTCTCACATCAATGCCTCGCGCGATCTGTCTTGCAGTCATGAGCTTGTGGGCGTTTGCCGCCGCAGCCCAGAGCCTTGCGCCGACGGCGCTGGCACCGCTGAAGCTGGTGGTGCCATTCACACCCGGCACCGGCATCGACCTGATCGCCCGCCAGATCGGCCCGCACCTGGCGCAGCAACTGCGTCGAACAGTCGTGGTTGAAAACCGGGCCGGGGCCTCGGGCAATATCGGCACCGATGCGGTGGTGCGTGCTGCGGCTGATGGCAATACGCTGCTGGTCACCGTCAACACCATGGTGATGAACCGCGCGCTCTACCCCAAGCTCAGTTTCGACCCGCTGCGCGATCTGGAGCCGGTGACCTTGACCAGTTGGGGCCAGTTGCTGCTGGTGGCCAGCAAGGCCTCGGGCATCACCACGGCGCAGGAGCTGATGGACAGGGCCAAAGCCAAGCCAGGCGGGCTGAATTACGGCTCGCCCGGCAGCGGCACGCCTCATCATCTGGCGATGGAGCTGCTGAAGAGCCAGACCCAGACCTATATCACCCATATCCCTTATCGGGGCACTGCGCCGGCTTTCAGCGACCTGCTCGGCGGGCAGATCGACGTGATGTTCTTGCCAATTCACGTGGCGTTGCAGCATGTCAAGGCCGGCAGCCTGCGCGCTCTGGGCATCAGCAGCGACAAGCCCAGCCCCTTGCTCCCGGATGTGCCGCCGCTGCGCAAGCTCAAGCTCGGCGACCTCGACGTCGAGATGTGGTACGGCGTGCTCGCTCCCAAAGGTACACCTGCGCCTGTCGTCGAACGGCTCAATCGCGAGATCAAAGCGATCCTGGCATTGCCCGAAGTCACCGCTGCATTCGAGACCCAGGGAATGACGCCAGCGAGCAGTACGCCGGCAGAATTCCAGGCTTTGATCAGCAAGGATGCCGCCCGCTGGGCAAAGGTGATCAAGGACCAGAACATCACTGCAGATTGACCGGTTTCCAGCGCAGCCTGCAGACCCCCGGATAGACATCGGAACCGCGACTCCGCAAGATGACAGACAAGACATTGACGACGACCCAGGTCGCCATCGTTGGTGGTGGCCCGGTCGGGCTGGGGCTGGCGATTGAGCTCGGCCAGCGCGGCATCCGCTGCCTGCTGGTCGAGCGCTTTGAGACCCCCCAGCCGATCCCGAAAGGACAGAACCTGACCCAGCGCAGCATGGAACATTTCCATTTCTGGGGCGCGGAGCCACAGCTGCGCGCGGCCCGGACGGTGCCCAAGGAATATGGCATCGGCGGCATGACCGCTTACGGCAGCTTGCTGGGCGATTACCAGCATGACTGGCTGCAGCGCCAGTTGGTGCGGCCTTTTTACTTCACCGACAACGAGCGCCTGCCGCAATATGCCACCGAGGCGGTGCTGCGTCAGCGCGTCAGCGAGCTGCCTACCGTGCAGACCCTGTACGGCTGGAAGCTTGACCATGTCGAACAGGATGATCGTGGCACGACCTTGGCAATCAGCCAGCGCGAAGGCAAGGGGCGCCAGACCTTGCGGGCCGAGTACAGCGTTGGCTGCGATGGCGCCAAGTCGGTTCTTCGCAGCAACGCCGGCATCACCCAGACGCTGGCCGCACATGATCGCTTGATGGTCCTGCTGGTCTTTCGCTCGCCGGGTCTGCACGAACTGCTCAAGCGCTTTCCGGGCAAGTCCTTCTACAACATCATCCACCCGGAGCATCAGGGCTACTGGCAGTTTTTCGGGCGGGTCGACCTTGGCACGACCTGGTTTTTCCATGCGCCGGTGCCGATGGGAACGACCGCCGACAACTTCGACTTCCGGTCCTATCTGCATCGCTCAGCCGGCGCCTCGTTCGAGGTCGAATTCGAGCATATCGGCTTCTGGGACCTTCGCTTTGCGGTGGCCGACAGCTACCGGGCCGGCCGGCTATTCATCGCCGGCGATGCCGCCCACAGTCATCCGCCTTATGGCGGCTACGGTATCAATACCGGTTTTGAGGATGCCGCCAACCTCGGCTGGAAACTCGCCGCCCGCCTGCAGGGTTGGGGCGGTGAGGCCTTGCTCGATTCCTACAGCGCTGAACGTCAGCCGGTTTTTGCTTCCACGGCCGCAGACTTCATTGCCAAATCAATCGAAGTTGATCGCCAGTTCCTGGCCTCGTTCGATCCGGCGCGCGACCGGCCGGCCTTCGAGGCTGCCTGGGCATTGCGCAGCGGCGACGCCAAATCTGAGGTCAATGCCTTCGAGCCGAATTACGAAGGCTCTGCGATCGTTTACGGCCCTCCTGAAGGCATCTGCACTGCTCTGGGAGCGCATCAGTTCACTGCGCGACCTGGCCACCATCTCGCGCCGATGAATTTATCGACAGGTCGCAATCTTTACGAGGAGCTCGGCGAGGGCATGACCCTGCTGCTGCTCGACGCCGACCCAGCCAGCAGCGGTGATTTTTCGCGCGCTGCCGAGGCGCTGGGCATTCCGTTGAAGCTGATCAGCGACAGCCGGGAAGGTGGTCGCGAGCGCTATGGCACCGGCCAGATCCTGATCCGCCCCGACCAGTTCGTGGCCTGGATCGGGTCGGATCAGGTCGAGGATCCGGTGCAGATCCTGAAGAGGGCGACAGGCGCGAGGAGTTACACAAGGTCTGAGGATGTGGCTTCGGTTCTTGCTAACTACTTGGCCTAGCAACTGGTGTCAATGCGAACCGCTGCAGGGCTGCTTCATTGAAGAGCTATTGCCGGCAGATGAGTGAGCGTTGACGCAGTACTCTAGCTAGACTAGACTAAGTTCTTTGGAGAAGCCAATGCACGCTGTGAACATGTTGGAAGCCAAGTCCTCGCTGTCACGCTTGGTCGAGGTCATCGAGTTGGGCCAGGAACGCGAAATTGTGATTGCTCGTAATGGCCGCCCTGCGGCCCGCCTTGTGCCCATCGTCACGTCGCCCGCGGAAAAACGCCTGGGCGTGGCAAAAGGAGTATTTTTGGTTCCAGACGATATCGACGCGCATAACGACGAAGTGGCCAAGCTATTTGTTTCAGGCTCAATGCGGTGAACCTGCTGTTGGATACCCATGTGGCGCTATGGGCCATCACGGACAGTCCCCGCCTGACAGAAAAAGCTCGTGCCTTGATTCAAGCGTCTACGACAACCGTTTGGATAAGCGCGGCAAGCGTCTGGGAGATTGCAATCAAGCGATCCATGGGGCGCGGCGACATGCCAGTCTCGAGTCAGGACGCCGTCGGCTATTTCAAGGATTCGGGCTATCGATTCCTGTCCATTGATGTCGAACACACGATCGCGGTCGAATCATTGCCCGCCCACCATCAGGACCCGTTTGACCGAATTCTGGTTGCGCAGGCCTTGGTGGAACCGATGCGATTGATGACCCATGACCCTCAAGTCGCGCGCTACAGCGATACCGTCATTCAGATCTAGGCTGAAGTTCCAACTGGCAATGGACGAATTTCCCTTTTAAATCAAGCGGTAGCTTGAATTCTGAGGTTGAGTTTCTGTCTACGGTCTGATGCTATCGATGAGCGCGAGCGCGCGTTTTTGGGCGGGCTCAGCGGTGGTCGTGAGCTCGAAGGTGGTGCCGTTATCGTTTGCACCAGGTGTTCGGCAAGTGTTTC
>CAMDHE010000167.1 GCA_945898095.1 Roseateles toxinivorans | reverse complement strand
ACTGGTGTCACGTGTCAAACCCGGCATGACCCGCGTCCAAGTGCGCGATATGCTCGGCTCGCCGCTGCTGACAGACATCTTCCACGACAATCGCTGGGATTATGTATTTACCATTCGCCGTCAAGGCGCGGCGCCGCAACGGCGCCATGTGGTGGCCTGGTTTGAAGCAGAAAAGCTCAAGTCGCTCGACGTGCCAGCAGACCTGCCGACCGAAAACGAATTTGTCATGGCAATCAACACCAGGCAAGACAGCGGAGTCCTGCCCAAGCTAGAACTCAGCGAAGCCGAACGCAAGGCTTTGCCGGTCCCTGTCAAGCAGGCGCTTCCCACGCCAGAGAGTCTGGGTCCGCAGCGCAGCTATCCACCGCTGGAGCCCCGGCAATGAGTTCAGCCGGACCGCTGCGGGTTGCCATCGCTGGCAGTTCGGGTCGCATGGGGCGCATGCTGATCGAAGCGGTGATGACGGCAGCAGATTGTCGTCTGGCTGGTGCCCTGGATCAGACCGGCAGTCCGGCGCTGGGGCAGGACGCGAGTGCCTTTCTGGGTCATGCCAGCGGGGTATTGATCACCGACGATTTGCACAAGGGTCTGTCCGATGCCGATGTGCTGATCGACTTCACCCGGCCCGAGGGCACCTTGTTGCATCTGGCGGTCTGCCAGCAACTCGGGGTCAAGGCCGTCATCGGCACGACCGGGTTCACTGCGCAGCAAAAGGCCTTGATTGGCGCTCATGCCGGCCATGTCGGCATCATGATGGCGCCGAACATGAGCGTTGGCGTCAATGTCGTGCTGCGTCTGCTCGACACCGCCGCACGTGCGCTGAATGAGGGCTATGACATCGAAGTCATCGAAGCCCATCATCGCCACAAGGTCGATGCGCCCAGCGGCACGGCGCTGCAGATGGGCGAAGTGCTTGCCAAGGCGCTGGGTCGCGATTTGAAGGACTGCGCGGTGTTTGGTCGCGAGGGCGTCACCGGTGAGCGCGATCCTTCAACGATAGGCTTTGCCGCCATACGCGGTGGCGACATCGTCGGCGACCACACCGTGCTGTTCGCCGGCATTGGCGAGCGGATCGAGATTACCCACAAGTCCAGCAGTCGCGTCACCTATGCACAGGGCAGCTTGCGCGCAGCGCGCTTCCTCGCCTTGCAGGGTCCGGGTCTGTACGACATGAACGATGTGCTGGGCGCATGACAGGATTCAGCGAATTCGCCAGCCAGACTGATGCGGTAGGCCGCGCGGTCGCCATCCTGCTGCTGCTGATGTCGGTCAGCGCCTGGGTCGTCATCCTCTGGAAGGGCTGGGTCCTGCGGCGCGCACGGCGCAGCATTGTGCGTGCCCTGGCGGCCTTCTGGGGCGCGCCGGAGCTGGTAGCCGCGCGTCTGGCGCTCGAGCAGTTCGATACTGAAACTTTGCTGCTGCCCTTGTTTGATGCCGCATCGGCGAAGTCAGCCGAAGCGACGCTCGACGCTGCCGGTCGGCTTGAATCGCGGCTGACAAGGCGTTTGCGCGATGCCTTGCACCAGGTCTTGCAACGGCTGCAATTCGGCCAGGTCTTGCTGGCATCGATCGGCAGCACGGCACCCTTCGTCGGCCTGTTCGGCACGGTCTGGGGCATCTATCACGCGTTGTTGAGCATATCGGCCGCCGGCAATATGAGCATGGACAAGGTCTCGGGCCCGGTCGGTGAAGCATTGATCATGACTGCTGCTGGCTTGGCCGTGGCGATCCCCGCGGTGCTGGCCTATAACGTCTTCGGCAAGCTGGTTGGCAACTGCGAGGCCGAGCTTGAAGGCTTTGCCCATGACCTGCGCGAGATGATGGCCAGCCAAGCCGCCCCGGGCTGAGTCAGCATGGCATTCGGCCGCCTGGAACGCAGAGATTCGCCCAAACCGATGGGCGAAATCAACATGACGCCGCTGATCGACGTGATGTTGGTGCTGCTGGTGATTTTCATGATTGCAGCGCCCTTGATGACTTCTTCGCTGCGTCTGGAACTGCCCGCAAGTGAAGCGGCCACACCGTCTGAAACGCTTGAATTCATCGCTGTCTCGATGGCGCCTGACGGTTCGCTCTACCTCGGTGAAGACCGGCTCGAAGTCGAAGCCTTCAGGCAGCGCATCACCGATCTTGCGCGCGCCAACCCCGCCATGGAAGTGCAGCTGCGTGCAGATCAGAACGTACCTTATGGCCATGTCGCCGAACTGATCGGCTGGTGTCAGGCGGCAGGACTGAACCGGATTGCCTTTGTCGCCGAGGCCAAGCCTTAGCCCTTTTACCCCGACTTCTACAATCGGGGTCCCCGCACCGAAGCAATCATGAACGAAAAGTACAACCCCTCCGAGGTCGAACAAGCCGCCCGCGATCATTGGCAAGCGATCGACGCCTATCGCGTTGTCGAGGACCTTGATCGACCGAAGTATTACGCCTGCTCGATGCTGCCTTATCCGAGCGGCAAGTTGCACATGGGGCATGTGCGCAACTACACGATCAATGACATGCTGGCGCGCCAATTGCGCATGCAGGGTTACAACGTGCTGATGCCTATGGGCTGGGATGCCTTCGGCCTGCCGGCCGAAAATGCGGCGATGAAGAACGGCGTGCCACCGGCCAAGTGGACTTACGACAACATCGCTTATATGAAGACGCAGATGCAGGCGATGGGCCTGGCGATCGACTGGTCGCGCGAAATTGCCACTTGTACGCCGGAATATTACAAATGGAACCAATGGCTGTTCCTGAAGATGCTGGCCGCCGGCATTGCCGAACGCCGCACCCAGGTCGTCAACTGGGATCCTGTCGACCAGACCGTATTGGCCAATGAACAGGTGGTCGACGGCAAGGGCTGGCGCAGCGGTGCGGTGATCGAAAAGCGCGAGATCCCCGGCTATTACCTGAACATTACCCAATACGCTGAAGAGTTGCTCTCGGCTGTGGCCGATCCGACCGACAAGAGCTATCTGAGCGGTTGGCCCGAGCGCGTGCGCTTGATGCAGGAGAACTGGATTGGCAAGAGTGAGGGCCTGCGCTTCGCTTTCCCGCATCAGATCTGCGGCGCTGATGGCGAGTTGATCCAGCATGGCCTGCTGCATGTCTTCACGACCCGTGCCGACACCATCATGGGTGTGACCTTCTGCGCGGTGGCGCCCGAACACCCGCTGGCCTTGCACGCGGCGCAGGGCAATGCTGAATTGAGCGCATTCATCGAAGCCTGCCAGCATGGCGGCACGACGGAAGCCGAGTTGGCGACGCAGGAGAAGAAGGGCATGCGCACCGGGCTGTTCGTCAGCCATCCGCTGACCGGCGCAGCAGTTGAAGTCTGGGTTGGCAACTATGTGCTGATCAGCTATGGCGATGGCGCGGTAATGGGTGTGCCCGCCCATGATGAACGCGATTTCGAATTTGCCAAGAAATACGGCCTGGCGATCGAACAGGTTGTAGCTGCGGCAGGCGAGACCTTCAGCCTCGATGCCTGGGCCGATTGGTATGGCGACAAGCAGCGCGCAGTGTGCGTCAACTCCGGTCAGCTCGATGGCTTGACGCAAAAAGCCGCGGTCGACAAGGTGGCCGAGTTGCTGGGCGAAAAAGGTCTGGGCGAGAAGAAAACCACCTGGCGTTTGCGCGACTGGGGCGTCAGTCGGCAGCGTTACTGGGGCACGCCGATCCCGATCATCCATTGCGCGGGCAAGGGACCGGGGTCTGACGACCCCGGGTGCGGCGCGGTGCCGGTGCCTGAAAAGGATCTTCCGGTGGTGCTGCCCGAAGATTGCATTCCTGATGGCAGTGGCAATCCGCTGAAGAAGCACAGCGGCTTCCTGAACGTGGCCTGCCCGGCTTGCGGCCGCCCGGCGCAGCGCGAAACCGACACGATGGATACCTTCGTCGACAGCTCCTGGTACTTCATGCGCTATTGCGATGCCGGCAATCACCAGGCCATGGTCGGCGCTGGCACCGATTACTGGATGGGCGGCGCTGGAGGCAGCGGCATGGATCAGTACATCGGCGGCATCGAGCATGCAATCCTGCACCTGCTCTATGCGCGTTTCTGGACCAAGGTGATGCGCGACCTGGGGTTGGTCAAGATCGACGAACCGTTCACCAAGCTGCTGACGCAAGGCATGGTGCTGAACCATATCTATTCGCGCCGCACTGCGCAGGGCGGGGTCGAATATTTCTGGCCCAATGATGTCGAAAATGTCTTTGACGCAGGCGGAAAGATCGTCTCGGCAAAGCTGAAAAGCGATGGCTCGGCGATCGATTACGAGGGCGTCGGCACGATGTCCAAGTCCAAGAACAACGGCGTCGATCCGCAGGAGCTGATCAACCAGTATGGTGCTGATACCGCGCGGCTGTTCGTCATGTTCGCTTCGCCGCCGGAACAGACGCTGGAGTGGAACGACGCCGGCGTCGAAGGTGCCCACCGCTTCCTCAAGCGCGTCTGGGCCTATGGCGCCAAACATGCGGAAGTCATCAAGCTGGCGGGCCGTGACTTCGGGAGTTTGAACAATGAAGCCAAGGCGCTGCGCCGCGAAGTGCATCTGCTGCTCAAGCAGGTCAGCTATGACTATGTGCGGATGCAATACAACACGGTGGTATCGGGCGGCATGAAGCTGCTCAACGCCCTCGAGGCGTTCAAGCCCGATGGCGCCGCCAGCCATGCGGTGATGCGCGAGGGTTTCTCGATCCTGCTGCGCTTGCTTTATCCGGCCTGCCCGCACCTGACCCATGCGCTCTGGCAGGATCTTGGCTTTGTCCAGGCACAGGGCGATCTGCTGGACGCTGCCTGGCCGCAGGTCGACGAGTCGGCCTTGCTGCAAGACGAGATCGAGTTGATGCTGCAGGTCAATGGTAAGTTGCGTGGCTCGATCAAGGTACCGGCCAATGCTGACAAGGCGGCCATCGAGGCGGCGGCACTGGCCAATCCGGAGTTCATCAAGTTCAGCGAAGGGCGGGCGCCGAAGAAAGTCATCATCGTGCCTGGCCGTCTGGTCAATCTGGTCGTCTGAGGCCGCTTCCATGCAACGTCGCCTCCTGCTTCTCGGTGCCGCCTCGGTCAGCTTGACCGGCTGCGGATTCGAGCTGCGCCGAGAACCTGAATTGCTGTTCCGCAGCATCTCGATGACCGGCTTCAAGCCAGGCTCGCCGCTGGCGTTGGCCTTGCGCAGACAGCTCGCGCTGACGTCGGTGAAATTGCTCGAGGATGCAAACCGGGTCGATCTGGTGCTGGAGGTCTTGCGCGATTCCAGTGACAAGACGGTCGTCGTATCGACTGCCGCTGGGCAGGTGCGTGAATGGCAACTGCGCCTGCGCTTCGACTATCTGTTGCGGACGCCAAGCGGCGAGTTGCTGATGCCGCGGACCGATCTGATGATGACGCGCGAAATGAACTACACGGAGAGCATGGCGCTGGCCAAGGAGCAGGAAGAGGCCTTGCTCTTTCGCGCCATGCAGTCCGAGGCCGTGAGCCAGGTGATGCGCAGACTGGCTGCGGTTCGTCTGCCTTCATGAAGCTAGCCTGATATGCAGATCCGCGCTGAGGGGCTTGCCCAGCATTTCGCCAAAGGCTTGCGCCCTATCTACACGGTTTACGGCGATGAACCGCTGCTGGCGCAGGAGGCCGGCGACCTGATCCGCGCTGCCGCAAGAGCGCAAGGCTATGGCGAGCGCAAGGTCTTCACCGTGGCCGGCAACCATTTCGACTGGGCTCAGGTGCAGGGCGCAGCGCAGGCGCTGAGCCTCTTTTCGGAGCGCCAGTTGATCGAGATCCGCATTCCTTCCGGCAAGCCCGGCAAGGACGGTTCTGAAGCATTGCAGCGCTATTGCGCTCGGCTGCCTGAAGATGTGGTGACTCTGGTGACCTTGCCCAGGCTCGACAAGACTCAGCTGAACAGCGCCTGGTTCATGGCGCTGGATGGCGCTGGTGCCAGCGTCAAGGTCGATCCGGTCGAGCGCCGTGCCCTGCCGCAATGGATTGCCCAGCGCCTGGCCGCCCAGGGCCAGCGCGTGGCCGATGACGAGATCGGGCAACGCACGCTGGCCTTCTTTGCTGATCGGGTCGAAGGCAATCTGCTCGCCGCACATCAGGAATTGCAAAAGCTCGCGCTGCTGCATCCGGCCGGTGAATTGAGCTTCGAGCAGATCGAGGCTGCGGTGCTGAATGTGGCGCGCTATGACGTTTTCAAACTCAGCGAAGCGGTGCTCGGCGGCAATGTGGCCAGGCTGCTGCGCATGCTCGAAGGCCTGCAGGCCGAGGGCGAGGCGGCCGTGCTGGTGCATTGGAGTCTGGCTGAAGACATTCGGGCGCTGAAGCGCGTGCGCGATGCGGTCGATGCCGGCAAGCCCTTGCCGATGGCGCTGCGCGAAGCCAGGGTCTGGGGCCCGAAGGAGCGTTTGTTCGAGCGCATCGTGCCAGGGCTGCGCTCAGCCGATATCACCCGCCTGATCGAGGCAGCGCAGATCTGCGATGGGCTGGTCAAGGGTCTGCGCCATCCAGCTTGGCCCGTCGACCCCTGGGCCGGTTTGCAGCGATTGGCCTT
>CAMDHE010000166.1 GCA_945898095.1 Roseateles toxinivorans | reverse complement strand
CCGCGCCCTCGTGGATCACGCCTGCGCGGTGTCGAGGCTGGAACTGACGATCGCAGCCGAGACGAATGCGCTCAGCGTGCAACGCAGCCTGGTACTCGGCGGGCATGGCCTGACGATCCTGCCGCCCATCGCCGTGGCCGAAGACCTGCTCACCGGGCAGCTCAGCGGCGCACCCCTGTCCGACCCGGCCATCACCCGCACCATCGTCCTCGCCGTGCCAAACGACCGACCAACCGGACACGCAGTCCGTTGCGCGGTAGAACTGTTGATTGCCGGCGCAAGGAAATCCGTCGAAGCGGGTGCCTGGCTGGAAGGTCGTTGGCTAAGTGAATGATCAAGACTTGATTTCTGTCTTGGTCTTGCTGTGTCAAGAACAACGCTGCTTTCTTTGCATCCACAAGTCTCAAGCGGCAGACGCCCCTGCGGACCCGCATCAGAAGCGGCTCCGCTTGAAACAAGGTCAGACCTGCCGGCGTGACGGCTCGCGGACGTGAAGAAACTTCGTATAGAGGTCGCGTGGTGGCGCAACAGAAAGCAACTTCATCATCTGCCCGACATTGCCTCGGTGGTAAGCGCCATGGGTGATGACATGGAAGAGCATCTCTTCCCGGCTCATCGTGCCGGCGTCACCGTCGGTGAACTGAAATGAGATTGGCTCGTCGAGTTGATGCGCAGTGACATTGCCGGCGTAGCCCTCAAACCAGGCATCAAGCTCGGCGACGGCAAATTGAAGCTCACCCAGGTCCGGCGTGGCTTCCGTGTTGGTGGCTGCATAGCCATGCGGCTCGCCCAGCAAGTGCGCCTGAAAGATCCGGTCCACAACATAGATGTGGTTGAGCATCCGAATCGCCATGTGAACCGATTCCGCGCCCTGTTCAGCAGCCACCGGAGCCAGCGCATTGAACAACTCGTTGTTGGCCCAGGATTTCTGCGCGAACAGGGATTGAAGTGATTTTTTGGACATGGTGTGAACGGGGTTCTTGTTGGCAGGCCTGATCATCGTCGACAACAGCAGGGTTCAACACCCAACGCCAACAACAGGCGCCAGAGCGAAGCCCATCAAAATCCCCGTGCCCAAAGCGCCACCCGAACCCGTGCCCACGCCGCAGCTAAAACCAGCCCAAGCAGCGGCGATCGCAGAGTCGAAGGGCCAAGCGCGCAACTGTCGGGTATTTTGTTGGGGCGTCGCCATGCATAGCTGTGGAGACTTGACACCACTATTTTTGTTTATACAATAAATAAAATGGACTTCGAATTCGATCCCGCCAAGGACGAAAGCAAGTTCGAAAAGCATGGTTTGTCGCTGGCTGATGCCGACGGTTTTGAATGGGAATCTGCGGTGGTTCGTGAGGACACGCGCGAACAATATGCCGAGCCACGCTTTGAAGCCAAAGGGTATATCGGAGACCGCTTGCACGTGATGGTTTTCTGCCTTCGCACCGATGCGGTGCGTGTCATAAGCCTGCGCAGGGCCAACCCGAGGGAGGTGAAAAGCTATGCCGAAACTTAAATCAGGAACGATCATTCCCAACTCCGACGAGACCGCAGCTATTAATTCGGGCATTGAAGCTGATGCAGATGCGCGTGAACTCGGCAGTGATTGGCACAAAGGCGCCAAGCCTGCCAGCGAAGCATTGGCACCTCAGGCCTATGCCGCCTTGGTTGCCATGAAGCGCACTCGCGGCCGCCCCAAGGCAGATGAGACCAAGGTCTTCACAGCGATTCGCCTAGATGCTGATGTACTGGAAACATTCAAGGCGACCGGAAAAGGCTGGCAGACCCGCATGAATGCTGCCTTGCGGCAGTTCATTACTGAACACCCCCCAGGACCTTGATCAGGCGCACCCATGTCAAAGCCCTCACCGCAAACAAAGCCCAGTACCTTGTTGGATTCCACACGGCTGACGAAATCAGAAATCGACTCCTTAAGGCAAAACAAGAAGTTGATCTCCGATTACGTTCAAAAGGAATTGCAGGGGTCTTTGGGGCTCAAGATTGCTGAGCTTAAAAAGTTATCTGACGGACAGATGGCAGAAAAAGTTCTTTCGACCGTAAACTCGTAGCCAGATATGCCACCGCAATATGACTAACACGCGCCCTTTAAAACCGTCACTCGATGCACAAACCGAGCAGGCTGTTCGCCGCTTTTTGGAGGTCGCGCAAGCGCAATTTCATCCGCGAGGGGCGATTGTGTTTGGCAGCCGCGCAAGAGGTACCCACAGGGTTGACAGTGATGCTGATGTCGCCGTGTTGCTGGAGGGCGAACATGCTCGACTGGTGCCAACCAAGATGGCCATGGCGAATCTGGCATTTGACGTGCTGATGGAAACGGGCATCAATATTTCTCCATTGCCCGTATGGATGGATCAATGGGACCATCCGGAACGTTTTTCAAATCCAGCCTTACTCGAAAATATTGCCCGCGAAGGCATTCGACTGTGACGAATAACAGGGCAGCAAGCGCATTGATGGCCAAAGCCCATCAAGCACTTCGATCGGCCCAAGGCTTGATCGCTCTCCCGGCGGTGGAACATAGGGCGTGTCCAATTCCAGCGCCTTGGCTCGCGCAACCGTCGCTTGGACCTGGCTCGTCTGCCCCAAGACAGAACCGGTCATCAGCGCCATGACAGCTGCGAGCGTCAAGAAACCATTTTTCTCAGCATTTTGCTTTCCTGCCAATTCAAAAATATTTGACGGCCACGCCGGTCTTGCTTGCTCCAGATCCGCCCCCACAAGCCCGCAGCCGACGCCTCACTACAAAGTCACGCTGCCCAGTCTGGCAACATGGGTGTCAGGCCTGAACGGCGCGGCAGCAGTGATCTGACGAATCGGTTCGCCCCTCATGAAGGCGGCGAGATTGGCCAGCGATTCCTCGAAGAAAATCCGCATGTTTTCTTCGCTCACGAAGCCGATATGCGGTGTCGCAACGACGTTGGACAACATGCGGTAGGGATGATCAAGTGGCAACGGTTCGATGTCATAAACGTCCAACCCGGCTCCCGCGATGCGGCGATTTTGCAAGGCCTCAAGCAGGGCCGCCTGGTCGACCAATTGAGGCCGCGATGTGTTGACGAGGTAGGCGTGCGCTGGCATTGCAGCGATGCAATGCGCGTCGATGATGTGGGTGGTGGCCGCCGTCTGCGGCATGTGAATCGTCACCACATCCGAACGGGCAAACAGCGCGGTTTTATCCACGGCCTCTGCGCCATGCCTGGCTGCCCGCTCGCTCGTCATGTGCGGGCTCCAGGCCAGCAGCTTCATTCCAAATGCGCGCCCTACCTCGGCCACCGGCAGGCCGATATGGCCAAGGCCCACCACGCCCAAGGTGCGGCCGGCCAGGCCAATCCCGAGATGGCGCTGCCAACCGCCTGACCGCACCGAGGCGACCTCGTCGATGAGGCGACGCGACAGCGCAAGAATCAAGGCCCAGGTCATCTCGACGGTGACCTCGGCCCGAGCATGAGTCGTGCAAACGACGATGCCAAGTTCGTCGGCCGCAGCGAGGTCGAGACTTTTCGCGTTGCGAATGCCAGTTGCAAGAATCAGCTTCAGGCGCGGCAATCGTTCCAGGATGTCGCGCGTGAACACCGTTCGTTCACGGATACGCATGACAGCGTCGAACGAGTCGAGCCGATGGATGAGTTCGTCCGCGTCTTCGACATGGTCACGAAAGGCCACGACAGTCAGGCCGGGAATGCTATTCCACGCCACCATCGTCTTCGCAATGCCGTGATAGTCGTCCAGAATTGCCAAACGCATGGGTCCGCTCCTCATCAGGGCATACCTACGCGTAGGCCAGCGCCAGCCCGGGGCTGGGCCAATCAAGCTCGACAAGCTGACCTGCCCAACTGAGCGTCACATAGGCTTTTGTCAATGCCGGCCCACCGAACGCGAGGTTGGTGACCTGGGTGTCGCCCGGGATGGGCACGAATTCAGCACCGCTGCCGTCCGGATTGCAGACCGTGATACCACCACGAGCCAATGTGCCGACACAGATCCGGCCATCGGCCTGCACCTTCAGCGAGTCGAATCGCTGATAGACCGGCGAGGCGTAGACCAATCGACCCAGATGGTGGTGTGTCGACGGCGAGGCCGGCGGCAGCTTCAGTTCACCCGGCGCCACCACATCCCATGCCCAGAGCCTGGCGGTTTCGGTTTCGGCAACGTAAAGCGTCTTGCCGTCGGGCGACAGGCCGATGCCATTGGGCTTGCTGATCGGAAAGATGACCTCGCGGATGAAAGACCCATCAGCCTTGGCATAACAGACGCTGCCGTGGTCCAGATCGCGCGGGCGATTTTTGCCGGGGTCGGTAAACCAGAATCCCCCATGATGGTCGAACACCAGGTCGTTGGGACCGCGGATCGCCCGTCCCTCGATGGCGTCGTAGAGAACCTCGACCTGGCCGGTGCGCAGATCGACGCGTTCAATGCGGCCACCTCGATAGTCCTCGGCCTGCCCCGACACGACCATTCGCCCGCTGGCTGACTGAGTCCAGCGAAAGCCGCCGTTATTGCATAGATAGCAAGCTCCGTCGGGGCCGATGGCTGCGCCATTGGGGCCCCCGCCGGGCGCCGCAACGATCTCCTTGTGACCATCGGGTTCGATGCGGGTCAGAGTGCCACGGCGGATTTCCACGACGAGCAAGCTGCCATCGGGCATCCAGATTGGCCCTTCGGGAAACCACAGATCCGTCGCGACTATCCGTGGTGCCTTCATTGAGCCGCAATTCCCGCTCTTGCCGTGATCGTCTTCCAGATCGCCGCTTCCTTGACGACCTGCTCCTTGAAACGATCGGGCGCAATGCCGCCCGGTTCAGCCCCTTGATCGTTCAAGATTTTGCGGACTTCAGGCAATTGAAGCAGTTTGACCACTTCCTCGTGCAAGCGCGCAATCACCTCGGGCGGTGTCCCGCGCGGCGCCATCAAACCGAACCAGTTTGCCGAAACGAAACCGGGCAAACCAGACTCCCGAAAGGTCGGTACGTCAGGCATGACGGCACTGCGTTTTTCGCTCGACACCGCGAGCAGGCGAACCATGCCGGCTCGCATCTGCCCCAATGCCGTCGGTGGCGAGGTCATCACCATGTCGACTTGCCCCGAGAGCAAACCGACCAGCGATTCCGAGCCCCCCTTGTAGGGAATGTCGGTGATCGTCACGCCCGCTTCGACGCAAAAGCGTTCAGCGGCCATCGAAGGCGAACTGCCGCGGCCGCCCGAGCCGAAGTTCAACTTGCCTGGCGAACGTTTCGCGGCTTCGATCAGTTCACCGACGCTTTGGTACGGCGAAGCGGCCGGCACCATCATGACCTGCGGCGTCATCGCAAAGGTCGTGATGGGAATCAGGTCGTTATCGAAGTTCCACGGCAGGTTGCGAAACAATGAGGGGAAAGCGGTGTAGCTGCTGTCGATTCCGAGCAGGGTGTAGCCATCGGGCGGCGCCTTGGCGACATGATTGGTTCCCACCGTACCGCCTGCGCCTGTGCGATTTTCGATGATCACGGATTGCCCAAAAGCTTGCGCAAGTCGCAGCCCCAGCTGACGCTCCATGTAATCCACGCCGCCACCGGCCGCATAAGGGACGACCAGGCGAATCAGTCGCTCCGGGTAGTTATTTTTTGCGAATACTGGCAGCGGACTGGCTGCAGACAACAGCAGCGCTTTGCACGCAGTTCGACGTGAAACCTTGATCTGAGGGAATGGCATTTCGAGTCTCATTGAAACCTGACCAAACAGACAGTGGCGCCGCAGCATCGCGACAGCAGCAAGCAATTGGCGAAAAATTTAACGTTCGTTTTATCAAACAACGAATCGGCATTTCAACCAATTCAAGCCAAGTATTGCACCCTTTGTCTGCCACCCATACGGGTAAAAACTCTCACAAACCAAGCCGCAGCGTGCGCGCTTCTTGAGCGAGCCTTACCAAAATTCACTGTAGCCATTCATGACCCGGTCGTAAGCAGCATCAGCAGCTCGGTCATGGCTTCGGCCGCGGTGTTCATTTACTTGGAAAAATGTTTTTCCAAGGAGAATCTAAAAATGGCCATTGACTTGGAAACCATTGAAATCGATCCGGATGCCGCGCCTCGCGAATCGCGACTGTCATCCTTCTGCAGTATGCAAATTGCATATGCCCTCTCGATTTGCTTTTGATGCGATAATTATGCAAACTGCATATCGCATATTTCAAACACCCAAATGAGCTCAACAGGCATCAAGGCAAGGCTGGCGCAGGCGCAATGGTCACTAAAGCCGCAAGATTTGGCCATGGCATTCAAGCTGGTCTGTTTGGCCGGGCAAAAGCTTCCCTATGTAGCACTGGCGCAGGCCATGCACATGTCGCAGTTCGAGGCCCATGCTTGCATGGCGCGTCTGAGTGCGGCCCGCTTGTTGACGGAAGTGAACGATGCTCCGGCCTTGGTCATGGCAGCTTTCCGACCCATGGTGCTGCAGGGGGCTGCGTATTTTTTTCCAGCGGTGCGCGGAGAAATTTCGATGGGTTTCCCTACCGCCTATGGCGTCGAGCCTCTCAAGTCCAAGCTACTGTTTGCAGATGAGATGCCGCCCGTATGGCCGCATGCCGATGGTCCGGTGCGTGGCAGCGCGCTGCTACC
>CAMDHE010000165.1 GCA_945898095.1 Roseateles toxinivorans | reverse complement strand
GCAGCCGAAAGGCCCAGGCTGCGCAGTCCATCGGCAAGGGCCACGACATCAACGCCACTGGCAGCGATCAGCGCGTCGAGAATCGCCACGACATGACCACGATCGACCGTGCCCAACATCTGGCGCACACCGGCTTCGGTCAACACCCCGGCACCAAATGCGATCGCCTGATCAGTCAGCGACAAGGCATCACGCATCGAACCTCGCGCCGCGCGCGCCAGCAGGCGCAGCGCGCCGGCATCGGTCGTCACAGCTTCAGCTTGCAATACCGTCGTCAGATGGGCAAGCACCGTTTGCGGCGCCATCGGCCGCAGATTGAACTGCAGGCAGCGCGACAAGACAGTGACCGGCACCTTCTGCGGATCCGTTGTGGCGAGCACGAATTTCAGGTAATCAGGCGGCTCTTCCAGCGTCTTCAACATTGCATTGAAGGCGGTGTTGGACAGCATGTGGACTTCGTCGATCATGTAGACCTTGAAGCGGCCGAGCACCGGCTTGTAGACCGATTGATCGAGCAACTGCGAGATCTCCTCGACACCACGGTTCGATGCGGCGTCCAGTTCGATGTAGTCGACGAAGCGGCCAGCATCAATGTCCCGGCAGGCGTCGCAAACTCCGCAGGGCGTCGCCGTGATCGTGCCCTTGCCATCAGCGCCGGTGCAATTCAGGCTCTTGGCCAGAATCCGCGACACGGTGGTCTTGCCGACGCCGCGCGTGCCTGTGAACAGATAGGCATGGTGCAAGCGCTGCTGGGTCAGGGCATTGGCCAGCGCCTGCACGACATGCTCCTGCCCGACCAGCTCTTCAAAATTGTGCGGGCGGTATTTGCGCGCAAGGACCAGATAACTCATGGGTCGACATTCTACGGTCGCGCCACCTTGCCTGGATTGCAGGAGATTTCCGCAGCGGCAGCCCGGGCCAAACCGGGCAGCCTGACCTTGTGACCGATAATCCTGCCCCATGAGCACCCATGCACCCTCCTCCTCCGACACCCTCAGCTACGAACAGGCCGGTGTCAATTACGACCTGATCGATCCCTTGAAGATTTCCGCGCAGCGCGCGGCTGCCGCCACCGGTGCGCATCTGCAATCCCATGGCTTCAGCGAAGTGCTGGCCTCGCGCGGCGAGTCGGCTTATGTCGTCGACATCGGCCCTTTCTATATGGCCACCATCGTCGAATGCCTGGGCACCAAGACCCTGGTCGCCGATGAGATGCGCCTGTTGACCGGTAAAAGCTATTACGCCGGCATCGCCCAGGACACGATCGCAATGGCCATCAATGACCTGATCACCGTCGGTGCTACGCCGCTGGTGGTGCAGGCCTATTGGGCTGCGGGTGGATCGGACTGGTTCAGTGACAAGCAGCGCGCACAAACCCTGGTCGACGGCTGGAAGCGTGCCTGTGACGCCTGCTCGGTCGCCTGGGGCGGTGGCGAAACGCCGGCCCTGGCCGGTATCGTCGAGAGCGGGCGGATCGACCTGGCCGCATCTTGCACCGGCCTGATCAACCCGAAATCGAGGCTCTCGGTCGGCGACCGCCTCGGCGTGGGTGACGCCATCGTGCTGCTGGCCTCCAGCGGCATCCATGCCAACGGTCTGAGTCTGGCGCGAAAATTGACCGAGCGCCTGCCGCAGGGTTATCTGACCGAGGTGGCGCCGGGCTTGACTTTCGGCGACGCCTTGCTCGCGCCGACGACCTTGTACTCGCCGGTGACCGAGGCGCTGTTCAAGGCCGGTATCGCACCGCATTACTGCGCCAATATCACCGGGCATGGCTGGCGCAAGCTGCTACGCCACCCGGGACAATTCACCTATCGCATCCACCAGGTGCCGCCGGTCACCGCAGTGCTGCGCTTCATCCAGGAACATGCCAAGCAGGACGATCGCGAGGCCTATTCGACCTTGAACATGGGGGCGGGTTTTGCCATCTTCGTTCCTGCAGACCGGGCCCAGGCGACAGTCGATGTCGCCAAGGCTTGCGGTATCGACGCCATCATTGCCGGACAGATCGAAGCCGGACCGAAACAGTTGCTGATTGACCCGCTGAACATCCGTTTCAGTGATGAGGATTTGCAACTCCGTTAGCCTCGGCTCAAGCCCGGGAACGGGGCTTCGCATACAATGCACCCTGACGGGCCTCCTCGCATGGAAGCGCGGCGAATCGGGTCAGGTCGGGAACGAAGCAGCCCCAACCGTTGCAACCAGTGCCGGGGCAAGGCTCGTCAACCCCAACAAATGCAATGCCTCCAAGTCGCAAGGTCTGGAGGCATTTTCATGTCTGATGGGTGACCGGAAACCGGCCCCGTAAGGTGCAACTGATCCAGGTTCAATTGCCGAGTTGCGCCCAGACTTTTTCCAGGCGCTTGACGCTGACCGGTTGGGGCGTGCGCAATTCCTGGGCAAACAGGCTGACCCGCAGTTCTTCCAGTTGCCAGCGAAATTCATCCAACCGGCTGTCGACGACGCCCTTGCGCTCTGCCAAACGGCGCAAAAATCGCTGTTCAAGCGGCTTCAACTCAACCATGCGTAGCGCGTCACGCTCGGGATCGGCGCGCAACTTCTCCAGCCTTGCCGTGATGGCCTTCAGATAGCGAGGCAGATGTTGCATTTGGGCCCAGGAGGTCGCCGCCACCAGTTGCTTGGGGCATAAGCGCTGCATCTGCATGGTGATGTCTTCAGCCACATCCTTCGGTGCTCTGACGTCCTTCAGCTTGCGCGCGGCAGCGCTGAATTCAAGCAGAATCACATAGGTCTGGCGCGCCACTTCCTGGGCGATCAGGTTCAGTCTGGCGCGGCCCGCTTCGATGCGCGACTTGAAACTGAATTCATCGTTGGGCAAGGGGTCGACCAGAAAAGCCCGGTCCATTGCCAGACCGATGATCTGATCGCGCAATTCCTCGGCGCTACCCAAGGCCATGTAAAGCACCGACATTTTCTGTAGATCAGGGATGTTTTTTTCCAGGTATTTCAGTGGATCCTTCAGTTGCAGAGCGACCAGGCGACGCAAGCCGAGACGATGCTTGGCAGCCGCCAGATCGGGCAGATCGAAAACCTCGATCTCGACATGACTGACGCGGTCGATCAGCGCGGGGAAACCGATCAGGCTTTGCGCACCGCGGGCAATTTCCATCAGCTCGGGCAACTCACCGAAGGTCCAGGCGGTGTAGGTCTTGGCGGATTCACGCGCCGGAACAGCTTGTTTGTTGAGCACCTCAGCGCGAATCCCCCCCGGAGCCAATGGCGCCGGCTGCAGGGCGGCGGCCGGCAAGCGCAAGGCGGCCAGCGCCTGGAAAGCATTGCGCGCCAGACCTCCCAGCTCGGCCTTCAACGCGGCCAGATTGCGCCCCAAACCAAGCTGTCGGCCATGTTCATCGACCACGCAAAAGTTCATGAATTGATGCGGTTGCAGTTGCTCGAGCTTGAAGTCGTTGCGTTGCACCGCGATCTGGCTGCGTTCCTTGACCGATTTCAACAGGACTTCGATCAGGCTGCCCTGCCCGAATTCATTCAGCTGCGCGAACTCGGCCACATAGGCGGGCAGCGGCATCAGCCGGGTACGCGGCCGCTGGTGCAGGCTTTTCACCAAGGCCATCACCTTGGTCTCGAGCATGCCCGGCACCAGCCATTCGCAGCGCTCCTCGTTGACCTGGTTCAAGGCATAGATCGGCACAGTCACGGTCAAGCCATCGCGCACGTCACCGGGTTCGTGCAGATAGCTGGCATTGCAATCGACGCCTCCCAGACGGATGCTCTTCGGAAAGGCGTTGCTGGTGATACCGGCGGCCTCATGACGCATCAACTCGTCGCGACTCAGCTGCAACAACTTCGGCTCGGCCCGGACTGCATGGCGATACCAGCGCTCAAGCGTCGCGCCCGAGCAGACCTCGACTGGTAGCAAGCTGTCGTAAAAAGCGTAGATCAATTCATCGTCGACCAGTACATCCTGACGGCGCGACTTGTGTTCGAGCAATTCGACCTTGGCAATCTGCTTCTGGTTATGCGCCAGAAATGGCAGCCTTGTTTCCCATTCCCCATTCACAAGTGCTTCGCGAATGAAGATCGCGCGCGCCGCGATCGGGTCGACATTGCCGAAATTGACCCGCCGGTTGCTGTAGATGACGATGCCGTACAGCGTGGCCCGCTCAAGCGCAATCACTTCGGCCGCTTTCTTTTCCCAATGCGGTTCCTGCATTTGGGTCTTGATCAGATGTCCGGCAATGCCAGGCAGCCATTGCGGCTCGATGGCCGCAATGCCGCGACCGAACAGCCTTGTGGTGTCAACCAGTTCGGCTGCGACGATCCAGCGCCCTGGCTTCTTGCTCAGGTGCACGCCTGGATGGCGCCAGAACTTGATGCCGCGGGCGCCCAGGTACCACTCATCGTCTTCGCTTTTGCAGCCGAGATTGCCCAGCAGCCCGGCCAGCATCGACAGATGCAGTTGTTCATAGGTGGCAGCTGCGCCGTTCAGCCGCCAGCCATGTTCGGCCACGACGGTGTGGAGCTGGGTGTGGATGTCGCGCCATTCACGCACCCGGCGCACGCTGACGAAGTTTTCGCGCAGCAGTTGTTCGTAACGGCGATTGCTGAGCTTGTGCTCGCCATGGCCGCCGCGCGCCTCCTCGAGCCATTTCCAGAGCTTCAGATAGCCGCTGAATTCCGACTTCTCATCATCGAATTTCTTGTGCTTTTCATCGGCGGCCTGCTGCTGATCCATCGGCCGGTCGCGCACATCCTGACCACTCAAGGCGCTGGCGATGATCAGGACTTCGGTCAGGGCCTCACGGCTGCGCGCCTCGAGAATCATCCGGCCGACGCGCGGATCCAGTGGCAGCTTGGACAACTCCCGCCCCATCGGCGTCAAGTCATTGGCCTCGTCGACAGCGCCCAGTTCGTTCAGCAACTGATAGCCGTCGGCAACGGCTTTGCGTGGCGGCGGCTCGATGAACGGGAATTCGTCGACCTGACCCAGACCCAGCGACTTCATCCGCAGAATCACGCCAGCCAGCGACGAACGCAGGATTTCAGGGTCGGTGAAGCGCGGGCGGGCGAGGAAATCCTTCTCGTCATACAAGCGGATGCAGATGCCGTTGGCGACCCGGCCGCAGCGACCGGCGCGCTGGTTGGCGGCTGCCTGGCTGATCGGTTCGATCTGCAACTGCTCGACCTTGTTGCGATAGCTGTAGCGTTTGACCCGTGCCATCCCGGGATCGATCACATAGCGAATGCCAGGCACCGTCAAGGAGGTTTCAGCCACATTGGTCGCCAAGACGATGCGCCGCGCCCCATGCGGCTCGAAGATCTTGTCCTGCTCCTGAGGGGAAAGCCTGGCAAACAGCGGCAACACATCAACACCGGGCGGGTGGTGCTTGCGCAAGTGATCAGCAGCTTCGCGGATCTCGCGCTCGCCGGGCAAAAACACCAGCACATCGCCGCCACCGTCACGCCAGAGTTCGTCGATCGCATCGCCAATCGCATGGTTCAGGTCATATTCACGGCTTTCCTCGAAGGGCCGGTAGCGCTGTTCGACCGGAAACAGGCGCCCCGACACGGTCAATACCGGCGCAGGGCCATCCGGGCCGGCGAAATGATTGGCAAAGCGCTCCGCATCGATCGTGGCCGAGGTCACGATGACCTTCAAATCGCGGCGTTTCTTCAGTACCTCGCGCAGGTACCCGAGCAGGAAGTCGATATTCAGACTGCGCTCATGGGCCTCGTCGATGATCAGCGTGTCATAGGCCTGCAGCAGCGGATCGGTTTGAGTCTCAGCCAGCAAGATGCCGTCGGTCATCAGCTTGACCGAGGCTCCGGGTGAGAGCCGATCCTGGAAACGCACCTTGAAGCCGACCACCTCCCCCAGCGGCGTCTTCAGCTCTTCGGCGATGCGCTTGGCCACACTGCTGGCGGCGATCCGGCGCGGCTGGGTATGACCGATCAGGCGCCCGCTGTTGGCGCGGCCACGGCCCAATGCCAGGGCGATCTTGGGCAACTGGGTGGTCTTGCCCGAACCGGTCTCACCACAAACGATGATGACCTGGTGTTGTTCGAGCGCACGCGCAATATCCTCTCTCCGGCCGGAAACCGGCAGGGCTTCGGGGAAAGTGATGACAGGCAGCGGGTTGGCGACGATTGCCTGACGACGCGGTGCCTTGGTTGGGGTGGGAGAGGATGAGTTCACGAGCCGCGGATTATCCGCGCCCGGCGCATCATTCGTTTTTAGGCAGATAAGTAATGATGTTGATCGCCGCACCATGCGGGTCGCGAATGCAGGCCATGCGTCCGGCTCTGGGAATATCCATGCCTGGCGACAGCACCGTTCCGCCGAGCGCCTGGCATCGGGACAGCGTCGCGTCGACATCATCGACGATGACATAACAACCCCAGTCCATCATGCCAGCCACGGCGGTTTCGCCGACCTTGACGACCAGGTAGTTGCCGCCAGGCAGATCCATATGATCGAAGCTCCAGCCGAACAAGAGGCCATAGAACAAGGCGGCCTGACCTGGATCGTCGGTCATCAGTTCGGACCCACTGAAGGCACCATGAGTCTTGAATGCATCCAGCGCTCTCTCCTTGAAAATTTGGAACATTGATGCTGCGAGCGCGCCAGACCGCCATCAATCCCTTGCTTCATCGGCCATAGAAGACAGGCTGCGGCACAATTGAGCCCATGAGTCTTGTCTTCCCCCATACCTTCGTGCCCTGGTTCCGCTCGGTAGCGCCCTATATCCATGCCTACCGGGGCGAGACCTTTGTGGTGGGGATGCCGGGCGAA
>CAMDHE010000164.1 GCA_945898095.1 Roseateles toxinivorans | reverse complement strand
CTGGAAGCGATGAGCTTCCCTCCCGAGTACGACATGGACGGCCGCGAGGGCTTGATCGTGCGGCTGCTGCTGCAAAGTATCAACACCATGCCGGTGGCCCCTCTGTGCGCGCGCATGCCCAACGACCAGCGCCTCGCCCGTGTTTGTCGGCAAATCCTGCTCGACCCCTCGCGCGACGACACACTCGACGAATGGGCAGCCACAGCCTGCATGAGCCGGCGCACCCTGACCCGCCTGTTCCGACAGGAAACCGGCATGAGCCTGGCGGGCTGGCGCCAGCATGTGCGCCTGCTCGAGGCGGTGGCTCGACTGGCCTGCGGCCATGCAGTGACGACGATTGCCTATGACATCGGCTACAACAGCCCCAGCGCCTTCACCGCCGTATTCCAACGCACCTTTGGCACGGCGCCGAGTCGCTACCTGAGCTGAGGAGCAGGCGGATCGGCTGGCCCGCGCCCGTGATTGAATGACCTCGGCGCGTGGGCGCGCGGCAGCCCTACCGGCTATGGTGGGGCCAAGCCCACCCCGGCCGGCCGACGCCGGCACCCAACGCCATGACTGCGCCATCCAGCCGCTTCGACGCTCGAACACCCGCAGACAACAGCCGGCTCGTCCGCGAGCATCCCTTGGCCTGGGTCGTCTCAGCCGACGATGCGGCCCACGGCGGTGGCTTGCATGCCACGCCGCTCCCCCTGTTGGCGCGTAGCGACGAAAGCGGCCGCATCCTGCACATCGTGGGGCATTTCGCACGCCACAACCCTCAGGTCGCCGCTTTGCAGCGCCAGCCGCAGGCGCTGTTCCTCTTCCTCGGCCCGCATGGCTATGTGTCGCCATCGTGGATGGCCGACCGTAGCCAGGCACCGACCTGGAACTACGCCAGCATGCGCTGCCATGCCCGGGTCCGTTTCCATACTGACGAAGCACGGTTGCAGGCGGATGTGCGAGCCCTGGTCGACCACCACGAAGCCGGCCGGCCGGAGTCATGGCAAGTGGACGACATGGGTGAACGCTATGAACAACTGTCGCAAGGCATCATCGGCTTCGAGGCAGACGTAACGGATGTTCTTGGACGCTTCAAGCTCGGCCAGGACGAGCGAGACGATGTTTACCTCGACATCATGCGCGGCCTTGCCGGCGAGCCAGGCGGCAGTCCTGACTTGCTCGACTGGATGCGAATGTTCAACCCTTTGCGCGATGTCTGACGTGCAGGGCTTTGATCTGCCGAAGCCAGGTGCGGCGGTTGCCATCGATTGATGCCAAGTTTCAGCGAATTGGAACTGCCGGTCGATGGGGGCTGGTCGCATTGCATCAACGGGATGAGCCATGCGCTGTCCCAGCAACCCGTTGCTGGGCCCCTAAAACGGGAAGCCCAACACGATTGCCAGGACTTTGGGACTTAAGGACGCTCTGCATAACCCCTCACGGTTTGTCATGGCGCGGCCCCGGGCGGTCTGCGGCGTTGCATTTATTGCCAATAGCACGCGCTATTGGCCGCAAAATGCGCTTTGCATCCCATCTCGATTCGAACTACACACACACGCGTTGAGTTACGCAGAGCATCCTCAACATCAATACCTCACATCGAGCCATCAACATGAACTCATTCCCCCGCACCTTGCTTCAGACAGCCCTGGCAACCAGCCTGTTCGCAGGCGCATTGTCTGCTCTGGCTGCAGACACCGAAGCCAACCGTTGGAACCTCAAGGACATCTATGCCACACAAGCTGACTGGGACAAAGACGCCACAAGGTTAGAGCGGAGTCTGCAAACCATCGCTGGCTGCAGCGGCCAACTCGGCAAGTCCGCTAGTCGCCTGAAAGGGTGCCTTGACCTGCAAACCGATGCGATCAAGCGCCTCTACCGTCTTTCAGGCTATGCCTCCCAATTTCATGACGAAGACACAGGCTCCACTGCAGGCTTGGATCTCAAGCAACGCGCGGACATTTTGGGCAACCAGTTGCAGAGTGCCGTGTCGTTCGTTAACCCCGAAATTCTGAAACTCGGGGCGATCAAGGTCAGCGCCATGGTCAAGCAAGATAAGGGACTGGTGGTCTACCAGCACATGCTTGACGACATCGCCCGCGTTGCACCCCACACCCTGGACAAAAAAGGCGAAGCGCTGATTGCCAACTTTGGCATGGCAACCGAAGCGGCACAAGGGGTCTATGGCATGCTCGCCAACGCGGACATGCCTTGGCCCAAGGTCAAACTCTCAGACGGCACCGAGGTTACGGTCGACCAGTCCGCCTACACTAAATACCGCTCGCTCAGCAACCGTGCCGACCGCAAAGTGGTATTCGACGCCTTCTGGGGCAAGTGGAAAGAGTTCGAGCGCACCTTCGGCGTGACGTTCTACGAGCAGCTCAAAAAAGACGCGGTCTTGGCCAAGGTGCGGAACTACCCGGATTCACTCACCCAAGCGCTGGACAACAACAAGCTCCCGCGCGCGGTCTACGACACGCTGGTGGACCAGGCCAATGCCAACCTGCCCACGCTGCACCGTTATTTCAAATTGCGCGCCAAGATGCTTGGGGTGAGTGAAATGCGTTACTACGACATCTACCCACCCTTGGTGTCGAGCAAACTCAAGTACACCATTGAGCAAAGCATACCGCTCATGCTCGACGGCATGAAGCCTCTGGGGGATGACTATGTGGCCGCCATGGCAAAGGGCACCCAAAGCCGCTGGATGGATGTTTCGCCGCGTCCGCGCAAGCGCTCTGGTGCGTACATGAATGGCTCCATTTATGACGTTCACCCCTACTTGCTGCTGAACCACAACGACGATTACGAATCGCTCTCGACTTTGGCGCATGAGTGGGGCCACGCGATGCACTCGGACCTGTCCAACAAGTCACAGTCGTTCGTGAATTCGGAGTACCCGATTTTTACGGCAGAGATTGCGTCTACCACCAATGAGGTGCTGATGCTCGACCACATGCTAAAGATCGCCAAGAGTGACGACGAACGTCTGCTATACCTGGGCTCCGCCCTGGAAAATATGCGTGCCACCTTCTTCCGCCAAGCCATGTTCGCCGACTTTGAGCGCACCGTGCACGCCAAAGTGGACCGGGGCGAGTCCCTCACCGGCGACGGCATTACCAAGATTTACGGCGACATCCTCAAGCGCTACCACGGTGACAAGGAAGGTGTGGTCAAGATCGACGACCTGTATACCGTGGAGTGGGCCTTCATTCCCCACTTCTACAACCGCTTCTATGTATTTCAGTACGCCACGTCCATTACCGCTGGCAACATGTTTGCCACCGAGATCCTCAAGGGCACACCGGGTGCGCGCGACCGATACCTCAACATCCTGAAGGCCGGCGGCTCACGCTATCCCTATGAGTTGGTCAAGGAAGCCGGCGTGGATCTGGCCAGCCCCGCGCCCTACCAGGCCATCGCAGCCCGCATGAATGACATCATGGACCAGATCGAAGTCATTCTGCCGAAGGGAAAAGCGGCTAACTAAGGCAAGTTTTGCCATCAAAAAGAGCCGCGACGCCCACTTTTTACGAGGTGTTGACAGTTATTGCGTCACTGACGAAACCGAAGGCAGGGCCACGGGCGGCGCTTCATCGTGCCGGCCCCAGTTCGAGCCGGCGGCCCAGCAGCAACGCAGCATGCGACAACGCGGTGGCATCCCTCGGATCGCCGTCCAGCCAGGCGCTCATCTGGCCGCTGCTGGCATTGCCGGTGATGCCGTTCGGGCCGCTGCCGTAAAAGTTGCGCACGATACGCCGCATCAGCGCAGGGCCTTTCCCCGCGGATCGGTGCCGGCGTAAAGGTAGGCGATGCGGTGGCTGGGCTCTGCTGGACCTTCATCGCGGTGCCATCAGAAACTGCAGTACGCCGGCCAGTCGTGCCGCCCAGTCGGCCTCGTTGTGGCCGGTGCCCGGCAACAGGGGTGTCATGGCGTCTGCGGCGGTGTAGCCGCGCTCGCGCAGCACCTCGGCGGCCATCAGGTGCGCCGGCGCGTACAGCGAATCGAGCCAGTCGTCGCCGCGGTCGGTGTAAACGCGGTGACGGCCGGCCGGCGGCAGCTTCTGGCTCAGGTAGCCCAGCGCCGCCAGCGGCAGCGCCGCATTGCGCACGCGCTCGCGCCCCCACGCCGTGGGCCGGCCCACCCAGTGCGTGGACAAGCCGGCCGCGCCACCGAAGACCTGCGGGTACTCGCACAGCGCATAGAGCGAGATCAGCCCGCCCATGCTGGAACCAACGACGAAAGTGCTTTCCGGCTCCGGCCGGGTCGCAAAGCGCCGGTCGATGGCGGGCTTGAGTTCCTCGACGATGAAGCGCAGGTAGGCATCGGCTTTGCTGCGGCCATTGCTGGCAACCTCGACGTACTCGCGCCGCGCGGCCTCGGGCGCGAAGGCGAGGAACTTCTCGGGGTAGTACTCGGCGTAGCGCTCGACGCCGCTGTTCCAGATGCCGACGATGATCGTGTCGGCGATGCGGCCGGCGCGCACGAGCCGATTCACCGCCAGGTCCGCCTGCCACGAATTGCCGCCGTAAGCGTAGCGGCCTTCGAACAGGTTCTGCCCGTCGTGCATGTAGAGCACCTGGTAGCGCTTCGCCGGGCTGTAGTCGGCCGGCAGCCAGACGTCGACGAAGCGCGCGCCGACATGCCGAGAGGCGATCGGTGCGATGCGCTCGATGCGGCCCACTGACGATTGCGGCGGGGCCGGCGCTGCGGACGCAGCCGGGGCGGGCGGGGCCGACACTGGCTGCGCAGGAGCGAGTTGCCAGAGCGCGCAGACGGCCAAGGCCAGTGTCATTCGATGCAGATGCGTCATACAGCAGGGTCCTTTTGCGGCTTTGTTCATGGGCGATTGGGGCCTCGGCTTGGAGCAGCAACGCCAGCGGAATGTGCGCCGCACAGCCCAGTGGCGTTCGTTGTGGCCAGCATGATTGTCGCCGTCCAAAATTTGTCCATTTAAAAGGGAAATGGACAAAATAAGGTTTACCGGTACGCCTAAATGGAACAGTTCTCATCGACCAGCGCCAAGCAGAGCTTTGGCAAGTTGCTGAAGGCTGCAGACAATGGGCCCGTAGCGATTGAGAAGCATGGCAAGGGTTCTGGCTTGGGGCCCATGCGGCGCCGCGGCGCGCGCTTTCGGATGGCCAACTCGGCCCGCGCCATCTCGGCGATGCTGGTGCGTGGTTTCAACACCATCAGGGTCTCGAGCTCTCCGGCAAGCGACAGAGTCTGCGCAATGCGCACGAAAGTTTCCATCGTCGTGCGGCCCGTCGATTCGAGCTTCTTGACGCAACCCAGGGCCACTCCGGCGCGGGCGGAAAGCTCAGCCTGAGTCATCGAATTTGCCATCCTCTGCGCGCGCATACGCCGGCCGAGTTCTTGTGCAATTTCACCGCTGGTGGCGAATTGAAAGTCGAGCATTTACTACCTTTGCTGCGGAACAAGGAGGATTTTAAAGGATAAAATAATGGCTGTTAAAGTCAATTAAGTTTTTTAAAAGCTATTTTTATGGCTTTTATTTATAACTATGAAGCATCAGGCAAGCTCACCGTGCAGCCTCACACGATGCGCCTGCGCTCAACGCTTTCTAGTCTGTCCGTTCGGCCAATTGCCGTCTGCATGCTCAGGCTTTTTGGGAACGCCAAGCCGGCATTGCTCCGCAGCCCAGGACAACAGCTTTGGCGATCTCGGTTTACAACAGACGGACGCCGGGCCCGTCTTGGAACTCGACTTCTTGAGCAAGCACAGGCTCGGCGCAGTGACCACAAACCAGTTCAGCCTTGAACACCTCGCCGCAGAGTCTGTGCCTCAGGTGTAGCGGCACGCCATGACTGTCAGCGATCCACTCATCGCCCCACTGAATCAGCAGCAGGCAGCTGTCGTAGAAAGCCAAGCCCTTTTTCGTCAGGACATACTCGAAGCGCGGAGGGCGTGCCTCGTATTGACGCCGCTCGAAAACACCTTCTGCCGTGAGCTTGCCCAGCCGAGACGTCAATACATTGCGCGCCACATTGAGCAGCCGCGCGAAGTCTTCGAATCGCCGCACACCAAAGAAAGCCGCGCGCAGGATCTGGAAGCTCCAGCGGTCTCCGATGATGACCAAGGCACGCGCCACCGAACATGCGCGCAGGTGCAGATATAAGGCCGGATTTGAATGGGTCCGGGTGGCGTTGCGCGGCGCCTCGGACTGGGTATCAAAGCCGTCCCCTGCCTCGGGCTCGACGTCGCTCGGCTCCACCCGGGCGCGGCAATGTGAACAGACAAGCCGGAGTTCCAGCGCGTGACCGCAAGGTTTGTGCGTCAGCAGCAAGGGAGGGCCGGTCTCGACAGCCGCCCATTGATCACCCCAGCGCATCAGGCTGACCAAGGCCGGGTAGAGCGCCAGCCCCTTGGGCGTCAGACGGTACTCGAAGCGAGGCGGTCTTTCGGTGTATTGACTGCGTTCCAGCACGCCCGCTTCCACCAACTTGCCAAGTCGGCCTGACAAACTTGTCCGGGCGATGCCAAGGTTTCGCTGAATCGCATCGAATCGCTTGACGCCAAAGAACAACTCGCGCAGCAGCAGGAAGGTCCAGACATCGCCCAGCACTTCCAGTGCTCGCGCCATGGAGCAATTGCGGTTGGCAGCCAGTGCAATGAATGGCCGCAGCTCGGTGACGGGTGTTTTCATGACTCGAACTCTACCCTTGCAGCGTTATCGGGAAACTACTAAGTTGCTTTACAGGACTTACATTCCTATAGTACGTCTTACAACGCAACGTACTAAATCGCCTCTGGCGCTAGCGTGCCGCCCGCTGTGCTGTTCAAAGCCATCGTGCCCGCCATTCGGCCCGCGCTGGATTTCGATACCCCCCCGCGAACTCTTAAAGGAATCACCCATGAAGATGGAAAACCCGACCCGTATCACCGAGCTTGGCGGCGCCGAACAGCTCGAGAATCTGATCC
>CAMDHE010000163.1 GCA_945898095.1 Roseateles toxinivorans | reverse complement strand
TTGGGACAAGACGCGCAGCTCGCTGGATGTGCGTGGCGTCGCCGCGCTCTCTTCGATGCCGAACCTTCTGGTGACACGTAACCCTGCCATCAAGACCGTACGCGACTTCACCGAAAAGGATCGCATCTCGATGGCCGGCGCCGGATCTTCGGTGCAGACGGTGTACCTGCAGATGGCAGTCGCCAAGGAGTTCGGCATCGAGAACTATCGCAAGCTCAACCCGTTGATGGTGAATCTGCCCCACCCCGACGGGCTCCTGACGATGCTCTCGGGCTCGGCCGAGATCACCTCCTTGTTCACGTCACCGCCTTTCCAGTACACCGCATTGGCCAGCCCGGGCGTGCGTACGGTGTTGAACTCCTACGACATCATGGGTGGTCCGAACACCTTCCTCATGCTTTGGGCCACCAACAAGTTCCGCGAGGCCAACCCCAAGGTCTATCGGGCTGTGCTGGATGCGCTTCGCGAAGCGACTGCGGCCATCAACGCTGACAAGCGCCGTGCCGCCGAGATGTATGTCAAGGAAGGCGGCGGCAAGGAATCCGTCGATCAGATTCTCAAGATGATGAGCGACCCGCAGGTCGAGTACACCTTGGCGCCGCAGCGCTTGCTGCCCTATGCGCAGTTCATGAACAAGGTCGGGACGCTGAAGAACAACCCGGCCAGCTGGAAGGATCTGTTCTTTCCCGACATTCACGATCTGCCCGGCAGCTGAACCACAAGCCCCGCTGTTCATGATGAAAGATCTGACATGACCCTCACCCGCATGGTTGCGCCGCTGTTGCGCGTCGATGGTGTGACCTTGCAGTACAAGACTCGCGAGCATCTGGTGACGGCCAGCTACCGTGTGAGTTTCGACGTCTTGAAGTCGGACCGTTTCGTGCTTCTTGGCCCCTCGGGCTGTGGCAAGTCGACGCTGCTCAAGGCGGTCGGCGGTTATATGACACCGGTCGAAGGCAGCATCAGCCTGAACGACAGGACCGTCACTCGGCCGGGGCCCGACCGCGTCATGGTTTTCCAGGAATTCGATCAGTTGCTGCCCTGGAAGACCGTACGGCAGAACGTGGTGTTCGCGCTGGAGTCGTCACGACGCCTGGCGGGTGCCGAGGCCGATGAGCGCGCCATGGCCTACATCGAGAAGGTGGGCTTGACGAAGTTTGCCGATGCCTTTCCGCATACGCTGTCCGGCGGCATGAAGCAGCGGGTGGCGATCGCGCGCGGGATGGCGATGGAACCCGACATCCTGCTGATGGACGAGCCCTTTGCGGCACTCGATGCGCTGACGCGCCGCAAGATGCAGGATGAGTTGCTGCAGCTCTGGGAGGACACGCGCTTTACCGTGCTGTTCGTGACTCACTCGATTCCAGAGGCAGTCCGCATCGGCAACCGCATCCTGCTGTTGTCGCCGCACCCTGGGCAGGTCAAGGCCGAACTCAGCAGCGACGGCCATGACCGGGTCGATCCCGTGACCGGCATGGCCCTTTCAGACCGAATCCACGGCCTGCTGTTTGCCGACGCCGTGGAGTCCACCGAGGATGAGCCGCATGCATGAACCCCAACAGAGCCGGCCGGAACTGGTTCGGGAGCATGTGCAGGAGCATGACTTCGGTGTCGTGCAGCAGCGGCTGACACTGCTTGAGCGAATCTACAACCTGGGCTGGGTCCGCAAGACCCTGATCCTGATGACATTGGCTGCGCTGTGGCAGGCCTACGCCATGTACCTGGCGAATGATTTGCTGCTGCCGACCTTCAGCACCACGCTGGAGGCCTTCGTCAGCCGCATCCTGACCGGCGAGTTGCCGGCCAAGGCCTGGGTGTCGATCAAGGTGTTGCTGCAGGGCTATGTCGTCGGAATGGCCCTGGCGATGCTGCTGACCGTGTTGGCCATGGCTTCCCGCCTGGGCAACGACCTGCTTGAGACGCTGACGGCCATGCTCAACCCCTTGCCGGCGATTGCGCTGCTGCCGCTGGCCTTGATCTGGTTCGGGCTTGGAAGCGGCAGCATCGTCTTCGTGCTGGTGCACTCCGTGCTGTGGCCGGTTGCGCTGAACACCCATGCCGGTTTCATGGCCGTATCGAGCACGCTGCGCATGGTGGGTCGCAACTACGGTCTGGTTGGGCCGGCCTATGTGGCCAAGATCCTGATGCCAGCCGCGCTGGGCAGCATCCTGACGGGTCTGAAAATCGGCTGGGCCTTCGCCTGGAGAACCTTGATCGCGGCGGAGTTGGTGTTCGGCACGTCGTCAGGGTCGGGCGGTCTGGGTTGGTTCATCTACGAAAACAAGAACACGCTCGACATACCGGTCGTCTTTGCCGGGCTTTTCGCGGTCATCGTTATCGGCCTGGCGGTCGAGGGCATCGTCTTCCGGACCATTGAACAACGCACGGTAAGGCGCTGGGGAATGCACAGCTGAAGCAGCCAAACGCTGTTCGTCAGCTTGCAAGAACCCATGCATGAATCGAGGCCTTGCCGGTGGCGGGCATACTTGTCGCGATGCGCTTGACCGGCCCGCTCCAAAAATGCCGTCTGCGTCGTCAATCGATTCCCAATTCCGCAACCTGACGCTTCGCGCGTCCTCCAGAAGGCACACAGCATGTTCTCTCACATCATGATCGGCACCAACAATCTGGACCAGGCCAAAGCCTTCTACGACGCGGTGCTGGGGACCCTCGGGATTCCCGCCGGGGCAGTAGATCGCCACCGTGTCTTCTGGCGCACGCCGACCGGCGTTTTCTCGGTCAGCCTGCCGATCGATGGGCAGCCCGCCACGGTGGGCAACGGCAGCACCATCGGCTTTGCCTGCCAGTCGGCCGAGCAAGCCGACGCCTGGCATGCCGCTGGCTTGGCCCATGGCGGAACGACCTGCGAAGACCCTCCAGGCAAGCGCGAGGGAGCCCATATTCAGCTCTACTTGGCCTACCTGCGCGACCCTGATGGCAACAAGATCTGCGGCCTGTACCGGATGCCGCGGGGCTGAGCGATCGGTTGAGGCTGAGGCCTTGCCTGGCCTTGGCCAGGCTGAGAATCGGCTTGACAGGCTATCCTTCGGCTGATGCACTCACCGATACTTTCTGTCTCGCATCTCAGCAAGACTTTTGACGGCGGCTTTGCCGCGCTCAAGGACATCAATCTGGAAATCCGCAAGGGCGAAATCTTCGCCCTGCTGGGCCCCAACGGCGCCGGCAAGACGACGCTGATCAGCATCATTTGCGGCATCGTCAATGCCAGCGCGGGGACGGTGACGGTGGCCGGCCACGACAATGTGCGTGATTACCGCAAAGCCCGCTCACTGATCGGCCTGGTGCCACAGGAGTTGACGACCGAATCGTTCGAGACGGTCTGGAACGCGGTCAGCTTCAGCCGCGGGCTGTTCGGCAAGGGGCCCGACCCGGCCCATGTGGAGAAAATTCTCAGGGCTCTGTCGCTGTGGGACAAGCGCGACAGCAAGATCATGACTTTGTCCGGCGGCATGAAGCGCAGGCTGCTGATCGCCAAGGCGCTCTCGCATGAGCCGCAGTTGCTGTTCCTGGACGAGCCGACGGCCGGCGTTGATGTCGAATTGCGGCGCGATATGTGGGCCCTGGTGCGCAGCTTGCGTGACACCGGCGTGACCATCATCCTGACCACCCATTACATCGACGAAGCTGAAGAAATGGCTGACCGCATCGGCGTCATCAGCAAGGGCGAAATCATTCTGGTCGAAGGCAAGGACGCCTTGATGCACAAGCTCGGCAAGAAGCTGTTGACGCTTGAATTGCCCGGGCCGCTGGCCGCGATTCCGGATGCCTTGAACCATCATCCGCTGACCCTGGCCAAAGGCGGCCATGAATTGATCTACACCTACGACAGCCAGGACGATGGGCGCAGCCGAATTGCCGAATTGCTGCGTGACCTGGGCGCAGCAGGCATCCAGTTCAAGGATCTGCATACGACCCAGAGTTCGCTGGAAGATATTTTTGTACAGCTGGTCAAGGAGGGTCAGGCATGAACTACCACGCTGTTTTGGCGATCTATCGCTTCGAGATGCAGCGCACCTGGCGCACGGTGATGCAGAGCATCCTCTCGCCAGTGCTCTCGACCACGCTGTATTTCATCGTCTTCGGCGCGGCCATTGGTTCGCGCATTCCCGAGGTGGAAGGCATCAGCTATGGCGCTTTCATCGTGCCCGGCCTGATCATGTTGTCGCTGCTGACGCAAAGTATTTCCAATGCATCGTTCGGCATCTACTTTCCCAAGTTCACCGGCACGATTTATGAGTTGCTGTCGGCGCCGGTCTCGCATGTCGAGGTGGTGCTCAGCTATGTGGGTGCGGCGGCCAGCAAGTCCATCATCGTCGCGCTGATCATCCTGGCTACTTCAAGTGTTTTCGTGCCGCTGCAGATCGCCCATCCGTTCTGGATGTTGCTGTTTTTGCTGCTGACGGCAGTCACCTTCAGCCTGGTCGGTTTCATCATCGGCATCTGGGCCGATGGTTTCGAAAAACTGCAGGTTGTGCCGCTGCTGATCATCACGCCGCTGACCTTTCTGGGCGGCAGCTTTTATTCGATCAATATGCTGCCGCCGGCCTGGCAGACGGTGGCGCTGTTCAACCCGGTGGTTTATCTGATCAGCGGCTTTCGCTGGAGTTTTTACGGCCTGGCCGATGTCAGCCTGGCCCTGAGTCTGGGCATGACGCTGGGCTTTCTGGCCCTGTCGTTGGGTGTGGTCAGCTGGATGCTGAAAACCGGCTATAGGCTGAAGGCCTGAGCGACCTGGAAGAATGTCTTGCCGTCGATAGTTCACCCAACACAAGGTAAGTCACCAGGCTGAAGCACATCCCGAATCAGAAAAAGTTATTGGTTTGTGATGTTCGCCGCCTTTACGACTTTGGCCCATTTCTCGGTGCTAATTCGGATGAGTTCAGCAAACTGCGCCGGCGTCGATGCCACTGGCTCTGAACCATCTTGCAAGAACAACTTCTCGATCTCCGGGTTGCGGAGAATCTTGCCAATCTCCAGATTCAAACGGTTGATGATGGCTGGTGGCGTGCCAGCCGGAACCAGAACGCCGCTCCAGGATATGGCCTCGTAGCCAGGAACGCCGGACTCTTCGACAGTTAGCACAGCTGGCAACAGGAGCAGTCGTTTGGATGTGCTCACCGCGAGTGCCCGCAGTTTGCCAGAGTTGATGTGAGGCAGCGTTGGCGACACGGTGCCGAACATAAAGGTGATCTGGCCACCGAGTAGGTCGGTAAGGGCCGGGCCATCACCCTTGTATGGGACATGGATCATGTCCACGCCCGCCAACATTTTCAGCAGTTCTGTCGCAAGATGTCCACCGCTGCCCGTACCCGGCGTGGCAAAACTGACCTTGCCGGGGTTTGCCTTCGCATGGGCCAGCAGTTCAGTCAGATTTTTGAATGGCGATTTTGCATTGACAACCACCAAGTAAGGCTGGAATGCAGTCTGGGTCACTGGCGCCAAGTCAACAAGCGGCGCATATTTAAGCGGGGCATGTGTGCTCGGCGTGATGGCGAGGCTCGAAGAGCCGTGCAGCATGGTGTAGCCATCGGGCTGGGATCGCACGACAAACTCGGTTCCTATCGTCGTCGCGGCCCCCGGTTTGTTGTCGACGATCACCTGCTGGCCGAGTGCTTCAGAGAGCTTGAGTGCAATGCGCCGCGCCACGATGTCACTGCCACCACCCGGCGCGAACGGAACGACGTAGCGGATCGACTTGTTTGGGTAGGTGGATTGTGCGCTGGCTGGGGTTACGGCCGTCACCAGTGCCACCAGCGCCACTGCAATACTACGAAGCGCGGATAGAATTTTCTTCATGCTTGTCTCCTGATTTGAAGCGTTTGGATGAGGTAATTTCGGATCACTCGAACTTGATATTGGAAACCTTGATGACATTGGCCCAGGTGTCGATTTCGCGCCGGATGAAGGCAGCAAATTCCTCGGGCGTGCCCGCCATTGGCTCAGCGCCAAGCTTGGCCATATCGCGGGTGAACTCTGCGGACTCGACGACGCGCACCACAGCCTGGTTGAGCCGAACGACGATGTTCTTCGGCGTCCCGGCTGGGACCAGTAGCCCATTCCAGGACATGGCGGAAACGCTTGGCAGGCCCACTTCAGTCATCGTCGGCACTTCCGGCAGTACAGCCAAGCGTCGCGGACTGGTTACAGCCAGGGCGCGCACCTGCCCCGACTTGATAAACGGCATCAAGGCTATGGACGTGCCAAACGATAGCTGTACCTGACCCGACGCTAGATCGGCCAGCGCCTGCCCGGTTCCGCGGTAGGGTACGTGTAGCAGGTCCACGCCAGCCTCCAGCTTAAAGAGCTCGGCGGCCAGATGAGGCGCACCGCCGTGGCCTGATGACGCATAAGCCAGCTTGCCTGGATTGGCCTTCGCAAAGGCTACGAGTTGGCTTACGGTCTTTGCCGCGACCGACGGGTGGGCGACCAGCACGTTCGGCGCATAAGAAACCATCGAGACTGGCTGGAAATCCTTGATCGCGTCGTACTTCAGGTTCGGGTAGATGGAAGGGTTGACGCCGAAGGTGCTGGAGCTTCCCATAACAAGCGTCAACCCATCCGGCGCGGCCCGTGCCGCAGTTTCTGTGCCAATGTTGCCGGCGTTGCCCGACTTGTTGTCCACGATAACTGTCTGCCCCAGGTGCTTGCTCAACCCCAGGGCCACGAATCGTGATGCGACGTCAACACTACCGCCTGCCGCGAACGGGCAGATTAAGCGGACCGGATGCTTGGGTGTCCATATATTGGCCTCCTGTGCCGAGACACCGCCAGCAGCCAGTGCTCCCCATGCAACAAAGGATCGTCGTGTCACCAGATCGAACTCAGGCCGACTTTTCTTCATGCATGTCTCCTATTCGGAATTTTGAAGTGAGGCTATCGAGTGGGCGTCTTGTGACGCTTCTACTACCTCGAGAATTCTTAGGGATGCTCTGCATAACTCAACGCGGATGTGTGCAGTGCGGACCGGGATGGGATGCAAGGCGCATTTTGCGGCCAATAGCGCGTGCTATTGGCAATAAATGCAACGCCGCAGACCGCCCGGGGCCGCGCTAGCACAAGCCGTGAG
>CAMDHE010000162.1 GCA_945898095.1 Roseateles toxinivorans | reverse complement strand
GGAAGCTCATCGCTTCCAGAATCAGCGCGCGCAGCAGTTCCGAGACCTCGATGACCCGGCAGCGCGTGGGCATACCGTCCTGCAGGCTGATGTAGAGCGTGCGTACCGAAACTGGACTACGGCAAGTTACCGCGTGTTCGACCGAGGGTGGAATCCAGACCGCGCGCTGGGGCGGGATCACGAAGCTGCCTTCATCGGTCACCACCGACATCACCCCCGAGCTGGCGTATAGCAATTGCGCGCGATCATGGCGATGCGGCGGGTCGACGAAGTTGCCTGCGTACTCGTCCGACAGCGCCACAACCGGGCGCGGGATATGGATCAGGTCGGTGCTGTGACGCATGGCTGGAGGCTCCGGCAAGGGATTGTCCGCAGAATAGCCGAAGGCTGGCACTGGTCGCAAGGGTTTGGATACGCGGATGTAATCTGGCGTAGCATGAAATATGCCACGGGCGCACTCCATAGACCCAAGCCGTATTGCCCAAAGTGCCCGATCGCGACAGTCAATGGCCTCGCGCGTGAAGGTCGCGACCATTGCGCTGGCTATCCTGTGCCTATCCTTCGACCTCAATTGATGCGACACGCAGACGCTTGAACACCCTGTCCAACTCCAACTCCACTTCCACCGCCGCCGGTACGGCGTTGGATCCGCAGATCATGCTGTTCCAGAAACGGCTGAACGCCGGCTATGCCGCGCATCCGGCTCTAGACAGCGTGCCGCTTGCCGAGGCGCGCCGCATCGCCGAAGTGGTACGCGAACCCTTCGCGCGTGGCGGGCCGGTGATGATGCATACGCTGGAGCGCCAACTCGTCATTGACGGGCGTGCCTTGCGACTGCGCATCTATAGGCCCACGGCCGCCGCAGCCCTGCCGGCGCTGATTTATCTTCACGGCGGCGGCTGGCGGCTGTTCAGCATCGACACGCATGACCGCGTGATGCGCGAGTACGCAGCCCGTGCCGGCATTGTGGTGGTGGGTGTTGACTATGCACTGGCGCCCGAAGCGCCCTACCCGGCCGCGCTGCAGCAGGTGGTGGCAGTGCTGGGTTGGCTTCAATCGCAGGCCGAAAGCCTGGGGCTAGACCCCAGCCGTCTGGCGATGGGGGGCGACTCCGCCGGTGCCAATCTGGCGCTGAGCGCCGCCATGCGCTGGCGCGACAGCGTCCATGCTGCCAGCCTGAGCGCCTTGGTGCTGAACTACGGAGCCTTCGGTTGCGCGACTGACACCGATTCGCATCGGCGTTACACCGGTCCGGACTATTTGCTGACTTCAGCGGAGATGCGCGGTTTCTGGCACGACTACCTGGCCGGCGCCGATGCGTTGGATCCGTTCGCACAGCCGCTGGTGGCCGAGCGCCAACACTTGCAGGGCCTGCCGCCGACTTGGCTGGCCGTGGCCGAATGCGATGTGCTTCGCGACGACAGCATCGCCATGGCGGATCGTCTGCGCGCAGCCTCGGTGGACACGCGCATCACCATCTACCCCGGTACGACCCACAGCTTTCTTGAAGCGATGGACTTCGCAGCCGTCAGCCAACGCGCGCTGGACGAGACGGCCGCCTGGCTCAGGCAGCAGTTGGACGCGAGGAGCCCGCGATGAGTCGCATGCTTTCGCGCATGCTTCGTCTGTCGACCCTGTTCATGTTGCTGTGGTCGCTGCTGGCAGGCGCGCAGACCGCACCAACCGACCCGGACCTGCTTTGGCTCGAGGATCTGCGTAGCGCGCCGTCACTGGCCTGGGTCGCCGAGCGCAATGCCGAGACCCAGAGCCGTTTCAAGAGCGACCCGCGCTATGCCGGCGAGGTCGAGCGCTACCGCCGGCTCGGCCAAGGCGCCGGACGTGACGAGTACCTGAGTGGTGGCTATGTCAGCCAGGTTGCTCGCGATGCCGAGCACCCGCTGGGCATTTGGCGCGTGATGCGGGTCGACCAGCCGCGATCATCGGTGCTGAAGCCGGAGTGGAAAGATGCGCTCAGCTTCGACGACTTGGCCAGGAGCGAAGGCACGCGCTGGCAGTTCCGGCCCGGCTGGCTGAACCCCACCTGCGACGCCGTGCTCGGCACCCGCTGCCTGCTGGCGCTTTCGCCCGATGGTGGTGACCGCACGGTGCTGCGCGAGTTTGACCTGGCGAGCGGTCGCTTCGTAGAGCCCGCCGACGGCGGTTTCACGATCACCACGCCGGCCCGCACCTATGTTGCTTGGGTCGATCGTGACACGGTAATGATCTCCAGCGACTTCGGTCCCGGCTCGATCTCGGACGCCGGCTATGCCACCCAGGCACGCCTGTGGAAGCGCGGCCAGCCGCTAGCCGCGGCCCAACTGGTGTTCCAGGCGCCGGCCGGTTCGGTACTGTTCATCCCACATGCCATGAAATCGGCTGCGCAGTCTCTCTATCTGGCAGAGGTCTGGCCGCGTGGTGCGCCCTCGCCCGAGTACTGGCGCCTGCATCTGGACCGGCCGGCCGAAAAGTTGGCCCTGCCAGGCCCGGTCGTGCAGTACCGCGGCGTGGTCGGCGCGCTGGGCGACGAGATGATCGCGATGACCTCCCAGCCGGTCGACATCGGCGGTCGCACGGTTCGCGCTGGCTCGTTGATTGCCGTGCGGATCGATGGTAAGGGGACGCCTGAGCTGGTTTTCGAGCCGAGTCCGGCACAGGCGATTGACCCGATATTCCACTTGGCGATGGCACGTGATGCGCTGTGGTTCGTCGCTATGAAAAATGTCGACGCCCACCTTTATTCGGCGCGCCGGAAGGGTGGCGGCAAAGGACGCTGGCAGGTCACCGAACACCCACTTCCGCCGCACGCCGCGGTACAAATGCTGACCGGCGAAAACACTCAGGGCGTGGTGATGGTCAAGGTCGAAAGCCTGCTGCTGCCGCCAACCACGAGGCTGTACGGACCCAATGTGTCATTGACCATTGCCAGCACACCAGCCCTGTTTGATGCCTCGAAGTTCAGCACCGAGCAGCATTTCGCCCGCAGTCACGACGGCACGCGCGTGCCCTACTACCTGGTACACCGCAAAGGCTTTGTTTTCGATGGCAAGGCGCCGGGACTGGTCAGCGCCTATGGGGGCTTCGGCGTGTCCTGGCTCCCGAGTTATGCCAACCACGAGTTCAAGACCGACATCGGTTGGCCCATCCTGGATCGCGGCGGCGTGTTCGTGCTGGCCAATATCCGCGGCGGCGGCGAGTACGGGCCACCCTGGCACGCCGGCGCGCGGCGCGGGCTTCGCCAGAATGGACTGGACGATTTGGCTGCGGTCGCCCGCGACCTGGTGCGTATCCGCGCCGTCGCGCCCAACCGGCTGGCGCTGATTGGTGGCTCCAACGGCGGGCTGCTGGCCAGTGCCACTGGCATCCAGAGCCCGGGCTTGTTCAAGGCCCTGATCGCCGAGGTACCGCTGACCGACATGATCCGCTTCCCCAAGCTATACACCGGTGCGGTCTGGATCAATGAATATGGCGACCCGGACGATGCCTCCGAGGCGGCTGCGCTGCGGGCCTATTCGCCCTTCCACAACGTCCGGCCTGACCAGCCTTACCCAGAGATGTTTTTGATCACATCGACATCGGATGATCGGGTGCACCCTGGCCATGCGCGCCGTCTGACCGAGAAGCTGAGAAATGTTGGCAACCCGGTGCTGTTCTACGAATCCAATGAGGGCGGCCATGAGAGCCTGGCGTCGCTGCAGCACCACGCCGAGCAACGCGCACTGGAAACCATCTATTTGCTGCAAGCCTTGCGGATAGACTGAGCGAGCGAAGAGTAGTCAGCGCCGTGGCGAGCGGCCGCGAAGGCCGCACCAAACGGCCGCAGCGCCCGGCATGCCCAGTCCTATCCAACTCAGCCAGTGCCAGGAGTCGCCGCCCACAAGTGCACCGACAAGTCCTATGGTGCTGAGCAGGGCCAGCAGAATGGGCCAGCCCCACAGGGAAAGAAATTGCGCAAGAACGGGTGACAGCAGCCTTCTGTCGAGAACAAGCTGTTTCGCAGCGACAGCCTTGGCAGCCTGGGTTTGTGGCCGGGTCTGGTGGGCAGGTGCCTTCTTGGCCAGCCAGAGGTACAGGCCGCTGCCGAGCACGACGATAGTCACGCTGTCCAGCAGGGCCCACAGCCACTGCATCGGCGCGCCTCCATAGTCACCGAAATGCAGCGGCTGCGAAAGCAGCAAGGCGCTCAGGTACCAGGGCAGCTCACGACTCGCGGTGATCTCACCCGTCAAGGCGTCGACCAGCACCGGCTTGAAAAGCTTTTCGGTCAGCGGCGTCTTGCCGCGCATGAATACGCCGTAATGGTGCTCGCTGCTAAACACCGTACCGGGGAATGCGATGAAACCGATCTTCATGTCCGGCTCCATGGCCCGTGCTGCGGCGACCGCCTTCTCCAGCGAACCCAGCTGACCCTTCAGCGGTGGCAAACCCTTGTAAGGCGCCACCATCTCGGCCATCTGGTCGCTCTGCCAGTACTTCACGGCCAAGTCGGCCCATGTGTTGATCATGCCGGTCGCGCTGACAACAAATACCCAGGTTACCGTCACGATGCCCAGCAGGTTGTGCAGGTCCAGCCATTTGATGCGGGTCGACTTCTCGCGCCGTACCTCGCCGAAGCGCAGCCTGCGCATGAAGGGCGCATAAAGCACCACGCCGGAGACGAGCGCCGCTAGCATCAGCAAGCCCATGAAGCCTAGGAAAAGCTTGCCGGCCAAGCCGGCGAAGAGTTCGATGTGTAGGGTGCGGATCACGTACATAAACCCTCGGTCGAGCTTGGGTTCGGCCAGCGCTGCACCGCTGCGCGCGTCGACGGCTACCTGCTTCAGATCGCTTTCCGAGGTCGGCGTGTCTGACATCGTGACGAACCAGATCTTGTCGTCACCGGGCTCCTGGGACACGAACATACCGCCCTTGGTCGGGAAGCGCTGTCGGGCGACCTGCATGACCTCGTCAAGGCTGACGCGTGGCACCTCGGCGCTAGTGAAGAGTATTGCTGGCGCCTCGACTTCCGTGCCCAACCAATGGCCGATCTCGTGTTGAAAGATCAGCGGCAGCCCGGTGATGCACAAGAGCAGCATGAACACCGTGCTGACGACGCTGGACCACTTGTGCAGCCAAGCCCATGTCCTGAGCGTCTGTTTTCTCAGCATATTGTGGCGAGTGGTCCTTTAGAAGTTCAGGGTTCCCGACACCGAGATACTGCGCGGGGCGCCCAGCGTCAGATAGCCGGCGCCGGGATAGCCTCCGGCCGATGCCCAGTAGTTGCGGTTGGCGACATTGTCGATTCGGGCGCGGACGATCAGCATCTGCGCACCGAGTTCGATCTCATAGGCTGCGCCGATGTCCAGGCGCGACCAGGCGGGCACCTGCTGGGTGTTCGCAGCATCGGCGAACTGTGAGGCGGTTTGCACCACACGAGCGTTTAGCGACAGACCTGGCAGCCTTGGAACCGTCCAGTCGGCGCCGACATTGAGTTGCGTCTGCGGTGCACCGATCGCATCCTTGCCGGCGACCTCGGCCGACAGAATGCTTGCGCCACCCAGCAGTCTCAAGCCAGACATCACTTCGCCGAAAAACGACAACTCCGCGCCTTGGTTGTGCTGGCGGTCGGTCTGAGTGAAGCGGAAGGTCGTGGAGTTCACCGAATAGATCGGCTTGTTCGACTGGAACACGCTGAACGTTCCGCCGAAGCTGCCGGTGTCGAGCTTGACGCCGACCTCGGACTGCTTGGTCTGGTAGGGCGAGAACACCTCGCCGGCATTGACGATGGGTTTAGTGCCGCTTGTAGCCGGTGCAGTATCGCCCTTGACCAGCCCCTCGACGTAAGAGGCATAGACCGAAACGCGCTTGCCGAACTTGTAGACAATGCCGGCGACCGGCGTGACGCGGCTGGCTTCGTAGCCACCGTCCTTGATGGTCTGGCGGCGAGCGCCGAGGGTGATCAGCAGGTCGTCGTTCAGCAATCCCATCGAATCGGCAATTGCGACGCTGGAGGTCTTGGTATCCGACACGCTTTTGCCGATCAGCGCGGTCGCCGGCAGTTGCGCCCGATTTACCGGTGCGTACAGGTTGCTCGCGATCGTGCCGACCCAGGCCGGACCGAAATCGGAAAAGGCATAGGGCGCGTCGGTCATCGCGTGATAAGTCGCCGCCGATGCGACCAGCGTGTGCTTGACGGCGCCGGTGGCAACGCTGGCGCGCACGCCGACCTCACCGGTGGAGATGCGGTCGACGCGAGTGCCGACGAAGCGGTAGGACGTCATGTCTCCGGCGACGTTGGTGACGGTCGGATTCGCCAGGTCCGTGCTCTCGTCGCCGCGGCGCGTGCCATAGGCCGCCCAGGCGGTCACGTTGCTGGCGATGTCGTATTCGGAGCGTAGAGTGCTGAATGTGTCGCGTTCGGTGGAATGCGTCCAGGGCTGGGCCAGACTGCGGCTGGCGCGAGGGGCAGCGAGCACCGGTACGCCGTAGCCGAAGGTCACGCTAGGCTGGGTGTTCTCGAGCCGATGGTCCTGGTACCCCAAGTCCGCCGAAATTCGCAGGCCGCCGGTGTGAAAGTCGAAACCGAGTGATGCCAGGCTCAATTCGCGCTTCTCGCGGTCTACCGCCGTGCCGCCATCGCGGCGCACCACGTTCAGCCGCAAGCCGGTACTCTTGTCTGGGCCGAAACGGCGGGCGATGTCGGCGGCCGCATAGCTAGAACCGCCCTGTTCGTAACCAAGAGTGACATCGTTCAAGGCTGCGTTCGGCGCGCGCTTGGGCGCAACATTGATCGCGCCACCCAGACCACTGCCACCTGGTGCCGCGCCATTCAGGAAGGCGCTGGCCCCGCGCAGTACTTCGACGCGCTCTACCAGTTCGGCCGCCAGGTATTGCCTCGGCAGCAGGCCGTAGAGGCCGTTGTAAGACATGTCGTCGGAGAACACCGGCAGGCCGCGCACGAGGTAGGTCTGCTGATAGTTACCGAAGCCCCTGGCCACGCGGATCGCTGGATCATTCTGCAGCACGTCGGCAATGCTCTGCGCCTGTTGGTCCTGGATCAGCTTCTGCGTGTAACTGGTGGTGCTGAACGGGGTATCCATAATGTCTTGGCTGCCCAGGATGCCGACTCGTCCCCCCCG
>CAMDHE010000161.1 GCA_945898095.1 Roseateles toxinivorans | reverse complement strand
GTCATGTGATGTTGAACCTATGCTTCATATGAAACTACAACGCGCTCTCATTCAATAACAAGCCATTGACGAAACCCGCCGCCCGGGCTTGCACCAGCGATCTGTTTGTGCAACTGCGGTCCGTTCGTGCATTGGGTAACCTGTTCGTGCAATAGCGGCTCGTTCGTGTATTTGGTAACCCGTTAGTGCAATAGCGGCTCGTTCGTGCATTTGGTATCCCGTTCGTGGTGAGCCTGTCGAACCACCGCCAATAACCCGACAAGCTCAGGCCCTTCGATGAACTCAGGATGCTCGGGCCCTTCGACAAGCTCAGTGCGAACGGGGTAATCGTCTGATGTGTGGGCCGGATGTCACTGGTGTTCCAGCTCCGATTCAAGGTCAAAAATAACCCGTTCGTGGTGAGCCTGTCGAACCACCGCAAAGAACCCGACAAGCTCAGGCCCTTCGATGAACTCAGGATGCTCGGGCCCTTCGACAGGCTCAGGCCCTTCGATGAACTCAGGGTGCACGGGCCCTTCGACAGGCTCAGTGCAAACGGGGTAATCGTCTGGTGTGTAGGTCGGATGGGCCCCATGCTCCAGTTCCCATATAACGTTAACCGCAACCCGTTCGTGGTGAGCCTGTCGAACCACCGCAAACAACCCGACAAGCTCAGGCCCTTCGATGAACTCAGGATGCTCGGGCCCTTCGACAGGCTCAGGCCCTTCGATGAACTCAGGGTGCACGGGCCCTTCGACAGGCTCAGTGCGAACGGGGTAACCGTCTGATGTGTGGGCCGGATGTCACTGGTGTGCCAGCTCCGATTCAAGGTTAAAAACAACCCGTTCGTGGTGAGCTTGTCGAACCACTTCAAACCCGACAACAGCATCTGGCAATGCAGTGAACTCAGAATCAATCCGTTGATCATCGGTGGCTCAGGCAAGACTTGCCGAATGTCATGGCGCTGCCGTGGCAATACCGATTTCAAACAGCGGGGTCAATTCCATCGACAAATGCAGGAGGCGGTGGCGGGCCAGGGCGTGGTCGACAACACCGTCGATCAAGTCGCGTCCGGCCAGATAAAGCTCTTCCTGGGCCCGCAGCAGATCCAGCAACGTGCCGCGCCTGAAGGCGAACTGCTCGCGCACCGATTCGAAGGCCGAGGCGGCGACCAGCACCGCATCCTTGCGCGCACCGATCAAGGCGTCGGTAAAGCGGGCGTCAGCCAGGGTCTGGCCAATCGAGCGTTCGAGCTGGCGGCGCAGATTGTCGAGTTCGGTATTGGCCTGCAGAGCGCGCTGGTCGGCCTGGTTCTTGCGCGCAGTCTCGGCACCCCCGGTGTAGAAGTTCTGCCTGACCGACAGGCCGACAACCCTGTCAACGCCGGGGGTGCCGGCACCAGCCATATCGCGCTTGGTCGCGCTGACTTCAAAGTTGATACTCGGCAACAGCGCTGCAGCAGCGGATTTCGCGTCAAAACCGGCCGCCTGGGTCTGCGCCAGCGCTTCGGCATAAGCGGCGTTGCTGCGGATCAGCTGATCGGCATTTTCAAAGCGATCCAGGTCCACCGCGACAACCTCGGGCAAACCGAGACCGGCCGCTGGCGCGGCACCAAAGGTTTCGCGAAAGCTCGCTTCGGTGGCCTTCAAGCGATTCTGGGTCGCTACAAGAGTCGCCTGGGCGTCCGACAAGCGCGCACGGACGCGCAACACATCGCTTTTGGAGCTGCCGCCGAGTTGTTCGCGCTCTTCGATGAAGCTGAGGATTTGCTGGCGCGACAGGCGGTTCACCTCCGACAACTTCAACTGCTGGCGCGCCCTGAACACCTCATGCCAGACCGTGACTGCGCGCAACACCAGATCCGAGCGCTTGGCTTCTGAATTGGCTTCGGCCGCGGTCTCACGTGAACGCTGGGCATTGACCCGGCCGCTGACTGCGCCGAAGTCATAGATCATCTGCCGGGCGGTAACACCGAACGACTGCGAGTTGTCCTTGTAGGCAGGAACAACCGTCCAGGGCTTGTTCACCGGATCGTATTGGCGGTTGCCTGTTTCGACATTGGCAGAGACCTGGGGCAGATAGCCTGCGAAAGCCTCGCGCGTGGCAAAGCCTGCTGTCACTCGTTGCTGGCCGGCCAACTGGACCTCAGGATGCGCCAGCACCGCCGCCTGGATCTGCGGCTTGATGCTGGCCAGGCTGACTCTTGCAGCAGAAGGGCCGGTCCAGGCAACCGCCTCGTTCAGATACCCGATCAACTGGTCAGCAACACTGTGCACCCTCAACTGCTCGGCGGTGGTCACGACAGGGGCAGATGGCAGCGCCAATGCCGTTGCTGGTCCCGGTGCTGCAATGCCATAACCGTGGCCCAGCGCAAGCCAGGTCATGAAGCAAAAAATCCCCCAAAAGGGGCGTTCGAAGTTGATTTTTTTCGACATCAAATCAGGGGAAGACGTAGATCAGTGAGGCAAGTCCATTCAGAAAATTTCTATTTTAAAATTTATGTTTTCAATAGTTTACTCGCTATTCAAGATTCATATCAAAAAACAAATCAATAAGTTGCCAGGCAATTTACGCTCTGCCGCCATCGCAGAGTCCATCAATCAAGGCCTGATAGCCCGGCAGCGCAACGCGCCCAAAGTCGCAGCGCTCGATCGCCGTTTCCCGCGCCCGCTGGCGCAGCGCTTGGCTCTCAGCGCGTTTACCCAAGCCGCTCACAAGCGCATCGGCAATCGACGCAACGTCAAAAAAATCGACCAAAGTGCCGTTGTGGCCTGATTCGATGAATTCCTGCACCGGCCCGGTTCGGCTGCCGACCACATGGCACCCAGCGGACATGGCTTCGATGCAGCTCCAGGACAGCACGAATGGGTAAGTGAGGTAGCAATGCACGGCCGACACCTGCAGCAGTTGCAGATAAAGGCTGTAAGCCACCTTGCCGACGAAGTGGATTCGCTTGAAATCGAGCTGCCCTTTCAGTTCCTCCAGCATCTTGCGTTTCCAGCCCCCGCCGCCTGCTGGCAGCGCGCCATAACTGACCGAGTCACCGCCCACGATCACCACATGAGCCTCAGGGCAACGCCGCAGCAACTCGGGCAACGCACGCATGAAAACATGGAAGCCCCGGTAAGGCTCGAGGTTGCGCGACACATAAGTCACCACCGGGTCGCCAGCGCGCAGCGTCAAACCACTGCCCAGGCGGATACTGGCGCCAGCGTCTGGTTTGATCAGGTCGGTATCGATGCCGTCAAAAATCACGTTGACCTTGGGGCTCATGATGGCCGGCAGGCTGTCGAACTGCCATTTTGTCGGGGCCACGCCCGCGTCCATCGTCAGCATTGCTTCGAGCAACATCACATTCTTCATCCGCAGCCTGCCGTTGTCGTCGAGGCTTGATGTTGCGAACTCAGGGTCAAAACCCATATCCAGCCCATGGGCGGAATAAAAGAACTCCATCAGGCACAACAGCTTTGTGGCCGGCCAGACATCCTTGACGCACAAGGTCTCGCCCCAACCCGGATTGGCGATGACCAGATCCGGCATGAAGCCCTGCTGTTCGAGCGCAGCCATGGCCTGCATCGCAGCTTGCGCGCGCAGCACCTTGGCCTGGGTGTCACGCAGCCAGGGGTGAGGCACTGCTGACGCATCGGCAGCGTTCACGCTGTAGCGATGCAGTTTGACGCCCGGCACGCCGTAGTCAGCGATCGAAAGCGCATGCACCTGATGCCCGGCCTCCAGCAGCGCTGGCGCGAGTTGCCGGAACTGACCCGGAAAATTCTGATGAACGAAGAGAATTTTTAAACTTGCCATCCGCCCATCATATGGGCTCGCTTATCGCGCCCTGGTCCACGCAGTCTCCGTTAGCCCGCCATGCAGCGCAGCGCAATGCGGGGATATTTCATGGCAAATGAATCCCGAACTGCGATGGGCTCAATAGCGCCGCGTGGAGCTGTTAAACCGATTGAATTAGCGCAAAATTGTCATCAATCAATGAAACGTGCAATAGAATCCTCGTCTTAAAAAAGCGGAAGACTTCATGAACCGTCGCCTTGCCTTCATCAAATATTCGGTCTGCGCATTCGTATTCGCCAGCGCCGCTGCGATGGACAAGGGCTTTTCGGCTGAGTCAATGGCCACGCTTGGCAACACCGTCGCAAATGAGTTACGTCCCCCCCAACAGACGAATTTGACGAAGGGCTCGGTTGCGCCAGTAACTTCGACCAAGGTCACCATCGGCAGCCTCTGAGCCGGGCGCTCAGGCAACCCGCAGCCCTTTGGCATAGACCGCGCAGACGACCGGCAGACCGGCAACTTCGCGCACACGCAGCAAGTCAGCTCGCAGGCCTTGGGCTATTTCACCGCGGTCGCTCAGGCCGCAAGACCTGGCCGGGTGCAGGCTTACCACCGCGACGGCTTCGGCCAGACTGAAGCCGGCATCGACGGTCAATTTCCAGGCCGCCTGCAGCAGACTGGCTGGGACATAGTCGGACGAGAGCGTGTCGAGCAGTCCGGCACGGGCCAACTCGAGCGCCGCCACATTGCCTGAATGCGAACCGCCGCGCACCAGGTTCGGCGCGCCCGCCACGGTCGACAAACCAAGCTCTCGTGCCCGCCTGGCGGCCACCAAGGTGGTCGGAAACTCGGTGATCACCGCACCCAGGCTTAGCGCCTCATCGACCTGGGCGGCGGTGCTGTCATCATGAGTCGCCAGCGGGATGCCATGCTGGCGGGCGAAGTCAGCAAACCAGGCCCGGTTCGGCCGTGAATATTCCGCCTGGCGTTGCGGCGCGAGCAGCACCTCGGCGTCAAAACGCGCCTCGCTCCAGCCCTTCTTGCCGGTGTAATGGATGCGGGCAAGTTCGAGGTCGGTCCATTGGCGCTGGCCCGGCGTGTGGTCCATCAGCGAGATCATGCGCAGCCGCTGGTGGCCGGCAAAGGCGGCGAACAAATCGCGCGCATTCGGTGCCGGCAATTCGCAGCGCACATGGAGAAGATGATCAGCACGCAACACGCCAGCCGCTTGCAGCCCGTCGAGTACCGCCAGCAAGCCACTCTGGTCACGGGCGCGGAATCCTTCGCCGTAAGGGTCGCCAACGCCAATCGCGTCGAACACCGTGGTGATGCCCGCAGAGGCGATCTCGGCGTCATGCGCTTGCACCGCACCTTGCATCGGGAACATGACCTTAGGGCGCGGCATTACATGGCGCTCAAGGTTGTCGGTATGCAATTCCACCAGGCCTGGCAACAGCCAGTCGCCCTGCAGATCGACAGCGCCGGGCAGCGCTGTCAGGCCCTGCCCGATGTCGGTGATCACGCCCCTCTGTACGCGCAGATGGCCGCGAACTACTTCCCGGCCCAGTACCAGCCTTGCATTGTTCAGCAGCAAATCGGTCATCCAGGTCCTCGCAAACATGCGCTTGGCAGCGTGGCAGACCGCCTGCCCATAGCCACCGCGCTACCAGCGTCGAAGCTATCTTGGCCGGGGCGAACAATTGAACCACGACTCGGCCTGCGCTGCATCCGGCGAAGCGGTGGGAGCGGCAACATAAACGCCCAGAGAGGCAATTGATTCAACTGCGAAAACGCTCCGGGTTGTGATTTCGCAGGAAACGACGAATTTTTCCGCCTGCCGCGAGGCGATCTACTGGGCCGCCGCACGCTCACCGGGCGCTCGGCTTCAACCGCTTTGCGCCCTCTCAATCGACAGAATTGCTCCGGACTTAACCTGCCCGGAATGCAGGAACAGCAGCAACTTTTCGGAGGTCTTTCATGTTGAAAATTCTGATTCCGGTGGACGGCTCGGAGCATGCCCGGCATGCGATCAACGCCGTAGCGAAACTGGCACGGGCGCCCGCTGAAATTGAAGTCATGCTCTTGCATGTCAGCCACAGACCGGCGTTTTACGGTGAGCAATTGCCCACGGCATACGCCAAGCTCGATGAGGCCGCACAGTTCAATCAAGCGCAGGTCCTTGAGGACGCAACAGCCCTGGCCAGCACCGCCGGTTTGAAGGTCTTTGCGACCGAAGCTTGCACCGGCATGGTCGCACCCGAGATCGTGCGGGTGGCGGCGGCGACTGGCGTCGACCAGATCGCCATGGGCACCCGCGGCATGGGTGCAATGGGTAGTTTCCTGCTCGGCTCGGTGGCTCAACGAGTGGTTCATCTGGCCGAGATTCCGGTGCTGCTTGTCAAATAGCCAGGGTTAGGAAACCCGGATCGACCACCACGAAAGGGTGATGCAATGAATGCCAAAGCAGCAAAAAGAGCCCGCCGACAATGGCGCGAAGCGAGGGCTTCAGCCGCCGCTGAGCCGACACCGGACAGCCTGCCGGATGTGATCAATCTGCGGCCTGATGGCTATTACTGGCAGGCGCCCGATGGAGCGCAAGAATTCGGCCCGTTCGAGAGCTATGAGTTGGCCTCTGCCGATATTCATACCGGCGAAGAAGGGCTGGCGCCGGACGAGAGCTTGCCTGAAGTCGAGGACCAGATCGGCATTGCCGGTTGGATCGACGCTGAAACCGGCGCACCCGCCGAAGGCCAATCGCCGCCGCATCTGGAAGAGCGCTGAGCGGGCTGGATTTCCCCGCATTCTGGCCTTCGGCCTCATGCGGGCTACAAACGCGGCACGGTCGCCCACCTGTTTGGCCCAGCGGGCCGAATGCGGGGATAGCCAGCGCCGATCCCGCATTCCGGCCTTCGGCGCCCCGCGGGATACAAAGCGCGGCACGGTAGCCCGCATGTTTGGCCCACCGGGCCGAATGCGGGGATAGCCAGCGCCGATCCCGCATTCCGGCCTTCGGCGCCATGCGGGATACAAAGCGCGGCACAGTAGCCCGCATGTTTGGCCCAGCGGGCCGAATGCGGGGATAGCCAGCGCCGATCCCGCATTCCGGCCTTCGGCGACATGCGGGATACAAAGCGCGGCACGGTAGCCCGCATGTTTGGCCCACCGGGCCGAATGCGGGGATAGCCAGCGCCGATCCCGCATTCCGGCCTTCGGCGCCATGCGGGATACAAAGCGCGGCACAGTGGCTCGCATGTTTGGCCCACCGGGCCGAATGCGGGGATAGCCAGCGCCGATCCCGCATTCCGGCCTTCGGCGTCATGCGGGATACAAAGCGCGGCACAGTGGCTCGCATGTTTGGCCCACCGGGCCGAATGCGGGGATAACCAGCGCCGATCCCGCATTCCGGCCTTCGGCGCCATGCCGGATACAAAGCGCGGCAGGGTAGCCCGCGCGTTTGGTCCATCGGGCGCAGCGCGGGCGACGAGTTCATGCGGCACTCGAAAACCGGCGTCCAAGGCCGACATGCAAGCAGGCAAGCCGTTTGCCTGCAAGGTCAAGCGCCTCGGTCTAAACTGCGATCTATCGGGATGCTGCCCACAACAGAGTGCCAAGTATGAAATTGATCGAGTCGATCCTTGCCGATGCCCAGAGCATCGCCAC
>CAMDHE010000160.1 GCA_945898095.1 Roseateles toxinivorans | reverse complement strand
AGGTCAACCGCCGCCCTCCCCGCAAAGGTCGCAATCCGCGCAGCGGCGAACAGGTGCTGATCCCCGAAAAGCTCGTGCCACATTTCAAGCCGGGCAAAGCCTTGCGCGAACAGGTCGATGCTGAATTGCCTGCCGATCAACAACCCGCGCAAGAGTCGCGCCGCAGCAGTCCGCCGCAGCCGTAAACTCCTGACCCATGCGATTCTTCGTCTGGCTCTTGCGGGCCTTCCTCTTTTTTGCCCTGTTTGCCTTTGCGCTGAACAACAGCCAAGAGGCTTCGGTGCGCTGGTTTTTTGGCCATGAATGGCGCGCGCCGCAAGTCATCATCGTGCTGCTGGCATTCGGTCTGGGTTGCGCAGTCGGTGTGCTGGCGATGGTGCCGGCCTGGTGGCGGCATCGCCGCAAAGCACAGGCAACTGATGATGGCTTGACTGCGACCCCGTCGAGCGCTGCGGCGCCGCTCCACGATGGACTTTGACCTGCGCTGGCTGCTGTTCGTTTTGCCAGCGGCATTCGCCATCGGCTGGCTTGCTTCAAAACTAGACACCCGGCAGTGGAAACGCGAGCAGCAAGGCGCTCCGAAAGCTTATTTCAAGGGTCTCAATCTGCTGCTCAACGACCAGCAGGACAAGGCCATCGACGCCTTCATCGAAGCCGTGCAACGCGACCCGGACACCTCGGAGCTGCATTTTGCCTTGGGCAATCTATTCAGGCGTCGCGGTGAATACGAGCGAGCAGTCAGGGTGCACCAGCATCTGCTGCAGCGCGGCGACCTGCCGCGCCAGGAGCGCGAGCGGGCCCAATATGCGCTGGCCCAGGATTTTTTGAAGGCCGGTCTTTTCGACCGTGCCGAAACGGCTTTTTCAGCCTTGCGCGGCACAGCTTTCGAGAGCGAAGCGGAAATGGCCTTGCTGTCGCTGTTCGAGCGCACGCGCGACTGGCGCCAGGCCGCCGATGTCGCGCGGCGTCTGGAACAAGCCGGCACCGCCTCATTTGCTGCCCGGATTGCGCATTACCAATGCGAGATGGCCCTGCAAGCCCAGGCGCGCAATCAGGACGGTGAAGCCGCGGACCTGCTCGCGCAAGCCCGCCAAGTCGCACCGCAGGCCGCCAGAGCCCATGTGCTGGGCGGACAGATGTTGGCCAGGCAAGGGCAACCGGCAGCAGCGATGGCCGCTTTTGCCGAGTTGCTGGTGGTGAACCCAGCCGCCTTCAGCCTGGTCGCCAACGACTATGCCGAAGCGGCGCAAGCGGCCGGTTGTCCGGAGCAGGCCTTGCCCTTATTGACTGCCCAATACCAGCGCGCGCCGAGCATGCAGTTGCTGCAGGCGATCGCCAGGCTTGAGCCCGCCAGCGGCCTGCAGCGCCAACGCCTGACCCGCCATCTGCGGGTCCAGCCAAGCCTGTCGGCAGCGCGTGAATTGCTGACCCAAAGCCAGAACCTGCTCACTGCCGAAGAAGCGCCGCTGGTCAATGCGGCGATCGACCTGGCGCTGCGCCCGCTGCAGCGCTACCGCTGCGCAGCCTGCGGCTTCGAGGCCCAGCATTATTTCTGGCAATGCCCGGGCTGCCTGACCTGGGACAGCTACCCGCCGCGCCATGTTGAAGAGCTTTGACCCCATGAGGCAAGAACGAGTCATCCTGTGCATGAAATGGGGCCAGAAATACGGCCCCGACTATGTGAACCGGCTCTACGCGATGGTGAGGCGTCATCTACGCGGCGAGTTTCGCTTCGTCTGCCTGACTGACCAGGTGGAGGGCATCCGCGCCGAAGTGCTGTGCCTGCCGATCCCCGAGTTGACCCTGCCCAATGGCGAGCCCGAGCGCGGCTGGAAGAAGCTCACCACCTTCAGCCCCGAGCTCGGTGCCATACATGGATTGAAGGGAACGGCCTTGTTCCTCGACCTCGATGTGGTGATCGTCGATGACATCACGCCGTTCTTCGAAGTCCCCGGCGAGTTCCTGATCATTCACGACTGGAAGCGACCCTGGCGCGTGACGGGCAATTCATCGGTCTACCGCTTTCAGCTCGGTGCCCATGACGATGTGTTGACCCAGTTCAGGGCCAATCAGGCTCAGGTCAAGCAAGATTTCCGCAATGAGCAGGCCTATCTGTCCGACCTGCTGCACCAGCAGGGCAAGTTGAGTTACTGGGATCCATCCTGGTGTGCCAGCTTCAAATACCACTGCATTCCGTTCTGGCCAAGCAGTTATTGGCGCGAGCCCTTCGTTCCGGCAGGCTGCCGCATCGTGATCTTTCACGGCGTGGTCAACCCGCCCGATGCGCTGGCCGGACGCAACAATGGCAACTGGCGCCATGCCAGGCCGGCGCATTGGATTGCCGAGCATTGGTGCGAGTAAGCGTGCTGCCCATCCTCTTCATCAACCTCGACAGCGATGGCGCTCGCCGCGAGCGGATGGAATCCGAGTTCAGTCGCCTGGGGCTGATAGCCGAGCGTTTCGCCGCGACCCGCTGGACCGAATTGACTGAGACAGAACAGGCTCGCTACTATTCGGCCGAGCTGAATTCAACCCAATTCCACAAGCCGCTGGTGGCCGGCGAAAAGGGCTGCTACACCAGCCACCTCCTGGCCTGGGCCTGGTTGCTGGCGTCGGACCACCCTGCCATGGTCTTGCTTGAGGACGATGTGGCGCTGAGGCCTGAATTCGGCGCGGTGATTAGCGCGATCGAGCAACTCCCCGCAAGCTGGGACATGATCAAGCTGATCGGTCGTGAACATGAAAAGCTGAGCGCGGCCCTCCCCTTGACCGCAGGGTTCGAACTGGTCGACTACCTGCGAGTGCCGAGCCTGACGGCCGGCTATGTCATCAGCCGCAGCGGTGCCAAAAAACTGCTCGACAGCCGTATCCCTTTTGGCCGACCGGTCGATGTCGACCTGCGCTACTGGTGGGAAAGCGGTTTGAAGGTCCAGGGCTTGATGCCGGCTGCGATCACGCTGGACGACACCAGCCTGCAAAGCTCGATCGGCGCCAAGGCCGCAGCCAGCGGTCTGGCGGCGAGCTGGCGAAAATTCCGCATCAAGGCCGCGTATTCGCTGCTCAACCGCTGGCACCAGCCATGAACAAACCGGTAGTCCTCGTTTCCTGGGATGGCAGCAGCGAGCCGTTTGCGATGATCGCTCTCGACGCGCAAGCCAACTTCGATTGGCTGTTGTTTGATTTCTCCGGTCGCCATCCACCCGGCCCGATCGAGATGCGCGGTCAGCCTGTCGTCATGCTCGCCGGCCAGACCGAATGCAAGGGCGAGATTTACCAGGCTTTGGCCGAACATCTGGCGAGCCAGCAGCGAGTCCCTGACTATGTGGCCTTGATCGACGACGACATCATCCTCGGTGTCAGCGACATCAACCGCGCCCTGCATCTGGCGCGCTGTGCCGGGCTCGATGTGTTCTCGCCGACGCTGAGCCACGACAGCGATTACACCCATCGCTGGACCTTGCGCCAGCCCAACCGCCTTTACCGCGAGGTCGACTGGGTCGAGGTGATGATGCCCTTTTACCGCGGCGCGCTGTTCCTCGCCGGCCGGGATCATTACGCTGGCAATGTCTCGAGCTGGGGCATCGACAAATACCTGATGCCGACGCTGCAGCAATTGCTGGGCATGCAGCAGACCGCCCTGCTCGATGCGGTGATGGCCAGCCACCGCAGGCCGATCACCAGTGGCCAGAAGGTCTACCGCAATGGGCGCAATGCGGCGCAGGAATGCGCGTTGCTGAAAGAGCGCTGCCAAAGGTTGATCGCCGAGCAAAAACCCGAACTGCTGGGTAGCGACTGGTACCGCCGTATCTTTTTGCAACGCCATAGCCGCACGCGCTGGCAGCAGTTGAAATTCGGCCTGGGCCGCCCGCTGCGGCGCTGGTTGGAAGAAAGTACCTGAGTTCAGCGCCGGCCTTGCCGGGTCAGCGTCCAGGCCGCGCTCTCGAGCCGGCATTTGAAGCTCTGCCAAGACATCGCCAACCGCGAGGCATGGACATGCTGACGCAGCCGCCTGACGCTGTAATGACGCGCCCCCGGCTGCGGCCGCTGGTTCCAGAACTGCTGCAAGGCTGCGCCGATGCGCTGATGCGAAAAATAGGGCGTCAGCTGATTGCCGGGCAGCCAGGGCTGCGAGGTATAGCGCAGATACAGCTCGTCGTCGGCATCAACTGCCAGCACATGGTCGACCAGCGCTTCGATGGATGCAAAGCGCTCGGCGATGATGAAGCTGTCAGGATTGAAATCCCGGGCGACATCGGGGTTGCCCCAGTAGATCGGCAAGCTGCCAGCCAGCATCGGTTCGAGCAGTTTTTCGGTCGTGTAGCCCGGCGTCGACGAATTCTCGAAAGCCAGGGTGAACTTGTACTGACGGACAAATTCGAACTTATCCTCGACCCGATAGCCCAGGTTGTTGAAATGCTTGCCGCCCGAGTCAACGCGCTGGCGACGGTTGAGCTGCTTGAAAGCCTGATTGCGCATCGGGCTGCGCCCGTTGGAGACCAGAAAATTGCAGAATTTAGTCTTGGCTGCCAGGACTGCCCGGGCATCAAAGTCCGCTGACTTGATCAGCTTTTCAGCCTCAGCCAGATAGAAGAAATAGATCGGCAACCTGATATTGCGCGGCTCATCGGGGAGTTCCATGCTCGTGAAGGCCAGGTCGCATTGCCCGAAATCGGGCAGCATGTTCTCGCCGGTGTGATAGATCTTCAATCCCTTGAAGTCCCAATGCTTGCGGCCCCAATCCGAATAGATCAGGACATCGGCCTGATGCATATCCTGGACCCATTCGACCTCGGCAAATTCGCGCCACAGCGTCAGCCACAAGTTGTTGTGCGGGTCGAAATTCCAGAGTTGGTCGCTGAAGGCCAGCCTGACTTTATCCATTGCCCGATCGTATCAGCGCCGGGCTATGCGCCAGGTCCTGCGGGCCCGAGCAAGGCTGCTGCTGCAAGGCCAGATACAACTGCTGATAACGGTCGACCATCAGCGCCAGCCCATGCTCGGCGAGCGCCCGGTTGCGTGAGTTGACTGCCAGGTTGGCAGCAAATTCCGGTTCAGTCAGCAGGCGCTGCAGCGCAGCCGCCAAGGCTTCCGAATCAGCTGCAGGCACCAGCAGGCCGGACTTCCCGTCGATCAGCAAGCCCTCGACACCGGGCACCTTGGAAGCCACGCAAGCGCATCCCGCCGCCATGCCCTCGAGCAAGGCCAGGGGCATGCCTTCGTAATGGGTCGACAGCACGCAAATCTGCTGGCTCATCAGGCGTTGCGGCATCTCGCTGCAATGGCCTAAAAACCTGACCTGCTCCTGCAAGCCCAATCTGGCCACCTCGAGTTCCGCCGCACGCCGGTAGGTCGACTTGCCGCCGCCGGCCAGGTAAAGGACCGGGGTCAGGCCCCGCAACTTCAGCAAAGACAAGGCGCGGATCAAGGTCAGGTGATCCTTCTGGCGGGCAAATCGGGCCGACATCACGAGGCCTGGCTCGCGCTTGAAGAAATCTTGTTCCGAGGCAGCAGCAAATCTTGTCAAGTCGATGCCATTGGGAATCGTCAGCGTCAGACTCTCAGGCATGCCCAATTGCAGCAAGCGCTGCCGCACCCCCTCGGACACCGCCACCAATTGATCGCTTCGCCGGCTCAGCCAGCGCGACAGGCCGAGCTTCCAGAACGAGTAACGCTCGCGGGAGTTATGTTCAACCTGGATCAGCTTGGGCACCTTGGCCAGCAGTCCGGCCAGACGCCCCAGCAGATGTTCCGGAAAACCATGGGCAACCAGCAGATCGGGCCGCAGCTTGAGGCATAGCCGGTACAAGGCCCAGACCGTCAGCAACCGCGACCAACCGGGCAGCACAACAACTTGCAAACCCTGGTCCCGCAAGGCCTGTACCTTGGCAGCATCGGTATTGCTTTTGCGCCGCAGCACGAGCAAGGGTTTGACCCGCTGGCTGGTCAATTCAGCCAATGCCAGATCGATCGCCACCTGGGTCGCGCCAGAAAATCCGCCAGTGACGAAGTGCAGCACCAAGCTGCGCTCGGGACTTGTCGAAATAGTGAATTCGCCATCCGCCATGGCGCGCAGTATATAAACTACCGAAACAATTCAGAATTGTTTCAGCAATAAATCTTTACCAAATACATTTTTAAGCAATGAAACCGGTCAAACCGCTTGGCCGGCTAATTTTTTCTTCACTGCAGACAAAACGCTGGCGAGGTCGGGCCAGCTTTGCCCGGGGCCCTGGACAAAATCGACGCTGGCACCCCAGGGCAACCATTGCCCGGCTTTTGTCGGCCCCAACAGGCTGAGGAGCGGCGCGCCGGCTGCCGCAGCCAGATGGGCCGGGCCGGTATCGTTGGCAATCACCAGCGCCGCCCGCTTGAGTATTGCCGCATAAGTCGGCAGGTCCAGCCCGGTCAACTGACAGGCGTCAGGATATTCGGTCCGGGCCGCCGCTTCCTCGCCCGGGCCCGGGCAGATCACCAGGACATGGCCCTGGGCAAGCAAATGCCGGCTGAGTTCGGCAAACCAGGGCCATTTCTTGTCCTGCTTGTCGACCAGACCCGCGGCAAATGGAACGATGCAGATGAATCCCGCTGCGATCCCCTGCTCGCTCAACAATTGATCGGCCCTGGCTTGGCTGGTAGAAGGCAGCTTCAGGTCAATTTCGACGGGAGGCTGTTGCGCGCCGTTGACGAAGGCACTGGCCAGATCCCAGAAACCCTCGAGCGCATGCCATCGGTTCGAAGATGGCAATTTACGGTTCAACAGCAGCGAGCGTCCATCACTGGCAAAGCCGGCCGGCTTCAAGCCGGCACGCCAGGATTCAAAGGCGCTGGAGAAGGAGTTCGGCATCAACAAGATATTGGCGCGGGCCTGGAAACCGGCATCGCTGCGCTGGCAGTCCTTTTTCAATTGCCTCAGTTGACCGACGCGTTCACCGAAGCTGCCGGCGCGCGTCAGGCAAGGCCACCCTTCACCTGCCAGCAGAGACGCCGCCCAGCCCTTGCCGTAAAGCTGCAACTCGTAGCCATTTGCTTCGAGCAGCCGCAAGGCAGGAACGCTGAGGATCACGTCGCCGACGTAATTGCACAAACGCACGATCAAGGGGCGGCTCGCATGACCCGCGGTTGGCTGATTTATTGGCATCAATCTGGGATTTCCCTGCATTTCCGACACAAATCATCCGGAGTTCGGATGAACGATAATTTGTGGCTATTGAACAGGTGAAAAGATGATCATTCTAGACAAGCTCGGCAGCCAGGTCACGGCCTGGCATGACAGCTCGCTCGAAGTTGCAGGGGGTCCGCCCGTTGCGGCCGCGGCGGCTGATCAATTCTCCGAGCAGCCACTCTGGCATTGGATCGCATCGAATCACCATTTCAACAGCTCGCTCTGGACTGAGGAAGATCTGGCCCGTCGGTTGAAAGTGAGTGACAGCGAAATCACCGCGAACAAGCGCGCGATCGACCGTTTCAATCAGGCACGCAACGATGCCACCGAACGCATCGACGAGATCTTGCTGGTCGAACTGGGCCTGGTCGAAATCGGCTCAGCCAAGACCGACACACCGGTCTC
>CAMDHE010000159.1 GCA_945898095.1 Roseateles toxinivorans | reverse complement strand
TGTGCGGCGGCCAGACGAGCAGCTCGCGCGTCTGGCCGCCGCCGTTGCGCCAGGGCTGCGGCTTGCAGGCGGCGAGGGCGACAGGGTGCAGGCTCATGACGGGTTGAACTGGCCTTCGACAAGATAGCGGCTGCCGGGGTGCACGAGGCGCGCGATCGTGATCGCAGCGTCGTGCGTGAACGTCCGGCGCACGACGATCAGGCAGGGCTCGTCGGCGGCGATGCGCAGCAACTTCGCTTCGGCCGCCGTTGCACGCGCGGCCTCGATCGAGTATTGCGCGCGCCACAGCGCCGTGGCCTGGAAAAGGTAATGCGTCGGCGTCGTGACCTTGAAGTCCTGCTCGAGGTAGGCCGGCGCGACGGCAGGGTTCACGTAGCGGTCTTCGCATTGCAGCGGCACGCCGTCCTCGTGGTGCACGATGAGCGAGTGGAACACGCGTGAGCCGCTCGCCAGCCCGAGCTGCGCGGCCAGCGCCGGCGCGGCACGCTCGGCGCGCAGCAGTTGCAGCTCGGCATGGTGGCGGTGGCCACGTGCCTCGATCTCTTCGTGCAGGTCGCGGATCGTCAGCGTGCTGCTGACGCGGTGCAGTGGCGCCGCGAAGGTGCCCACGCCCTGGGTGCGCGTGACCAGGCCCTCGGCCTGCAGCTCGCGCAGCGCGCGGTTCACGGTCATGCGGCTGACGCCGAAGGCGGCGACGAGCTCGGCCTCCGAGGGCATCAACGCGCCCGCCGGCCATAGCCCCGCGGCGAGACCTTCCAGCAGGTGCTGCTTGACGCGCGCGTAGGGCGCGGCGCTGTCGGCCGCTGGGACCGGACGGCCGGCCGCGGCAGCGCGGACATCGGTGAAAACCATAGGCTCATGGTACTTGTCTATGGTTGTCTATACAAGTAGAGTGCAACCCTGATTCGACGCCGGGCCTCGCCCCGACGCCCGCCCACGGAGCCCCTCCATGACCGACCTCTCGCCCCTGCACCGCCTGGCCGATCCGGCCGCGGGCTTGCATGCCCGCGGCGCTCGCGAGGCGGCAGCCAGTCCGCAGGGACTGGCCGCCGTCCACGCTCGCCCACGCCCCGTGCGCGCGCCGCGCGGCAGCCAGATCACCTGTGCCAACTGGCTGATCGAGGCCGCCTACCGCATGATTCAGAACAACCTCGACCCCGAGGTCGCCGAGAACCCGGACGCGCTCGTGGTCTACGGCGGCATCGGCAAGGCGGCGCGCAACTGGGACTGCTTCGAGGCCATTCTCGTGGCGCTGGAGAACCTGAAGCCCGACGAGAGCCTGCTCATCCAGAGTGGCAAGCCGGTGGGTGTGTTCCGCACCCATGCCGACGCACCGCGCGTGCTCATCGCCAACAGCAACCTGGTGCCCAAGTGGAGCACCTGGGAGCACTTCCACGAGCTCGACCGCAAGGGCCTGATGATGTACGGCCAGATGACCGCCGGCAGCTGGATCTACATCGGCAGCCAGGGCATCGTGCAGGGCACCTACGAGACCTTCGTCGAGGCCGGCCGGCAGCACTACGCCGGTGACCTGGCGGGCCGTTGGATCCTCACCGCGGGTCTGGGCGGCATGGGCGGCGCACAGCCGCTTGCAGCCACCTTCGCCGGGGCTTGCAGCCTGAACATCGAATGCCAGCAAAGCCGCATCGACTTCCGCCTGCGCAGCCGCTACCTCGATGAGCAGGCGACGAACCTGGACGACGCGCTGGTGCGCATCGCCAAGTACACCGCCGAGAAGAAAGCGGTGTCGATCGGCCTGCTCGGCAATGCCGCGGAGATCCTGCCCGAGCTGGTCAAGCGCGCAAGACTGTCGAAGGAGGCCGGCGGCATGCGGCCCGACCTCGTCACCGACCAGACCAGCGCGCACGACCTCGTCAACGGCTACCTGCCTGCCGGCTGGAGCGTCGAGGGCTGGAAGGCCGCGCAAGCCGATTCGTCCCAACACGCCACGCTGAAGGCCGCTGCCGCGAAAAGCTGCGCCGTGCATGTGCGCGCGATGCTCGAATTCCAGGCCCTGGGTGTGCCGACAGTCGACTACGGCAACAACATCCGCCAGGTCGCGCTCGACGAAGGCGTGAAGAATGCGTTCGACTTCCCCGGCTTCGTGCCAGCCTATATCCGCCCGCTGTTCTGCCGCGGCAAGGGGCCGTTCCGCTGGGTCGCGCTCTCGGGCGACCCGGAAGACATCCGCAAGACCGACGCCAGGATGAAGGAGCTGTTCCCCGAGCATCAATCGGACTATCGGCACCTGCACCGCTGGCTCGACATGGCCAGCGAGCGCATCGCCTTCCAGGGCCTGCCGGCGCGAATCTGCTGGATCGGCCTCGGCGAGCGGCACCGCGCGGGGCTGGCCTTCAACGAGATGGTCAAGAGTGGCGAGCTGAAGGCGCCGATCGTCATCGGCCGCGACCACCTCGACAGCGGCAGCGTCGCCTCGCCCAATCGCGAAACCGAGAGCATGCGCGACGGCAGCGACGCGGTCAGCGACTGGCCGCTGCTGAACGCGCTGCTCAACACCGCCGGCGGCGCCACCTGGGTCAGCCTGCACCATGGCGGGGGCGTCGGCATGGGCTACTCGCAGCATGCCGGTGTCGTGATCGTCTGCGACGGCACGCCCGAAGCGGCCCGGCGCATCGAACGCGTGCTCTGGAACGACCCCGGCACCGGCGTCATGCGCCATGCCGACGCGGGCTACGACATCGCCGTGCAGTGCGCGCGTGAGCAGGGGCTGAACATGCCCATGCTCGAACCGACGGGGCGTTGATGCTGCTGCGCCCCGGACAGCTCGCGCTCGAGGAGCTGCAAGCCATCCACGCCGCCGTCGAGCCGCTCGCGCTCGACCCCGCCGCGCTGCCGGGCATCGCCGCCAGCGCCGCCGTCGTGCAGCGCGCGGCGGCTGGCGACGCGCCGGTGTACGGCGTCAACACCGGCTTCGGCAAGCTTGCGAGCACGCGCATCAGCAGCGAGGACCTCGCGACACTGCAGTGGAACCTGATCCGCAGCCACAGCGTGGGCGTCGGCGCGCTGCTCGCCCCGGCGGTGGTGCGTCTGATGCTCGCGCTGAAGGCGGCAAGCCTGGCGCGCGGGTACTCGGGCGTGCGGCCGGTCGTCATCGAGACCCTGATCGCCGTGCACAACGCCGGCCTCGTGCCCTGTGTGCCGAGCCAGGGCTCGGTGGGCGCTTCGGGCGACCTGGCGCCGCTGGCGCACATGACGCTGGCGCTGATGGGCGAGGGCGAGTTCCTGGTGACCGATCCAGGCCAGCCTGGCGCCGGCGTGGGCCGGCGCATGCCTGCGGCGGACATGCTGCGCGCCGCCGGCATCGCGCCGCTGCGCCTTGCGGCCAAGGAAGGGCTCGCGCTCATCAACGGCACCCAGACGAGCACCGCGCTCGCGCTGCATGCGCTCTTCGCTTTCGAGCCCGTGCTCGAGGCTGCGCTCGTCGTCGGTGCGCTCACGGTCGACGCCGCGCGCGGCAGCGACGGCCCGTTCGACCCGCGTATCCACGTGCTGCGTGGCCAGCCGGGGCAGATCGACGTTGCCGCGTATTACCGCCGCCTGCTCGAAGGCAGCGCGATCCGCAAGAGCCACCTCGAAGGCGACGACCGCGTGCAGGACCCGTACTGCCTGCGCTGCCAGCCTCAAGTCGTGGGCGCCTGCCTGGATCAACTGCGCCACGCGGCGCGGGTGCTGCTGCGCGAGGCGAATGCGGTGACGGACAACCCGCTCGTGTTTGCTCCCGAGGCCACCGTTCGGCCTGAGCTTGTCGAAGGGCTCGGGGCTTCGACAGGCTCAGCCCGAACGGGTGGGGAGATGATCAGCGGCGGCAACTTCCACGCCGAGCCGGTGGCACTGGCCTGCGATGCGATGGCCACCGCGATCGCCGAAGTGGGCGCCATCGCCGAGCGGCGTATCGCCATGCTCATCGACAGCAGTGTCTCGCGCCTGCCACCGTTTCTCACCGCGAATGCCGGCCTGAACAGCGGCTTCATGATCGCGCACGTGACGGCTGCGTCGCTGGCGAGCGAGAACAAGAGCCTCGCGCACCCGGCCAGCGTCGACAGCCTGCCCACGAGCGCGAACCAGGAAGACCATGTATCGATGGCCACCTTCGCCGCGCGCCGCTTGCAGCCGATGATCGCCAACGTCGCGCACATCCTCGGCATCGAACTGCTCGCCGCAGCGCAGGGCATCGAGTTCCTGCGCCCGCTGGCCAGCTCGCCGGCCCTGGAACAGGTGCACTCGACGCTGCGCGCCACCTGCCCGGCGATGATGAGCGACCGCTACCTGGCGCCCGACATCGAGGCCGCCGGCACGCTCGTTGCCGACGGCACGCTGGCGCGCATCCTGCGCCGGCTCGATGGCCTTCCGCCGCTGTGGTTCGCGGGCTGACTGCGCTCGGCCAGAATCGGCGCCCGCTCTCGTTCTTTCCCCGCCCTACATCCCGAGGAGACCCGCATGAGGAAAACCGTTCTCGCCATCGCCGTGCTCGGCGCCTGCATCGCCAGCGCCCAGGCCCAGGAAACCAAGGTCGGCATCGGCACTTCCGGCTGGACCACGGATAAGCATTTCAACCGCATGAGGCCAAGCATCGGCCCTTGGAAGAGCCCTCACCCCACGTAGAAACCCTCGCCGCGCCCGCAGTACGGCCGTACCTGGCCGATCCACCGCCAAAATGCGCTGTTCACAAGAGGGATTAGCGGTGCGCCGGGTATGCCGGGCGCACCGCTACCCGCCAGCGAGGCTGAGTCACCGTTTTGCCAGTTCACCAGCTGATGCGCTGATCGACCTCAAAGTCGGGTGCCGGTTGCGCCGCCAGATCCCAGTTCGGCTCGATTTGCGCCCCGTCATCCATCTGTGCACCACCACACTCATCCCACAACGGCGGCCCGCGTGCCGGGGCAATGTGCGGTGGCTCAGAGTCAACCCCGATGTGGTCGAGGATCTTTCTGATCTGCGTGCCCTCGGTGATGAACGCGATCAGGCGCATCTGACCACCGCACATCGGGCACATCAGCGGGAACACTTCGTAGATTCTGGCGATCAGCACTGCCCACAGGTAATGCGCCGGTGAACGTTTGGCTGCAGGCTCTGGCGTGGGTGGGCTCGCATGGCCCAGCGGCACCACCCCAGGTGCGCCCTTGCCCGTGATGGCTGGTTCGGGCTGCACCACGATCTGCTTGGCCGGTGCAGCCAGCGCAGTCACCGCACAGCGCAGCGGCGAATTCGGTGCCAGCACACCAAAATAGCGGTGCCGGTGCGTGCGCGGCGGTGGCACCAAGGCTGCAATGCGCTCTATCAGTTCCAGTGGTGTGAGGGTCAACTCGTCTGCCTTAGCGCCACGCTTGTCGCTGCTGGGCTCGCTGCGCTGCTTGGCACAGCGGTACACCAGCGCAGCGCCCTCTTTGCGCAGTCGCTCCATGGCAAAGGGTGGGCGGGCGCAGTAGCGCAACAGCCGCTCCAGGGCGGCGCGGTCGTCTGCTTCGATGCAGACACCGGCATCCACCGAAAACCCGCTGTGCTGGTAGGCCAGCATCTCTTTGGCGTCAGCCTTCTCGATCAGGCCCCGGCCCACGAAGGCGCACAGGATGCGTCGACGCAAATCGGCCTGCACCTGTGCCACGGCAGTTGCATCAATCCCACTGGCCGGGTGAAAGACGATGCCCGGCGGTGAGGATTGGGCATCGGTTTGGCCCGCCACTTCCTCAAACACCCCCTCGACCGCGCACACATGAAAGTGCACATGCTCGTTCAGGCTGGAGCCGAACCGGTGGATGAAGGCGACTGCGCCAATGTGCAGGGTCGCCTTGTCCAGCTGCGCCGCCCCAGCGCAGTTGGATTGCAGGCTTTGCGCAATGACCCGCAGAAAAATCCGCAGCACCATGTTGAGCACCGCCCCGTCGCGCTGCATGAAGTAGCGCAGTCGCTTCGGGACAGAGAGCACCCACTGGCGCACCGGCAGGCGCGGGAATACGTGGTCGGTGAGGTGCGCCGCTGTCTCCACCATGCGCCGGGTGTTGCACGACGGGCAAACGCCACGGCCTTTGCAGGAATAGGCGACGAAATAGTCGTGTCCACAGTCATCACACCACGCCCGTGCAAAGCCGTGGGCAAAGATGCCGCATTCCAGATATTTGCGAAAGGTCTGACGCACGAAGGGCCTGGGGGTGTGGTGGTCGCCCTGCCCGTCGAACTGGCCGGCACTGGCGAGTTCATGCCAGGTCTCAAAGTGTTGGGCAATGGTTTGGTACAGCAGCGTACGCTCGGGGTGGCGCGGGTTGTAGAGTTTGGGTTTGGAGAGCGCTGGCCCGCCCGCGTGTGGACGCAGTAGCGTTGGGCGGGCGACGGTGGGCATGGGGCAGTGACAGCATGGGCTGGGTGCCTGATGATACTGGGTTTATATACAGCTTTGTGAATTTGTGATGCGATCAGTTGGCAAACCAGTAACTCCTGAATTGATAGCTGCTCGCGCACGTCGTACGGTCACTACAGCCAGTTTGACGTGGTCCGGACGGCCCAAGGCTGCAGCGCCGCCTTCAGGTCGTCGGGCAGGGCGAGGGCGCAGCCCTTGTCCATGTCGGTGCTGACCAGCACCTGGCGCAGCTGCAGGCGCGCGCCATCAGCGCCTCGCACACCGACCTGCAGGGCGATGGAGCTGCGGCCCAGACGTTCGACGCGCAGGCCGAAATCAATGCTCTCGCCCATGCGGCTGGGCGCGACAAAATCGCACTGCAGCGACACCGTGGGCAGGCCGATGCGCCGACGCAGGATCACGTCGGTGTAGTTGATGCCCAGGCCATCGTTGAACCAGTCCTCGATGAAGCCGTTGAGCAGCACGAAGTACTGCGGGAAAAAGACGATGCCTGCCGGGTCGCAGTGCGAGAAGCGCACGGCGTAGGACCTTGTGAACAGGCGCTGCGCCGGGTCCTCGTTCCAGGCAAAGGGCGCTGTGTCCCTCATGCCATCACCTCCCCGCCGCTGACCGAGATCGACTGCCCGTGGATGGCCGATGCAGCCTCGCTGCACAGCCAGAGCACGCTGGCGGCCACTTCATCGGGCTGCACGATGCGCCCCTGCGGATTGCTGGCGGCAAAGGAGGCGCGCGCCTCCTGCTCGCTGCGCCCGGTCTTGGCAACGACATTGGCAATGCTCTCGCGCAGGATGTCGGTCTCGGTGTAGCCGGGGCAGACAGCGTTCACGGTCACGCCTTTTTTCGCCACTTCCAGCGCCAGCGCCCGGGTGAGTCCGATCACGCCATGCTTGGCAGCGCAATAGGCCGAGACATAGGCGTAGCCCACCAGGCCTGCCGTGCTGACGACATTGACGATGCGACCCCAGCCGGCGGTCAACATGTCGGGCAGAGCGTGCTGGGTGCACAGCATTGTTCCGGTGAGGTTCACCGCCAGCATCTGCTGCCAAAGCCGGGCGTCGGTCTTCAGAAACGGTGCGCTGCTGGCCTGGCCTGCGCAGTTGATCAGCATGGCGATGGGCCCAAAGCGCGCGCGTGCGCTGTCAAACGCCGCGGCCACCTGGGCTGCATCTGACACGTCGGCGCAGACGCTGTGCAAGCGGTCTGC
>CAMDHE010000158.1 GCA_945898095.1 Roseateles toxinivorans | reverse complement strand
GTGCACAAGCGCGGTACAGCGAGCCCGAATCCAGCACAGCGTAGCCCAGGGCCGCAGCAACCAGCTCGGTCAGCGTGCCCTTGCCGGAGGCGGTCGGGCCGTCGATCGTGATCACCGGGATGTCCTCGGGCTCCGCCTCGACCACGCTGAACAAGGTCTCGAAATAGTCGGGGAATGTTTTGGCCACGCATTGCGGATCGAGGATCCGCACTGGCACTGCATGAATCGTAACCAGGGCATTGAAGGCGGCCAGCGCAAAGCACATCGCCACCCGGTGGTCGTCATAAGTGTGGATGGCGGCGGCTTGCCAGTTCAGCAAGGGGTGGACGCGCAACCAGTCGGGGCCTTCATCGACGCTGGCGCCGAGCTTGCGCAACTCGGTCGCCATCGCCGCGATACGGTCGGTCTCCTTGACCCGCCAGCTGGCGATATTGCGCAGGGTGGTCGGCGCATCGGCGTAAAGCGCCATCACCGCCAGCGTCATCGCGGCGTCGGGAATATGGTTGCAGTCGAGATCGATGCCATGCAGCGGCCAGGCACCGCGCCGCACTTCGAGCCAGTTCGGCCCGGCTTCGACCAAGGCGCCCATCGCTTGCGCCGCCTCGACAAAGCGCACATCGCCTTGCAGGCTGGCCGAGCCGACGCCTTCGATGCGTATTGGCGCAGATGTTGCAGCGATCGCGCCAAGGGCGACGAAGTAGGAGGCCGACGAAGCGTCACCCTCGATATGGACTGTTCCGGGTGAGCGGTAGCGGCTACCGGCCGGGATGGTGAAGCGCTGCCAGCCTTCACGCTGCACCTCGATGCCAAAGCGTTCCAGCAGCGCCAGCGTGATCTGGACATAGGGTTTGGAAATTAACTCGCCGATGACTTCGATCGTGATCGGCTGCTCGGTCGCGACCAAGGGCAAGGCCAGCAGCAGCGCGGTGAGGAACTGGCTTGAAACATCGCCGCGTACCTTGACCGCCTGGTTTAGCGCCAGCTTTGACGGACCCTTCAGGCGCAGCGGCGGAAAGCCTTCCTGGCCCAGGCAATCGATCTTGCAGCCGAGCAGGCGCAAGGCATCGACCAGGTCGCCGATCGGCCGTTCATGCATCCGTGGCACGCCGCTGAGCGTGAATTCACCACCCTGTGTGGCCGCCAGCAAGGCCAGCGCTGCGGTCAACGGTCGCATCGCCGTGCCGGCATTGCCAAGAAACAGCCGGGCATCTGCCAACCCGTTCAATTGGCCGCCGATGCCGGTGACCTGCAGCACGCCATCGGCTGTCTTTTGCAACTGGCAGCCGAGCGCGCGCAAGGCATCGAGCATCACTGCCGTATCGTCCGAATCGAGCAGATCGTGGACTGTCGTGACCCCCTCGGACAGGCCCGCGAGCAGCAACACACGGTTGGAAATGCTCTTCGAACCCGGCAGCACCACGGTGCCTGCAGCAGAGCGCAGCGGCGGCAAATCGAGAAAAGGAAGCTTGTACATGGTCCTGACCGGGGATCGAATCAGCGCGGCGGTCGCGAATCAGCCAGCTGCCATTGACTGCGCGCGCTGGATATTTGACGAATGCGTTCCTCGATGCCCGGCGCATCGCCGCTGACCAGCAAGGCTTCGAGTTCGTCCAGAGCCTGCCTGAACTTGCCAGCCTGGGACAGCACTTCATCCTTGTTGGCCAGCAAAATATCGCGCCAGACCGCCGGTTCGCTGGCGGCGATGCGGGTGAAATCGCGAAAACCGGGGCCGGCCAGGCGCAAGAATTCGGCGCCCGAGGCCTGCCCGGCAATCGCCTGGAAATAGGCAAAGGCGAGCAGATGCGGCAGGTGGCTGACGGCAGCAAAAGCGGCGTCATGGTGAGCCGGGGTCATCTCCACGACCTGCGCGCCGAGCGCTGACCAGACCTGATGGGCTTTGACCAGTAGTTCAGGATCGGTTTGCGGCAGTGGCGTCAGGATGACTTTGCAACCCTGGTAAAGATCAGCTTCGGCATATTCAATGCCGCCCGCGGCTTTGCCGGCAATCGGGTGCGCTGGAACGAAGGAGGGTAGCTTGTCACCCATAGCGCGCCTGGCTGCGGCGATGACATCGGACTTGGTCGAACCGACATCCATCAGCAACAGATCTTGGCTGACCAGCGGGCTGATTTCCTGCAAGCTGCTTTCGGTCGCCGAAACCGGCACGGCCAGCAGCACGATGTCCGAACCGGCCAGCGTCTGTAGCGCCGAATCGGCCACTGCGTCGATGGCGCCCAAGCGCAGTGCGGCAGCGCTGCTTGCCGGGGATCTGCTGTAGCCGACCACATGTCCGACCAGTCCGGCCTTTTTCAGCGCCAGCGCAAACGATCCCCCCATCAGGCCGCAGCCGATCAATCCGAGTTGCTTGAACATCCTAATGGGAGTCCAGCGGATAAATGCCCAGGATCTTGAAGAAGGCGCAGGCCTGGCGCAGTTCGCGCAGCGCTTGCGCCACATTGTCCTGATCCGGATGCCCTTGCAGGTCGATGTAGAAGTAATACTCCCATTGACCTGAGCGGGCAGGGCGAGACTCGAAGCGCGACATCGACACGCCATGCTGCTTCAGCGGCACCAGCATGTCGTGCACGGCGCCAGGTTCATTCGGCACCGAAGCGACCAGGCTGATGCAGTCATGTCCCGAAGCTTGCGGGGCTGGCTGGCGTTCAGGGTGGGCGACGATCACAAAGCGGGTGCGGTTGTGCGCATCGTCCTGGATCGCCGGCGCCACGATATGCAAGCCGTACTCGCTGCCGGCGCGGTCGCTGGCGATGGCGGCCAGTCGTCCGTCCATCGCTGCCAGGCGCGCGCCTTCGGCATTGCTGGAAACCGGTCTGCGTTCGGCGTGGGGAAGATGGGTTGACAGCCAGCCATGGCATTGCGCCAGCGCCTGCGGATGGGCGCAGACGGCCTGCACATCCTCAAGTGAATTGACCTGCCTGAGCAGGTTGTGCCGCACGAACAAGCTGGTTTCGCCGATGATGAACAGCGGTGTGCTGAGGAACAGGTCGAGCGAACGAGCGACCACGCCTTCGGTCGAGTTCTCCACCGGCACGACACCGAAATCGGCTGCGCCTGCGGTCGTGGTGCGGAAGACTTCATCGATGCTGCCGCAGGGCACATGGACGATCGAACTGCCGAAATAGCCGAGCGCGGCTTGCTCCGAGAAGGTGCCGGCAGGGCCCAGATAAGCGACCCTTGTGGGCGTTTCCAACGAGCGGCAGGCCGACATGATCTCGCGCCAGATCGGCGCTACGCTGTCGCCTTTCAATGGGCCCGGGTTGTGCTCCTTCAGGCCTTTAATGACCTGGGCTTCGCGTTCCGGGCGGAAGACGACCGAGCCCTCATTCTTTTTCAGCGCTCCGACCGATTGGGCCAGCGCGGCCCGCCGGTTCAGCAGGTCGAGCAGATCGCGGTCCAGCGCATCGATCTGCTGGCGCAAGCCCAGCAAATCCGGCCCTGAGCCCTTGGTCTCACTCATGTTGTTCCTCGAGGACAGTCTTTGCCCAGGGTTGGCGAAGGCGCCGGCCTGGCGGAAAAATCGGACGCGCTTGAGCTCATCTCCAGCCGGCCTTATTTCTTGACTGGCTTGGCCGCAGCGGAAGCCGGCGGCGCAGCAGGTGCCGCAGCAGGGGGCGTGATGCCCAGTTGCTTGGCAACGGTTTGCTGCAACACTTTGAAACGCGTTTCCAATGTCGGGCCGACATCAGCCATCAGCTTGTCAGCTAGCGCTTTTTGCAACTCTCCATTGACCTGGTTGAACTTCTTGCTGACTGGCGAATCGAGCCAAGTAAGCAACTGCTTCAGCTCATCCTCGGTAAAGCGTTCGTCGAGCAGCACGCCAACAGTTGTGGGCGCCAGTCTGATCGCCTTGTCTTTCATCATCGGACCGTTCTCGTCGAAGAACTTCTTCAAGTCGGCATCGATGGCCTTGGCGACAGCCTCGCGCTTGTCTGCGGGGACCTGCTGCAGCGCGCCGCCAGCGCTCTGCATCAGGTTCGCCACCGGTTGTTGCAGAATGCTGCGCGTTAGCATTTCGATGCCGGGTTGCTGCAGCACCAGCAATTTGGTGACCAGTTCTTTCTTGGCCGCCGAGCTTGCAGGTGCGGCTGCGGTCGAAGCTGCCTGGGCAAATGCCGAGCCGGCGCCAACAAGCAGGGCGGCTATGGCGAAGGTCTGGATCGATTGCTTCAAGTTCATTCCTTGTTGTTGTTATCGTCTTCGGCCCCGTCTTCAGCGCCATCTGTCATCTCGCCATCGATCGAATCGGCGTTTTCAACCGCATCGTTCTCGACGATCCGCTGCAGGCCCGACAGCTTGCTGCCATCATCGAGCGCGATCAAGGTCACGCCTTGGGTGGCGCGGCCGAGCTCGCGGATCTCCGAGACGCGGGTGCGAACCAGCACGCCGCGGTCGGTAATCAGCATGATTTCGTCTTCGGCACGCACCAGCGTTGCAGCGACGACGCGGCCATTGCGCTCGGTCTGCTGGATCGCGATCATGCCCTTGGTGCCGCGACCATGGCGGGTGTACTCAGTGATGCTGGTGCGTTTGCCGAAGCCGTTTTCGGTGGCGGTCAGCACGCTCTGGGTTTCGTCTTCGGCCACCAACATCGCGATCACGCGCTGCTCGGGCTCGAGCATCATGCCGCGCACGCCGCGTGCCTGGCGGCCCATCGGACGCACATCGTCTTCGTCAAAGCGCACGGCCTTGCCGCCATCGCTGAACAGCATCACGTCATGCTTGCCATCGGTCAAGGCGGCGCCGATCAGGAAGTCACCTTCGTCCAGATCGACTGCGATGATGCCGGCCTTGCGCGGGTTGCTGAAGTCAGCCAGCGGTGTTTTCTTGACGGTGCCCAGCGCTGTGGACATGAAGATGAAGTGATCTTCCGGGAAGACGCGGAACTCGCCGGTCAGCGGCAGCACCACGGTAATCTTCTCTTCGGCTTGCAGCGGGAACATATTGACAATTGGCCGGCCGCGCGAATTGCGCGACCCTTGCGGCACTTCCCAGACCTTCAGCCAGTAGACGCGGCCGCGGTTGCTGAAGCACAGAATCCAGTCATGGGTGTTGGCGATGAAGAGCTGATCAACCCAGTCGTCGTCCTTGGTCTGGGTCGCCTGCTTGCCACGGCCACCGCGCTTCTGGGCCCGGTATTCGCTCAAGGCCTGGCTCTTGATATAGCCGGTATGCGACAAAGTCACCACCATATCGGTCGGCGTGATCAGGTCTTCGGTACCGAGTTCCAGGGCGTTGTGCACGATCGCGCTGCGCCTTGCGCCGACCTTGGTCTGGCCGAACTCCAGCTTCACCTGCACCAGTTCTTCACTGATGATCGTCGTGACCCGTTCCGGACGCGCCAGGATGTCCAGCAGATCGGCGATCTGCGCCATCACTTCCTTGTACTCGGCGACGATCTTGTCCTGCTCCAGGCCGGTCAAGCGCTGCAAGCGCATCTGCAGGATTTCGCCCGCCTGGTCGTCCGACAGCCGGTACAGGCCGTCCTGCTGCATGCCGTAATGGGCCGGCAGTCCATCCGGGCGGAAGGCGTTGCGGCCGCCTGGCGTGTCGCCCTCGGCGCGCGACAGCATCTCGCGCACCAGCGAGCTGTCCCAGCTCTTGGCCATCAAGGCGGTCTTGGCTACCGGCGGAGTCGGCGAGGTCTTGATGGTCTCGATGAACTCGTCGATATTGGCCAGCGCCACTGCCAGGCCTTCCAGCACATGGCCGCGTTCGCGTGCCTTGCGCAGGCCGAACACGGTGCGCCGCGTCACCACTTCACGGCGGTGCTCGAGGAAGACCGTGATCAGGTCCTTCAGGTTGCAGAGCTTGGGCTGCCCGTCGATCAGGGCGACCATATTCATGCCGAAGGTGTCCTGCAGCTGCGTCTGCTTGTACAGATTGTTCAGCACCACTTCAGGCACTTCGCCGCGCTTCAACTCGATCACCACCCGCATGCCGGACTTGTCGCTCTCGTCCTGGATATGACTGATGCCTTCGATCTTCTTCTCGCGCACCAGTTCGGCCATGCGCTCGAGCAGGGTCTTCTTGTTGACCTGATAAGGGATCTCGTCAACGATGATCGACTGGCGCTGGCCGCGATCGATGTCCTCGAAATGCACTTTGGCGCGCATCACGACCTTGCCGCGGCCAGTGCGGTAGCCGTCGCGGGCCCCCGTCAGCCCGTAAATGATACCGGCGGTCGGGAAATCAGGCGCCGGGATGATCTCCATCAGCTCGTCAATCGTGACTTCGGGATTGCGCAGCGCATGCAAACAGGCGTCCACCACCTCGTTGAGGTTGTGCGGCGGGATGTTGGTGGCCATGCCGACGGCGATGCCGGTCGATCCATTGACCAGCAGATTCGGCAAACGGGTTGGCAAAACCAGCGGTTCTCTCTCAGAACCGTCGTAATTCGGTCCGAAATCGACTGTTTCTTTGTCAATATCGGCGAGCATTTCATGCGCGATCTTGGCCAGGCGGATTTCGGTGTAGCGCATCGCCGCAGCGTTGTCACCATCGACCGAACCGAAATTGCCCTGGCCGTCGACCAACATATGACGCAGCGAAAAGTCCTGCGCCATACGCACGATGGTGTCGTACACCGCGCTGTCGCCGTGCGGGTGGTACTTGCCGATCACGTCGCCGACGATACGGGCCGACTTCTTGTAAGGCCGGTTCCAGTCGTTATTGAGTTCGTGCATCGCAAACAGGACGCGCCGATGCACGGGTTTGAGTCCGTCTCTTGCGTCTGGCAATGCCCGGCCGACGATCACGCTCATGGCGTAATCGAGGTACGAACGCCGCATCTCCTCTTCGAGGCTGATCGGTAATGTTTCCTTGGCAAACTGGGTCATGCGCTTGGCTCGGCTCGCGCCCTCGCAGGCGGGCCTGCATCGTTGAGAACAGGAACGGCGATTCTAAAGGCCTTCGGTTGTAGCCGCAGCACAACAATGTCCCAAGACTGAAGAACAGACCGACTGATCCGGGGCTAGGGAGGCTTGCCTCTATGGCACAATGACTCGGTCCCTGGGAGTGATTCGCAATATGGCTGATCTCCTGAGGTTTTTCAAACACCGGACGTTCGCAGGCCAACTGCGGCATTCCATGAGAGGAGAATCATGAAGAAATTGAATCAAGTGGCGTCGCTCTTCGCTGTTGCAGTGCTTGTATCTTCTGGCGCGTTTGCGCAAACAGTCGACAACTGGCGTGGCACAGACGGCACCTTATTGAAGAACGGTAGCGGCGATCTCTGCTGGCGTGATTCCAGCTGGACCCCGGCAACTGCCGCCCAGGGTTGCGATGGCGCGATCAAGCCGGTGCCAAAAGTAGTGCCGAAGCCGGCCCCGCCTGCACCAGTCGTCGTGCCGCCTGCAGCGCCAAAGGTTGTTGCTCCGCCAGCACCGCCACCGCCTGCTCGTCCAGCGCCAGTGAGCGAGAAGGTGACTTTTGCTGCTGACACCTTCTTCGACTTTGACAAGTCGGCCCTCAAGGCTGAAGCCAAAGCCAAGCTCGACGATCTGGTTGCCAAGACCCGTGGTTTGAATCTTGAAGTCATCATTGCCGTGGGTCACACTGACTCCGTCGGCGCTGATGCCTACAACCAGAAACTGTCGGTCGCTCGTTCGGAAGCCGTCAAGGCCTATCTGGTCAGCAAGGGCGTCGAAAAGAACCGCGTCTACACTGAAGGCAAGGGCGAGAAGCAGCCAGTTGCTGACAACAAGACAGCCGAAGGCCGCGCCAAGAACCGTCGCGTTGAAATCGAAGTGGTTGGAACACGCAAG
>CAMDHE010000157.1 GCA_945898095.1 Roseateles toxinivorans | reverse complement strand
GCTACTGACATGGCCGACGCACTGAAGGCCACGCTGCGCTACTGTCCGGTGCTTGCCACCGAGCCGGAAACGCGCCTTGCGGCCATTGTGGATTTCACATTCAACCTCGGGGCCGGTCGGTTGCAGGCGTCGACGCTTAGGCGGCGGGTCAATAAGCGTGACTGGCCAGGTGCGGCGCAGGAGTTACGGCGGTGGGTTTACGGTGGAGGCAGAGTGCTACCGGGGTTGACGCTCAGGCGCGACGCGGAAGTTTCGCTACTTTTTTGAGCAACTCGTTGTTCCCTTTTCTGCCGATCAAGACATCGAATTGCGCCTTGGGCGAGGATGGCACCAATGATGGCCATGGGACTTGGCTTGGACTTTGAGGCGATTCGATCTTGTGGGTGAGATTGCATGCTGCTGGCTCCTCTGGTTTCATGAAGCCGCATGTTTGCTTCGATCCCGAAGAGCTATCAAGTCGATCTGAGCTCTCGGGTTACATCGCCGTATCGAATAGCTGTCTCAACATTTAGAATGATGAATTGAACCCCAAGTGCTTGATTTGCTTGCCCTTGGAAAACTTAGGCGGTTTGCGATCTGGTATCTTCTGGCCCTCCAGAAGACAGTTGTATTGAGAAACCCCACAGGTCTTCGATTTGTGGGGTTTTTTCAATTGCGCCCAGCATGGGCGCACACCTGCGGGTGCAAGTCACGCCGCCCGCCCACCCGCAATCCTTCAGACGAGCGCTTCAGAAGACGAATATTGCTTTGGGCTCGTTGATGGGTTCATGGATCTTGGGGTTTCGCCGGTCTGTGTAGATTTGCAATGTCTGGCTGACTAGATCCACGCTGCCCGTCAGTCGTCGCACTTTCATCGAACCAGGGGCCTGACCGTGGTGAACCCCCCGTCTACCGCAATGACTTGACCCGTCAGACGAGCAGCGCCGTCTCCCAGTAAAAAGGCCATGACATCAGCGACCTGCTCAGCCGACTGAATGCCGCCCAAAGGGTACTGGCGTGCGGCTCCCTCGCGCATGGCTGTCAACTTGAGCATATTGGCCGTCATGGGTGTCTCGGTCAGGCCGGGTGCAACCGCGTTGATACGCAGTCCTTGAGCGGCATAGGTGGCAGCGGCGCTGCGCACCAAAGCCTCGACACCCCCTTTGGCAGCGGCAATAGCTTCGTGGTTCGCCACACCGATGCGTGCCACCACAGAGCTGGCCATCACGGCGGCGCCGGGGCCGCCTTGAAGCGCAGCGATCCAGGCCTGAAGCATAAATACTGCGCTGTCCAGGTTGATGCGCATCACCTCTCGGTAGGCTAGCGCACTGGTGCGATGCAGGGGCGCAATCAAAGTACTGCCCACGCAATGCGCCAGCAGTGAGGGCGCAGCGCCCAGTGACTCCTGGCAGACGGCTATAGCCTGTGCTGCGCCTTCTGGGGTGGTGGTGTCGGCAGCGATGCGCAATGCCGCGTCAACGTTGGTCAAACGGTCTGCGTCTCGCCCGACCACGGCAACTCGCAGGCCCTGGCTGTGGAGTTGATGTGCAAGAGCCCTGCCAATGCCGCCGCTGGCGCCTGTAATGAGAACAATGGATTCCATGGGATGCCTTGTGAAACTGGAGTGAATAAATGAGCAGTTGCTTGACGAGGTGATGCTGGCTTTGCTCAAGGGTGTCAGTCCCAGCTCGCGGCCAAGCGCTGAAGCATCGGCCGCCGCCTTAGAAATGACCGGTACATCCGCTCCATCAACCAGCCAGCTCCCGGCAGGCGTCCGGCCAAGGCCAGCCAGCGCCAGCCGGGCAGGGCGCCGTCATACAGCACGGTCAGTACCGCAGCGCTCTGGCTTGTGTTGGTTTGGTTGGTGTCGGCCATATTTCGGTCCAAATAGGTTCACCACACTGGCGCTTGTCGGGCAGCCAACAATTCAGAGGCAGACGTAAGGCCGCGCGAGGCCCTTGTCCACCACTGGCTAAAGGAGTCGCAGCGCCTGTCGACCGCTGGAAAAAGCTGAATCGCCGCTTCGCAAACCGCCAGCTGCGCCAACCAAGGTTCAAGATGTGGCTCGTCCACACTGCGCACTTGGGCGGCGCCCTTCAGCGCTGCGCTGAGTGCGGCCGCATCACCCTGCCAGCGCAGCGCAGCAAGTTCAGCCATTCGGCTGGCAACAAAACGCCAGCGCCGCTCGCTCCAAGGCCAGGCGCGGTGAAAGTCGGTGACGAAGACGCCCACCACCACCGTGTTCGCAGGCAGGAAAGTGGGCAGATCGCCCAGATTCCAGGGGTGCACCAGCCACACCTCGCGGCCTGCTACAGCCGCCGCGTCAGGCTGTGTCCAGCCCAGATCGAGGGGTAGTTCTGCAAGAAGGGGAGACTCGATCAGCGCGGCTGGGGTGGGCTCGTCTTGCTCGGTACGGCCGCGGTGCATGGGTTGGCGGGCTAGGCGGTCTAAAGCTTCATAGGACTGGTCGATCACGCTACCCGAGCTGTGCCAGGAGGCAGGCGCGTAGCGGGCGACGTTGTCTGCATTGAAAAGATAAGGCTTGCTGCTGCCGGTGCCCGCCACCCACTGCCAACTGAGGTGGTTGCTGGCAAGATCACCGTCTAGCAGGTGGCCGTAGAGCCAGTCTGCTGCAACCCGCCAGTCCACCTTGCGCATATGCACGATGTAGCTGGACAGCCACATGCGGGCATGGTTGTGCAAATAGCCTGTGGCGTACAAGGTGCGCACCGCCATATCGATAACGGGCACACCCGTAGCGGCCTGGCGAATATCGGCAGGCAGCAGCGCTGAGTAGCTTGTCTGCGGCAGCAGGCCCTCGCGCAGGGATTCAAAAATCTCCTCGCCCCGAAACGCCCAGACATGGCGAAAGTACTCGCGCCAACCCAGCTCGAACACGAACTTGTGTTGCACATCGAGCGAGTGCTTGGCGGTCACACCAGCCAGTACCTCGGGCAGGCTGATCAGTCCGTGGGTGATGTAAGGCGACAGGCCAGTGACCGCGCCCTCAATCGCGTTACGGCTGCGCGCATAGTCGCCAGGCTGCACGGCACTGACGCGCGCCAGAGCAGCTTGGCGCGTGGGCGGGAAAGTATCACGCATCGTCATTGAGCTACGCCGATTTCACCGCGACGGATCGCGTCGGCACGAAGCGTCACGGCTTGCTTTTGGCTGTCCGTCATGCGCGCCACGTTCTTGACCTGCAAAGCCATGCGGGCGTTTTTGGCCAGCAGTGTTTCGTGCCGCATCAAAAAATCCCAGTACAGCGTGGTGTAGGGGCAGGCGCGTTCACCCTCACGCAGCGCCGGGTCATAACGGCAGCCCTTGCAAGGCCCACCCATGCGCTGGATGTACTTGCCCGTCGCCACATAGGGCTTGCTTGCCATGAGGCCACCGTCGCCGTACTGGCTCATCCCTAAGGTGTTGGGCAATTCCACCCACTCGACCGCGTCCACATAGACCGACAGGTACCAGGCGTGAACCTGCTGCGGCCGCACGCCCAGCAGCAGGGCATAAAGGCCTGTGACCATCAGGCGCTGTATGTGGTGCGCGTAGCCGTGTTCCAGGGACTGCGTGATGGCATCGCGTAAGCACGCCATGTCGGTGTGACCGGTCCAGAACCAGGCGGGTAATTCTTCCTGGGCATTGAGGGCATTGCGCTCGACGTAGCTGGGCATTTGCGTCCAGTAAATACCGCGAACGTATTCGCGCCATCCCAGGATTTGGCGGATAAAGCCCTCAGCGCTTTGAAGCGGCGCACGGCCAGCCCGGTAAGCCGCTTCCACCGCTTGAACCACCTCGTGCGCATTGAGCAGCTTGAGGTTCATGGCTGAGGACAGATGCGAGTGGTACAGCCAGGGCTCGCCAGGCCATAAGGCATCTTCATAGCGACCAAAAAGTGGCAGACGCTCGTCATCAAAGCGCTGCAATGCTTGCAAGGCTTGGCTGCGGGTAACTGGCCAGGCAAAGCTCTCGAGCGTGCCGGGGTGGTTGGCAAAGCGGGTGTTAACCAGTGCAATGACTTCTTGCGTGAGGGCGTCGGGCTCAAAGGCCGCGCGGGCTGGCACGGGGCCGGGGCCCAGTGGGCCAAAGGCTTCGCGGTTGTCGGCGTCAAAATTCCATTGGCCACCAGCGGGCTTGCCATCGTCCATCAGGATGTTGTGGCGTTGTCGCAGCTCGCGGTAAAAGTACTCCAGTCGCAGCGACTTGCGCCCGCTAGCATGGGCCGCAAAATCGCGCACTGTAGTAAAGAAGTGCCGGTCGTCGCAGACTTCCAGGGTCAAACCGACTGCCTCGACAGAAGCCTTGAGTTGCTGGAACAGGCGCCAATCGCCCGGCGCGGTCATCACCACGCGCTGCGGCGCCAGCGCCGCCAGATCGGCCTGCAACTTGGCCCCAAGGCTGCCCAGATCGGCGGCAGCGCCTGTGTCGTCGAGCCGGTGGTAGTGCAGTGGTCGGCCCGCGTCGCGCAGCGCCTGGGCAAAGTGACGCATGGCGCTCAAAAACAAGGTGATGCGCTGCTTGCTTGACCAAACGTGGGTGGACTCTTCGTGGGCTTCGGCCATCCACACAGCGTCTTGTGCAGCATCAAACCCGTCAAAGGCTGCTGCTTCCAGGTCGAGCTGATCTCCCAGCACTAAAACCAGGTGTCTTACATGATGCATGGTGACCTTCAAGGGTGGCGGTTGTGATGGGCACTGTGCGTGAAGGTGGCGATGTAGTTAACCTGCGTGTCCTTGCACCAAGAGGCTTTGTGCACCAGCGGGACATAGCGCATGCCGCGCAGATCCCGTATCTGCAAGTCTGAGGGAGCCAAAGCTGAATTCAACTCCTCGGGGCGTACAAACATCGACCACTGATGGGTGCCGCGAGGCAGAACTCGCAGCAGGTATTCGGCTCCGATGATGGCAACTACAAAGCTTTTGAAGGTGCGGTCGATGGTGGAGACAAACAGCATGCCTCCTGGCGCCAGGCAGGCAGCAGCAGTGGCCAAAAATGCGGGCACGTCGCTCACGTGCTCGACCACCTCAAGCGCTAGCACCACGTCAAAACGTTCTTGTGGTGACAGTACCTCGGCGGGCTCGCCCAGCCGATAGTCAACCGTGACGTTTTGCGATTGAGCGTGCAGGCGAGCAGCGGCAACGTTACCCGGAGAAGCGTCCACGCCCACGACCTGCGCCCCTAGGCGTGCCAGTGCTTCTGACAGCAAGCCGCCGCCGCATCCAACATCCAAAATGCGCAGCCCGCTCAGCTCGTTAGCGTCGCCTCGACCCAAGTGCCCGGCGATTTGTGCGACCACGTAGCCAAGCCGCAAGGCATTGACAACGTGCAGTGGCCGCATCGGTCCGCGGCTGTCCCACCAGCTTGCGCTCAAGCGGTTAAAGCGTTCGATTTCGGCTGCGATGGCGGTCATGCGTGTGTCACTTAAATGTGGCGGATCAAGGCCACCGCAGCGCTGGAGCCTGCGCCCACCATGGCGCACCAGGCGCGAAGCACCACACCAGGTCGAGAAGGACCACGTGCGGCAGCCGCCTCGTCGCGGTGAGCCACTTCGTCAGCCTGGCAATCGAGCAGGGTCTGACGCAGATCATTGAGTCCCGGCTGCGAGGCCAGCGCACGTATCTGCTCCTCGTAGTGGTGGTCGACAAAGGTCTCTACGGCCTCGATCGTTGCGTAGACCGCCCTGTGGCCGAACAAGGCAGGCAGGGCACCGGTGAGAAACCCGGCCAATCGCCACAATGGCAACAGGCGGCTGCGTTGCGTCGAAGGTAGCCAAGCCGAGATGAGGCGCAGGTGCTTTTGTTCTGTGGCCAAGTGATGCTCAGCAAAGGCCCGAAGCGCGGGATCGCGCGCGAATTGCAGCACCCCTTGATAAATACAGACAGCGCCTACCTCGCCTGCGTGGTCGGTCCGCAGAGCAGCAAACACCCGGGCAGGAAGGGGGTCTCCTGGAATGAGGCGCACGCAACTGGGGCTAACGCTGAACATTCGGCCTGCGCCTGTAAGAGGCAGGGTGGCCGAGTCAACCACCATCAGCCTTTCTTGGCATAAGCACTGCACCAGCCTTTGCCGGCAACTTGCTTACCGGCAAATAACGGGCAAGCACCCCAGGCATCGCTTGCTTTGCCCTGGTACAAGGCGCAGTTGGTGCAAATCTGGCCGGCGGCGTATTTGGGGTACTTTTTGGCGTCGGTCTTGGTGCCATCAGCCACATAGCCCAGGGCCACGGCTTGCGGGTCTTTTTCGTCAAGTTTTGCCTGGGCACGGGCAGATGTGGCCAAAAGCGATGGGCCTGCGGCCAGCGTCATGAAAAAGGTGCGTCGATTGTTGTTCATGGGAATTCCGATTTAAAACAAGCCAGGTGAAGTTCAAAGTAGCGCCAAGGGCTCGCCTTCTTGGCGCTTGAAGGCCTCAAAAAACTCGGCGTCATCCCATGTGAAGCTGCGCTGAAACGAAGCAGGGAATTGAGCCACGCAAGAAACGACCAAAGTTGCGTTTGAGTCGCTAATGAGTTTGGATGTTAACGCAAGAAAGCTTTAATAAAGTTCATTGCCTTAAGAAATAAGGGCATAATCCAACTCACAGATAACTCAATGATCGCGCAATGACTTCCGCCAAGAGTGCTTCCCAAGCGCACGCACAACAGTCAAACATGGTGCAGCCGACCTTTAAAAGCGCTGCGGTTGCGCGCATTGCGGGCATGCCCGTGGCGACTTTGCGCATTTGGGAGCAGCGCTACCAGGCGGTAGGCCCCATCACCGCTGCATCTGGACACCGGTTGTACTCGTCGGCAGATGTTGAGCGGGCCACCTTGCTGCGCCGACTTACCGCGCAGGGCCATGCAATCGGCCTGCTGGCTGCACTAGAGACTGAACAAATGCGCGAGATGATGCACGCGCTCGAAGCGGCCATAACAAGCAACCGGCCTAGTGCACTGAAGCAGGCGCCCATGAGGGCTGTCGTGGTGGGGCATGCCTTGGCCCGCCGTCTGCAACGCTTGATTGATCGCCAATCCTTGGGGCCAGCGCTGCAGATGGTGGCGGTCTTCGATACGTTGGCCGATGCAGCCGAAGCCGCGCAACATTCTTTCAAGCCCGCCCTCGACCTGTTGCTGTGGCAGGCAGCAAGTTTGCAGCCTGGCGCACGACAAGAACTGAGCGTTGCCCAGAATGCCTGGCTAGCCCCTGCGGCGGCAGTGGTGTACCGCTTTTCCAGTGCCGCAGGACGAGCTGAGTTAACTGGCGCCGGGGCCGCAGTCTCGTACGAACCCGTCGATGACGATTCATTGGCTCAGTGGCTGGCATCGTTGCATCGCGCCGAGACGCCGTCGGATGAGACCGTCACAGCCTCCGACCTGACGATTCCCACTAAAAAAAGCCTTGCACAAAAAACCATATTACCCCCCCGGTTTGGCGCTGCTGCATTGACACAATTTGCGGGGCTTTCATCAGCAATGGCTTGTGAGTGCCCCAGCCACTTGGCAGAGCTGCTGCTGCAAGTTTCCTATTTCGAAACATACAGTGGCGAGTGCGCCAACAGGAGCGCAGCCGACGCGCAATTGCACGCTTACTTGCAGCAGGTTGCTGGTACCGCGCGCATGCTGTTCGAAAAAGCGCTCGAGCAAGTAGCCATCGCCGAAGGCCTGCCCCTGCCGCTCGTGCCGACTGCCTGTTCACTTTAAGGTGTTCGGTATGACCCACTCATTAGCAATACTGGCCACTGCGCTCTTGTTCGGCGGCATGACGCTGTACTCCATTGGCTTTGCCGCTTTTTTATTTAAGGATGCTCTGCATAACTCAACTACAAGGACTTCCCCGCCTGTCAAGCGAAAGTCATCCTGAATTTATCGCGCAGCGACAAATTCTTTGAGTTTCATACCTGATTGTTGGGCCCACCGTCGTGCCAAGAC
>CAMDHE010000156.1:0-7901 GCA_945898095.1 Roseateles toxinivorans | reverse complement strand
GGGCGCACACTGCTGCGCCTGGTCGAGCCCACCGCCGGCAGCATCCGCTTCGACGGCGTTGAGCTCACGACACTGGCTCCCGCCGGCCTGCGCGAACTGCGCAAGCAGATGCAGATCGTCTTTCAAGACCCGTTCGCCTCGCTGGACCCGCGCATGAGCGTGGGCCAGATCGTCGCCGAGGGCCTGCTGGTGCACGGTCTGGGAAGCGCTGCCGAGCGCGCCCTTCGTGTGGCCGAGGCTCTGGCTTTGGTCGGGTTGGACGCGAGTCTGGCGCACCGCTTTCCGCACGCGCTGTCCGGCGGGCAGCGCCAGCGCGTGGGCATCGCGCGGGCGCTGGCGCTCAAGCCGCGCTTCATCATCGCCGACGAGGCGGTATCTTCGCTGGACGTTTCGGTGCAGGCGCAGATCCTGCAGGTGCTGGCCGAGCTGCGCACAAGGCTGGGGCTGACCATGCTCTTCATCACCCACAACCTGGGCGTGGTGCGCATGATTGCCGACCGCGTGGCGGTGATGTACCTGGGCCGCCTGGTCGAGATCGGCTCAACGGCCGATGTCTTCGCAAGGCCGGCGCACCCCTACACGCGCGCACTGCTGGCCAGCGTGCCGGTGCCCGACCCTCGCGTGCGCCCCGAGCTCAGCGCGCTGCAGGGCGAGCTGCCCAGCGGCCTGAACCGCCCCAGTGGCTGCGTCTTTCGCAGCCGCTGTCCGCTGGCGCTGCCTGCTTGCGCCGAGGCCTTGCCGCCGCTGGCGCCAGCCGGCAGCGGCCACCAGGCGGCCTGCATCCGCATTGATGCCGTTCGGGCCATGGGCGACACCGCCTTGGTGGTCGCCTCCAACTCCTCTTACTGAAGCCCAACCATGCCTGACCAACCCAATGTTCTTCTGCTCGTTATCGACCAGCTGCGCGGTGATGCGCTGGGTTGCTTTGGCCACCCCAATGCCGTCACGCCGAACATCGACCGCCTGGCCGCGCGCGGCGTTGGCTTTCGAAGGCACCATGCCCAGGGCTCGCCCTGCGGCCCGAGCCGCGCGTCGCTGGCCACCGGCATGTACGTGATGAACCACCGCGTCATCACCAACGACGCGCCCACCGCGCAACACCTGAAAACGATGCCGATGTTTGCGCGCGAGCTCGGCTACGAGCCCGCGCTGGTGGGCTACACCACCACCGTACCCGACCCGCGCCACGCGCATGCCAAGGACCCGCGCTTCACCACCAACTCGATCGCCGGTGGCTGGAACATCGTGCGTGACTTCGAGGAGCCGCGCGAACACTACCTGGCCTGGCTGTCGGGCCAGGGCTACGAGATCGCTGGCAAGTACGAGGCGCTGTTCCGCCCGCCGCCGGGCGAGCACGACCCCACCTGGTTTGCGCCCAGCCCGATTGCCGCTGAACACACCGACACCGCCTGGTGCGCCGAGGGCGCGCTGGACTACCTGCGCATCCGCCGACACAAGCCCTGGTTCCTGCACCTGGGCTTTTTCCGGCCGCATCCACCCTTCATGCCCTCGGCCCCCTACGACAGACTGGTGAATCCGGCCGACACGCTGCCGCCGGTGCGCGCCAATAGCGCTGAGGCTGAAGCGGCCGTGCACCCGCTCACCCGGCTGATCCTGGACACCATGAAGGTCAGCAGCGCCATGCACTGGATGCCCGGCCTGGCGCGTGACCTGAGCCTGCCCGACGTGGCGCGCATGCGCGCCGCCTACTTCGGCCTGCTGGCCGAGGTCGACCACCATGTCGGCCGCGTCATGGCGCTGCTGGAGCAAAGCGGCCAGCTCGAACGCACGCTGATCGTGCTGACCAGCGACCACGGCGAACAGCTTGGCGACCACCACCTGGTGGCCAAGCGCGGGTACTTTCCGCAGAGCTACCACGTGCCGTGCATCGTGGTCGACCCGCGCCCGGCGGCCGACGCCACGCGCGGCACGCTGGTCGAAGCCTTCACCGAGAACGTCGATGTGTTGCCCACGCTGATGGACTGGCTGGGCGCGCCGGTGCCGCGCCAGTGCAACGGCCGCTCCTTGCTGCCCTTCACACGCGGCGAAGTGCCCGCTGGCTGGCGCACCGAGGCGCATTGGGAGTACGACTTCCGCGACCTGGCCGGTGGCCTTGCGCACGAGCGGCTGGGCATCGCCCGCGACGACTGCAGCCTGGCGGTGCTGCGCGGCGAGCGGTATGCCTATGTGCACTGCGCCGCGCTGCCGCCGCTGCTGTTTGACCAGCAGGCCGACCCGCACTGGCTGCACAACGTGGCCGACGACCCGGCGCACCAGGGCGCGGCGCTGCATATGGCGCGCCGCATGCTGGACTGGCGCTTGTCTCAGGCCGACCGCACGACCACGGGCTGGGCCATCAGCCCGCAGGGCCTGCGCGCCTTCGACGCCTGACCAGGAGATGGTGATGACGACGGGCTTCAGCACGACGAGCACGGCACAGGTGGTGCCAACGGGGCGGCGGCGCTTGGCGACGGCGCTGCTGCAGGGCGCACTGCTGCTGGGGGCGCTGCTGCCAGCCGCGCAGGCGCAGTTGCTGGCCACTGGCGACCCCCGCCCCGACGGCGCTGTGCTGTGGGCGCGGGCTGAATCCCCGGGCGAGCTGCGCTTCGAGATTTCACAGGAGGCGCACTTCGAGCAACCGGTGCAAAACCTGGCTGCACGTTTCGACCTGAGCGGTGGGCTCACGGCGCAGGTGGAGGTGCGCGGCCTGTTACCCGGGACGCGCTACCACTGGCGCCTGGTGCGCGCCGATGGCACGCCGCTTCTCGCGCGTGCCGGCTTCGTCACCGCGCCGGTGGCGGCCGACAAGCGCAGCGTCAAGCTGCTCTTCGGTGCCGATCTCGGCGGCCAGGGCTATGGCCGGCTGGCGCCCGGCAGTCCCGGCGGCACGACGGGCTGGCCCATCTTCGAGGCCATGCGTGCCGAGAGCGCCGACTTCTTCATCGCGCTGGGCGACATGCTTTACAGCGACCGTCCCGTCACCGCCGAGGCGCCAGACATGACCTTCTCCAAAGGCAATGCCTTCCAGCTGCCCAAGCCCGGCCCCGGCTACGTGAACAACCTGGACGATTTCCGCCGCGACTGGCTCTACCACCGCAGCGAGGCCCACATCGATCGCTTCTACCGCGGCACGCCGCTGGTGGCCACCTGGGACGACCACGAGCTCGTCAATGACAGCGGCGGCCCCGAGCTCGTGTACGGCCCGCGCCCTGATGAGCTGGCGCGCGATGCGCGGTTGAAGAACAGCGACCCCTCGCGCCCACGTGCGGCCGACAAACGGCGCCAGTCGGTGTTCCACAACCCCGAGCTCTACCGCGCCGGCCGCCAGGCGATGTTCGAGTGGAATCCGCTGCCGGTGCTGGACGCCGCGCGGGGCGGCGACGCCGCGCTCAGCCCCGAGGGCCGGCGCCTGTACCGCAGCCTGCGCTGGGGCGGGCTGCTGGAGGTGTTCATGCTCGACACCCGCAGCTACCGCGACCCGCGCTACCGGGTGGACAGCGACGCCACGCCCAAGACCATGCTCGGCGCGGCGCAGAAACAGTGGCTCAAGGAACAGCTGGCGCGCAGCACCGCGCTGTGGAAGGTGGTGGTGAGCTCGGTGCCGCTGGCCATCGAAGGCGGCAACGAGCGCGACCCGGCGCGCCACATCTACCGCGACGCCTGGCTGCCCGTTGAGTCAGACAACCCCTATGCGTACGGCCGCGAACTGCGCGAGTTGGTCGCGCACTTCAAGCGCGAGCGCATCGCCAATGTGGTCTTCCTCACCGGCGACCAGCATTTCAGTAACCTGATCGCCTATGACCCCGACGGCGACGGCCAGCCCGACTTTCACGAGGCCAACATCGGCCCACTGCGCGCGGGCCCGGGTGATGGCAAGCTCGATACGTCGCTCAACCCCAGGCGCCTGTTCACCGACGAAGGGCAGGCCGAGCACACCTATGGTTCGCTGCGCATCGACGGCGACAGCGGCGAGCTGGTGATCCTGTTCCACGACGTGGCCGGCCGCGAACGGCCTGGCGCACGTCTGCAACTGCGGCCGAGGTGATGGTGCACACAAACCACTTCTCTATGGGTGGCACGGGGCGCGCCGCCCGGCCACAGCACGCTGATCCGCGGGCAAGCCAGCACATCGCATGACAGCTCACCACGCCACACCCATGGGCCCGTCGCAAGGCGAAAGCGACGTCAACGGCGCGCCGCAGCGCAGCGCCTGGCAAGCCGCGCACCCGGACCCGGCCAGCCGTGCGCTGCTGGCGCGTGACAACGCGGCCTTCTTGCACCAGTCGGTGTCCTCGCCCTGTCTGGCGCCCATTGCCAAGGCCCTGGGCGGCGGAGTGCTGACGCTGACCCCACCGCTGATCGTCAGCCAGGACCAGATGGATCAGGCGCTGGACAGCCTGGAAGCCTGCCTGGCCGAGGAGTCTTTGTCTTGATGATCCACCCCCATTTTTTTGACAGGAGAACACCATGAACACCCGCAGCCGAGTCGTCGACGAGCCCAAGCGCGAAGCCATGCGCATCGCAGGCGAGAAGGTCTACACCGACCGTGTCATCGAGATCCGCTACCCCTATACCGGCGAAGTCATCGCCACGGTGCCCAAGGCCTCGGTCGAGGACGTGCGGCGCGCCTTTCGCATTGCGCGCCAGTACAAGCCCACGCTGACGCGACACGAGCGCTACAAGATTCTGATGAGGGCCGGCGATCTGATCGCCGCGCGCAAGGCCGACATCGCGCGGGTGATCACGCTCGAGTCGGGCCTGTGCATCAAGGACACGCTGTACGAGGTCGGCCGTGCCTCCGACGTGCTGCTGTTCTCGGCGCAGCAGGCGTTGGTCGACGACGGCCAGAGCTTCTCGTGCGATCTCACGCACCACGGCAAGCAGCGCCGCGTGCACACCATGCGCGAGCCGATGATGGGCGTGATCTCTGCGATCACACCCTTCAACCACCCGCTGAATCAGGTGATCCACAAGGTGGCGCCGTCGGTGGCCACCAACAACCGCATGGTCTTGAAGCCGACCGAGAAGACGCCGCTGGCCGCCATCATCCTGGCCGATGTGCTCTACGAGGCCGGCCTGCCGCCGGAGATGCTGTCGGTCATCACTGGCGACCCGAAGGAGATCGCCGACGAGATGCTGACCAACGCCGACATCGATGTCGTGACCTTCACCGGTGGCGTGTCGATAGGCAAGTACATCGCCGCCAAGGCGGTCTACAAGCGCCAGGTGTTGGAACTGGGCGGCAACGACCCGCTCGTGGTCATGGACGATGCCGACGTGGTCAAGGCCGCCGATCTGGCTGCCGGCGGGTCCTACAAGAACTCGGGCCAGCGCTGCACGGCCGTCAAGCGTATCTTCGTGCACGAAAAAGTCGCCGCCGATTTCACCGATGCGCTGCTGGCCAAGACGCAGGCCTGGAGCTATGGCGACCCGCTCGACCCGACCGTCGACATGGGCACGGTGATCGACGAAACGGCCGCCCAGTTGTTCGAGCGCCGTGTCAGCGATGCCGTGGCCCAGGGCGCGCGGCTGCTGCACGGCAACGTGCGCGACGGCGCATCCTATTCACCGACCCTGATCGACCGCGTGCGCGGCGAGATGGAAGTCGTCAAGCAGGAGACCTTTGGCCCGGTCTCGCCGGTGATGACCTTCAAGAACATCGACGACGCCATTGCGCAAGTCAACTCCACCGATTACGGCTTGTCATCTGGTGTCTGCACCAACCGCCTGGACGACATCATGCGTTTTGTGAAGGAGCTCAACGTCGGCTCAGTCAACGTCTGGGAGGTGCCGGGCTACCGGCTCGAAGTCACGCCGTTTGGTGGCATCAAGGATTCAGGCACCGGCGTCAAGGAAGGCGTGCAGGAGTGCTGCAAGGCGTTCACCAACGTCAAGACGTACTCGTTGCCGTGGTAGCCGCCGTGCGAAGGGCCGGCGGGTTCGCCAAGTGACTGCCCTGCTGAATCTGCTGGCTGCGATTGCCCTGCTGGTCTGGGGCACGCAAATCGTGCGCACCGGCGTGCTGCGCATCTTCGGCGAGGACCTGCGCCACGTGCTGGCGCAAAGCATGGGCTCGCGCGTCAAGGCCGTGCTGGCCGGGCTGGCTGTCACCAGCCTGATCCAGTCGAGCACGGCCACCTGCCTGATCGTTTCCTCCTTCCTGGGGCGCAATCTGGTGCCGCTGTCGGCCTCGCTGGCGGTGATGCTGGGGGCGGACATGGGTACCAGCCTGATGGCGGTGGTGTTTTCGTTCGACCTGTCGTGGTTGTCGCCGCTGCTGATCTTTTTCGGCGTGGTGCTTTTCATCACACGCGATAAAACTACGGCCGGCCATCTCGGGCGGGTGGCGATCGGCCTGGGTTTGATCCTGATGTCGTTGCAGTTGATCATCCTGCACACGCGCCCGTTGATTGAATCGCCCGCTGTGCGCGGCTTGCTGGCGGCCCTGCCCAACGAGGTCTTGCTTGATATTGTGGTTGGCGCCATGCTGACCGTGCTGTCCTACTCCAGCCTGGCCATCGTGCTGCTCACGGCCACGCTGGCGGGTTCGGGCATCTTGCCGGCTACGGAGGCGTTGGGCCTGGTGCTGGGCGCCAATATCGGCAGCGGCCTGTTGGCGGTGCTGTCAACCGCCAACAGCCCGGTCTCGGCACGGCGGCTGCCGATCGGCAACCTGGTCTTCAAGCTCGTCGGCTGCCTGCTGATGCTGCCGCTGCTGGGCCCGGCCCAGGTCGAACTGCAGCATTGGGTGCCGACGGTGCCGCAGCAGGTGGTGGTCTTTCACCTGGCCTTCAATGTCACGCTCGCCGTGCTGTTTATCGGTTTGACTGGCGTGATGGCGAGAACCCTCGAACGCTGGATCGGTACACCCAAGCACCAGGGCACCGAACGCCCGGAGCATCTGGACGCATCGGCGCTGGCCACGCCCTCGCTGGCCATCAGTTGTGCAGCGCGCGAGGCACTGCACCAGGCCGATGTGGTCGAGACCATGCTGCGCGGCATCCTGCCCGTGATGCGCCACAACGACCTCGAACTTGCTGAGCGATTGCGCAAGCGCGACGACGAAGTTGATCGGCTGTACACCGCCATCAAGCTGTACCTGACGCAGGTCTCGCGCGAGGCGCTTTCGGAGCGTGAGGGGCGGCGTTGGGCCGATGTGATGTCCTTCACCATCAACATGGAGCAGATCGGCGACATCGTCGAGCGCGTGCTGCAAGACCTGGAAGACAAGAAGATCCGGCCCAACCGCCGCTTCTCCGATGCCGGCATGGCCGAGATCTGCCATCTGCACGAGCGCCTGACGTCCAACTTGCGCCTGGCGATGAGCGTGTTTCTCGATGGTCATTTGCGCGATGCGCGCCGGCTGCTCGAAGAGAAGACCCGTTTCGGCGCACTCGAGCGTGAATACGCCGCCACCCACATTGCCCGGCTGCAAGACAACACCACCCAGAGCATCGAGACAAGTTCCTTGCACTTGGACCTGATCAGCGACTTGAAGCGCATCAACTCCCACATCTGTTCGGTCGCGTACCCGATCCTCGATTCGGCCGGTGGGCTGCTCCAGATGGGCACGCGCAATTCAGTACGGGCCGCTCTGGAAGGCGCCGAAAACCCAAGCTGATGGGACCGAGACAAGCCGCAGCAACGGCGCCTTGAAGCCCAAGTTCGATCTGTATGAGCACGCCAATCAGGTCAACGCCCATCCCTGGCTGGTCGACCTGTTGATCTGGCGCGCCAGGCGCAGCCCGCGTCTGTTGCAGCGGATGAGCGGGATCTTGAACGAAACCAACAATCCTGGCAATTTATTCAGTCTGAAAGGCTTGCGCCGCCTTTTCTTCGAATAAGCTCGAACGATGTGCCAACTCCTCGGCATGAATGCCAATACGCCGACCGACGTGATG
>CAMDHE010000155.1 GCA_945898095.1 Roseateles toxinivorans | reverse complement strand
TCCAACGAGGGTCATGTGTTCCGGCGGTTTTGGTCGCGGTGAGCTGGAGTGGTTGCCCCAATGAAGCGCCAGCAGCAAGAAGTTTGCCACCCAGTAAGTCAGTGAACATCCATTGAAATTACATTTAATGGGTGTACATTATTGCAATGGAAGTCGACTTCGACGGAGCAAAACGAGACAAAACGCTCGCCGAGCGGGGATTGGACTTTGCTGATGCTGGAAAGGTATTTGATGGCGTCCACTTGTCTGGGCAGGACACAAGACAAGAGTACGCCGAAGACCGATTCATCACAGTAGGCTATCTGGATGATCGTTTGGTTGTAATCGTTTGGACTCCGCGCGACGAGGTGCGTCGAATCATCCTAGATCCGGTAGTTGGACGCGGCCAAGTGGGCTGCGCTGCGGTGCGTTGGCAAGGCGCGCCGACGCAGTGGGCTGATGCCCACCAGGAGAAGCAACGCAGCCAGCGTGCCGTAGCGTGGCTCAATCGGATGCGTAGCGTTCTCACCCGTTGGGTGAAGGCTGGCGGAGAGAGAAGTCTCAATCGGCTTGCGGCCTACGCGGCGGTGGGAAGCGGTCAACTGCCGAATCTAGGATTGTCAGCATGAGGAAAGCAAATGACCGCGAAAAAGCCCACTACGACCGCTATCTGGAATGATGCGGATGACGCGCCTGAGTTGAGCGAATCTTTTTTCAAGACCGCCGATCAATATCACGGAACACAACTTAAAGCGCGTGGTCGTCCCAAGGCCCTTGTGACAAAAGAGCCTGTCAAACTGCGAATCGATGCGGACTTGTTGGCCGCATTACGTGAGAGCGGGGAGGGCTGGCAGACCCGTATCAACGATATGTTGCGTGCCTCGCTGAGATTGGCCGGACGGGTGTAATGGAGTGTGGAGGCACTTCGATTGCATGCACCGTCTAACAGGTAATGAATCGGGGTCAGAAGCCAGTCCTGAAGTCCGAAACAAGGCAAGAAGCCGATGCGCAACGGGTGACTCAGGGCTCAGCGGCGCGCAGGAACAGGGCGATCGGCAGCGGTGCCGCGGGCTTGGTGATCTGCTTGACCAGCATCGCCAGATCGGGCAGGTTGACCGCTGCTGGGGCGGCCGGCAAGGGGATTTGGACATCGGGCCTTGCCGACAAAGGCATCGGCATCGGCATGATGCGCGGCATAGCGCTGCGGAGGAATTGATCCGTTTCGGCCCTGGCGGCGTCCTCCCGGCGGGCGCGGGCTTCGGCGGCGGCCTGCCTGGCGGCGACTTGCCGATCAGCCGCCCGGGAAACCAGGGTGGCCAAGGAACGCACGAGCTTTGTTCTGGCCTTGGCCAGGTTCGCCGCCTCCAGTTCTGCCTTGGCCTTGAGGTCGCGCTTGCGCCGGATTTCACTGATGTCCTCGACGTCGCTGATGTCCTGCATGTCCCAGCGCTGCGGGCCGGTGGCAACACCAGCGGGGCGCAAGCGCTGCAATGAAATCGACAAATCCAGCGGTTGTTCGAGCGCGCGTAGACGTTCGCTGAACTGCTGCATCAGCTGGTTCGGATCGAAGTCTTCGTCGACGGCGGCCATCTAGAGATTGTGGCCTTGCGCCAGCGCTCGATACCCCCCTGACAACGCGGCGGGATCGTCGCGGCGCTGTGGCCGTGCTCATGTGGGAAAATCAATCGCTTTACCCGGACCTCAGACTGTTGGACAAAATCCTGCTTCAAATTGCCGCCGAGCTGAAGGTTCGGCCGGCGCAGATCCACGCTGCAGTGGAACTGCTCGATGGCGGGGCCACCGTGCCCTTCATCGCCCGCTATCGCAAGGAAGTCACCGATGGGCTCGACGACATCCAGTTGCGCGAACTGGAGATCCGTCTTGGCTATTTGCGTGAGCTCGAGCTGCGCCGGGCGGCGGTGCTCAAGAGCATTGAAGAGCAGGGCAAGTTGACACCGGAGTTGCGCGCGGCGATCGAAGGCGCACCGACCAAGCAGGAGCTTGAAGACCTCTACCTGCCCTTCAAGCCGCGTCGCCGGACCAAGGGCATGATCGCCCGCGAAGCTGGGCTCGAGCCATTGGCGGACCGGTTGTTCGCCGATTTTTCGCTCGACCCGTCGGCTGAAGCGCCGGCCTTCATCAATGCCGAAGGCGGCTTTGCTGATGTGGCGGCGGTGCTTGACGGTGTGCGCGATCTGCTTTCCGAGCGCTGGGCCGAGGACGCCTTGCTGGTCGGCAAGTTGCGTGAATGGCTCTGGGCTGAAGGGCGTTTCCAGTCCAGCCTGATGGCCGGACGCGACGAAAACAACCCCGACATTGCCAAGTTCCGCGACTATTTCGATTACTCGGAAACCATCCGCACCGTGCCATCGCACCGCGCGCTGGCGGTGTTTCGCGGCCGCAGCCTGGAGTTTCTCGACGCCAAACTCGCGCTCGATGAGGAGGTGATCAGCGGCCAGCCGGGTCTGGCTGAAGGCCGCATCGCCGGCCATCTGGGCTGGCGCCACGCGGCGCGCGCCGGTGACGCACTGATGCGCAAGACGGTGGCCTGGACCTGGAAGGTCAAGCTGGCCTTGAGCCTGGAGCGCGATCTGTTCGGACGCCTACGCGAAGGCGCCGAGAACGTTGCGATCAAGGTCTTTGCCGAGAACCTGCGTGACCTGTTGCTGGCCGCACCAGCCGGCAAGCGCGTCGTGATGGGGCTCGATCCCGGCATTCGCAGCGGGGTCAAGGTCGCTGTGGTCAGCGATACCGGCCGCGTGCTCGATACGGCGGTCGTCTACCCGCATGAGCCGCGCTGCGATTGGGATGGTTCGATCCATGCGCTGGCACGACTTTGCGCGGCCCATGGGGTCAATTTGATCGCGATCGGCAACGGCACGGCGAGTCGCGAAACCGACAAGCTGGCGGGTGACCTGATCAAGCGCTTGCAGCAACTCGCACCCGATGTGCAGATCGAAAAAATGGTTGTCAGCGAAGCCGGGGCGTCGATCTATTCGGCCTCCGAGTTCGCCTCAAAAGAGTTGCCCGATATGGATGTGACTCTGCGCGGCGCCGTCTCGATCGCGCGCCGCTTGCAGGATCCGCTGGCCGAGTTGGTGAAGATCGATCCGAAAAGCATCGGTGTCGGTCAGTACCAGCATGATGTCAACCAGAGCGAGTTGGCCAGGATGCTCGACACGGTGGTCGAAGACTGCGTGAACTCGATCGGCGTCGATCTGAACACCGCTTCGGCACCCTTGCTGTCGCGCGTGTCCGGACTTTCGGGAACGGTCGCTGCCAGCATCGTGCGCTGGCGCGATGCCAACGGGGCCTTCAAGAATCGCCGGCAACTGCTTGATGTCACTGGTCTGGGAGCCAAGACCTTCGAGCAGGCCGCCGGTTTTTTGCGCATTCGCGATGGCGATAATCCGCTCGACCTGACCGGCGTACATCCTGAAACCTATCCGCTGGTGCAGCGGATTCTCAAAGCGCTGGACAAGCCGGCCGCCGAAGTGATGGGGCGCAGCGATGTGATCCGCAGCCTCAGACCCGAAGCCTTTGCTGACGAGAAGTTCGGCGCGATCACGATCAAGGACATCCTCACCGAGATGGAGAAGCCTGGCCGCGATCCGCGCCCCGACTTCAAGGTGGCCCGCTTCAATGAAGGCGTCGACGACATCAAGGATCTGGTCGAAGGCATGGTGCTCGAAGGCACGGTGTCGAATGTGGCGCAGTTCGGCGCTTTCATCGACCTGGGTGTGCATCAGGACGGCTTGGTACATGTCAGCCAGTTGGCCAACAAGTTCGTCAGCGATGCGCGCGAGGTGGTCAAGACGGGTGACAGCGTCAAGGTGCGGGTGCTTGAAGTCGACCTGGCGCGCAAGCGCATTTCGCTGACGATGAAGCTCGACGCCCCGCTGCAACGTGGCAAGTCGAACGAGGACAATAATTTCCGCCCGGTCGCCCGCAACGAACGCGCGGGTCGACCGGCGCCGCCAGCCCAGCCGGCAGCAGGCGGCAATGCGATGGCGGCGGCATTTGCCAAATTGCAGGGCAAGTCTTGACGTTTCATCGCCTTGTCCAGGACAGGTTTTACCAGAGCCGTTACGCTGCAACCCATTTTTTGAATTTCCGGAGTTTGCATTGAATCGAAATTTGACCGCTATAGCTTGTGCTGCTGCGCTGTGTTGCCAAACCTTTGCCATTGCCCAGGGTCTGCCTACAGGCATCGGCGAGCCGCAGGTCAACCCGCCTGGCAATCGACTCGAACGGGTCGAGATCAGCTCGCGTCCGCAGTCCGATATCGATCTGCGCCGCAAGTCGCCGGTGGCCAAGCAGCTCTACGGACGCGAGGAGCTCGACAAGTTCGGCGACACCAACGTAGCTGATGTGCTGAAGCGCCTGCCCGGTGTCAGCGTGCAGGATGGTGCGCCGCGGATGCGCGGCCTCGGCGCCGGCTATACGCTGATCCTGCTGAATGGCGATCCGGCGCCGCCGGGCTTCGCGCTCGACCAACTCGATCCGGCGCAAGTCGAACGCATCGAGGTCACCAAGGGCCCGACTGCAGACCAGAGCGCGCAGGCGGTGGCGGGGGCGATCAACATCATCCTGAAAGAAGCGCCGCGGGTTTCGCAGCGCGATCTGCGTCTCGGGATCAACTACAGCGCGCAGCGCCCGGTGCCTTCGACGAACTTCACTTTTGGCGAGCGTATCGGTGCGCTGTCAATGTCGCTGCCTTTCTCGGCTTTCGAGTGGCGCAGCCTGAACCAGTTCACCAACCAGCGCAATATGCCGGGCTTTGACGGCAAGGCTTCGAGCTCGATCCAGCAGGCCGAACAGCCGGTCTGGGGTCATGGCATCAACGCCAGCCCGCGGTTGAACTGGAAGATCAGCGATACCGAAACGCTGGCCTTGCAGACTTTCATGCAACGCGGTTACTGGAATAACCGGGTCCATTACCAGAACCAGGTGCTGGCCGGTCAGCCGAGCCTTGAAGACGATGGTGAGACCCATGGACGTTGGCAGATGCTGCGCGGCAATCTGCAATGGGTGAACCGCTTCAGCGACACCCAGCGGGTCGAATTGAAGGCCGGCCTGCAGGAGGCCCAAGGCAAGTTGCATGGCCAGACTTATCGCGGCAATCTGGCTCAGCAACAGACCGATTCCGACAACCGTGACCGCAGCGTGACGCAGTCTGGCAAATATGCCCAGGCCATGGGGGAGAACCATAGCCTGACTTTGGGCTGGGAGCTCGAAGCGCGCAAACGCGAGGAAACACGCCAAGTCAATATTCTCGGTGTACTGCAACTGCCCGCTTTTGACGGCCAGTTTGCTGCCAGCATCCAGCGCCAGGCGCTGTTTGTGCAGGACGAATGGGAGATCTCGAAACAATGGTCGACCTATCTGGGCCTGCGCGCCGAGCGCATTGCGACCGAGAGCAGCGGCGCTGCATTGCCGGTCAGCAACCTCAGCACGGTGGTCACGCCGCTCTGGCATCTCAACTACAAGCTCGACCCGAAAGGCCGCGACCTGATTCGTGCCAGCCTGACGCGCAGCTACAAGGCACCCGATCTGGCATCCCTGCTGGCGCGACCTTCGCTGAGTAGCCTGTTTCCTGATGCGGCCGGCAGCAATACCGAGCTCTCGCCTGACCGCGTCGGCAATCCGGGTCTGAAGCCCGAACTGGCGACCGGACTCGACATTGCGTTCGAGAAATATCTGGCCGGCGGCGGGCTGATCAGCGTTGGCGTATTCCACCGGCAGGTCAAGGACCTGGTCCGCAATGTCACCTTGCTCGAGCCGGTGGCCTGGTCGAGCGTGCCGCGCTGGGTTTCGCAGCCGAGCAATTTCTCGACCGCCCAGACCAGCGGGCTCGAGCTTGAAATCAAGGGCCGCGCCAGCGAGTTGCTGCCGACGCTGTTCGAGCCGAAGCAGGCGCTGAACCTGCGTGGCGCGCTGAGCTTTTACCGCTCGCAAGTGGCTGCATTGCCGGGCCCGAACAATCGCCTCGACGGGCAGCAGCCCTGGTCGGGCAACCTCGGTTTCGACTACCGTTTCGCCGGCTTGCCGCTGACCACCGGCGCCAGCCTGGCGATCACGCCGGGCTACCAGACCCAGCAGACCCTGGTGCAGACGCTGGAGCGTTCGCGCAGCCGGGCGATCGACGTTTTTGCCCAATGGATGTTCAGCCGCCAGATGTCGCTGCGCTTGTCCGCCAACAACCTGGCGCCGCTGACTGCGCAGACGCAGACCTTGCTCAGCAGTGGTTACGGCAGCCAGTCGAGCCGTATCGGCAGAACCGGTTTCGGAGCGAATCTGGAAATGAAGTTGTGAGCCGATGACCCAGCCGGCCTTGCAGATCTTCGCCGGCCCGCGTGCCCTGGCTCGCCTGGCCGAGCGTGGCTTACGGCCTGAGGATATACAACTGATCCCGGCCGCTGCTGGCGGGCCGAAAGGGCTGATCCTCGGCCCGCTGGATCAGTTCATCTTCGGTGACTGGCTGGCAAACAGCAGCCATCAGGTGCATCTGCTGGGCGCTTCGATCGGCGCCTGGCGTATGGCGACGGCCTGCTTGGCGCGCAATGCGCAACAGACCGAGGCCGAGTTTGCCCGGCTGACGCATGACTATGTGAATCAGCGCTACGACAGCCTGCCCGGTAAAAGCCCGACTGCGGAACTGGTCAGCCGCGACTTTGCAGCCAAGCTGGATCAATGCTTTGGCGGGCGCGAGGCCCATCTGCTCAGCCATCCGCGTTTTCGCCTGCATATCTTCACTTCGCGCGGCCGCCATATCCTGGGCCGGGAAGGGCGCTTGCGCACACCGCTGGGCTATGCCGGCGCCTTCGCGGCCAATCTGCTCTCGCGCCGCGCGCTTGGGGACTGGATCGAGAGGGTGGTTTTTTCCGGGCCGGGTGCGGGCATGCCGGTGCCTTTGAACGATTTCCGCAGTCGCCAGGTCACGCTCGATACCGGCAATTTCCAGGCCGCGCTGCTGGCCAGTTGTTCGATCCCGTTCTGGCTGAAGGCCGTGCACGACATCCCCGGCGCGCCGCGTGGCGCTTACTGGGACGGCGGCATCACCGACTATCACTTGCATCTCGATTACGCCTCGATGACCGGGGAGGGCTTAGTGTTGTATCCCCATTTCCAGCGACAAGTCATTCCCGGTTGGCTCGATAAAGCGCTCAAGCACCGGCATCGTTCGAGCGCCTTTCTCGACAACCTGGTGCTGCTCGCGCCACATCCCGAATGGGTGCGCAGCTTGCCGCGCAACAAGCTGCCGGATCGCCAGGATTTCCAGCATTACGGCGATGATGTGCCGGCCCGTGCCAAAGCCTGGTTGCGCGCGATCGCCGAGAGCCAGCGCCTGCGCGATGAGTTCGCCCAAGCCTGCAGCCAGGATTCAGTCGCGGCCTTGCCGCTGTGAAGGCTCGACCGAAGTTTGGGCCATCGGCCCCTTCTGATCGCCTCGGGGGCCGCATCCAACTATCGAATCCAGGTTGACTACAATTCGAAGCAACAAGTTTCTTCGCAGGCCCTTCGAGCGCGGCAGCAGTCCGCGCTTTTGTTTTTTCCTGCCCAGACAGATAGATCAGTTTTCCGGAGCGATTCATGATTTCGATTCAATTGCCAGACGGCTCCAAGCGTGAATTTCCGCAGGCCGTCACCGTTGGCGAAGTGGCCGCATCGATCGGCGCAGGGCTGGCAAAAGCCGCGCTGGCCGGCCGTGTCGGCAGTGGCGACGAGGCTCGTCTGGTCGACACCAGCTTCTTGATCGAGGCCGATACCCAGCTGGCCATCATCACCGACCGTGATGCCGATGGCCTCGAAGTGATCCGCCATTCGACCGCCCACTTGCTGGCTTATGCGGTCAAGTCGCTGTTCCCCGAGGCGCAGGTGACGATCGGGCCGGTGATCGAGCATGGCTTCTTCTATGACTTCGCCTACAAGCGTCCGTTCACGCC